>JAAUTN010000206.1 GCA_012031415.1 Leptolyngbyaceae cyanobacterium SM1_4_3 | reverse complement strand
GATAATACTGGTAAAGGTGTTTTTGTAGACGAGTACTTTCGATTAGAACTACTGATACTTCATAGGCTGTGGAAATTCGGTATTGAGTTTGAAAGGTCGTCCACATTTTCGTAGAGTTCGTCTAAACTCAAGCTTTGGGGTGTAATTTTGACTCTTTCTATTTGGTTATATAAATCATGCTTAGCTATATTTGCTGCTGGTAAGGCGTTTTTGATATCTTCAGGACTGAGAATAGGATAGTCGTGAAATACACTCATTGCTTCTCCTAACAAATCATGACTGGTTGGTTCGGGAAAGTCATCATTTTGAGCGTAAGCTGTCAGCATATAGTATAAATTTAAAGCCAATGGAGGTAATCCCGTTTCTCCTGGTTTGACTTGAGAAGGGATATCCATATTTCTCCAAGCTGCATTCTGCTGAGTTTGGTAGAGAAACAAATTGACTTGATTACCTGCATTGCCGTTATTATTGTCGCGGGCTTTATCTAAAGGCTTAGTCGTCACACTCACGCTACCAGAACCATTACTATCAAACCGTCGTTGTAATAGATAACGTAAAGTAGTTGTGACAGTGGCGATCGCCAATGAATTGCTCATTTACCACCTCCACGCTGATCTAGGTATTCATCTAAACTCATGACTGCGGGTTTTACCCTAGGTTTAACTGACTTGGATACTGTCGTTGAAGTTGTTGCTCTAACTTCAATTCGACCAATGTTAATGTTAATTGTTGGCGCTGCTTCCGGTTTTTCGAGTATTGGTTGTGACTGTTTTACTACTGTAATTTTTGGACTAATTTGAGCGGGTGTAATTAACGTTTGGGTTGGTGGAGTTTCCTTGAGAATAGGGGATTTTTCTATAATCGGTATGACTTGTTCTACTATTTTGGCTGGTGGCTGTTGGGGAATAAGTGAGTGAATTTCTGGAGCTTGTGTTTTACTTTCTTTGGGGGTAAAAATTTCCTTGGTGAAAGTTTCTTTAGCAAGAGACTGCTGAATCACTTTGGGTTCTGACGATTTGTGATTGCGTATTTCTACTCTGTGCAAATAATTATTCGTGACAAAGTTGTTTTGATGTTCAACAGTGAGATTTGTTGGGGATTCATCGGTGTCACGGGTAAAAATATACTCGTGATTCTCCCGACCATTTTGCCCTTGGAATTCCCTTTTCATCTGAGTTTTTTCTAAAAAAGAGATCGGACTTTGCGGTGGAGATGAAAATTCATTAGTTATTTTTGGGGATTCCTCAGAGTTATGGGTAATATACTCCGTCCTCTCCCAATTATTGTGTTTTGGGAATTCCCTTGCAATTTGAGTTTTTTCTTGAGGAGGGATAGAGCGAGATTCTACCTCAACAACCTGATTTGTACTATGTCCGAGCGGTTCTGAAATATTTGCTTGTACTGATGGATCATTAATACTGGGATTTTGTGTAAAATTTATTACCATGTTAGGTTCAAATAGAGATGGTATTCGGGGTTGTATCATCTCTAACTGATTGTTGTTTCTAGCTACTAGATTGTTAAGAAAATTACTCATCTGCCTACCATCTCCAAATATAATCGTCGTCGATAGGGACTCATCGCCAAAATTTCTGCTTCTCCCCAACCATAGGCAGAAGCTAAAATATGTATTTCTCGGAGAGTGCGAATTGCCCAAGCATGAATTTCGCTCCAGAAAAAGGAAACAATATCAAAAGTAGAGAGCCATCGATGACTGCAAGCGGGACAACAGAGATTGAGTTGCACGTCTGCTTGGGGGTCAAGTTTTGCCATTTGAGTTACTACAGTACTAGCAATTTCAGTGGGAAGCTTTGCTAGCGGTTGAATTTCCTCCCCTTCCCGTACCTGTAACAAACAGCGTTCCAAGAGTGCGCTTGGGGAGGAATCGGTAGAGACTATCATCATTAAATCTAAACTATTAGGTAAGCGAAACTCAATTTCCCAACTATCAACTTGCACAGAACAACTTTCCAGAGGTTCGATAGGTGTAGTAGTGCGGATATCTGAAACATCAAAAGTGAGTTCCAAATGTTCCCCACATTTACCGCAAGTCGCTAAGCTCTGAATCTGAGAACCAAATGTACACTCGCGCAAAGTTAGCAATAAAGCATCCCTTTGTCCGATACTCAATTGTGCTATTTGTGAATAAGAAATTTCTGGACAAGCAACCGTTAACAAGTCTAATGCTTGTTGTACAGGCTGCTGCATTAATCCTTGTTCCCAAATAGTTAATAATTCCCCAGCAGACAATGCACGCATAAGCTATTTTTATTTAAAAACTTTCTTCTTTGGGTTCTTTAACTTCTTCATCTCTTTCCCAGCCTTCATTTTCCAATTTGATATGTTGAATCGCAACTGCATTCGCATTGGCATCAAGTTCTGGTAAAGCTTGATATTCAGACACCCAACAGCGATAAATTTTGTAAGATATAGCTTTTTGACCGGCTTCATTAAAGACATCAACAATAATGTCTTTGCGAAAATCAGCTAGAGATACTTCTTGAGTCCTCTGTTCTGCTCCTGCTTGAGCATTTTTATAGTTCCATACCTTACTCGCCCACTTTTCAAATTCTAAGTCGTGAGTGACACCCCTTTCTAACATAATTGCTTCATATTCGGTTCTTCCTGGTGACTTGCGCGAGGTACTGGGGTCGCCTCCTTCACGATGTGTCACTACTTCTGTCGTACGTTTGAGAGCGCCAAATTTACTAATTCCAGCCACATATTTACCATCCCATTTAACCCGAAATTTAAAGTTTTTATAGGGGTCAAATCGCAAGGGATTAACAGTAAACTCCATATTTATCTAACCTCTCGATACTCCAAAGGAAAATGTTGTTCAAGTACTAAGCAGCAATTTGACCAGCAATTTGTTGAAATTTGATAATGACAAATTCCGCAGGTTTCAAAGGAGCGAAACCGACAATAATGTTAACTATTCCTAAATTGATATCATTTTGAGTCGTAGTTTCACTGCTGCATTTGACAAAATAAGCATCCTGGGGAGTACTACCTTGAAAAGCACCTTGACGAAATAGATTATTCATAAAAGCGCCGACATTCAATCGAATTTGCGCCCATAATGGTTCGTCATTCGGTTCAAACACTACCCATTGAGTACCGCGATACAGACTTTCCTCTATGTATAAAGCCAAACGGCGTACAGGGATGTACTTGTATTCATCTGCAAGTTGATTCGCTCCTCGTAACGTCCGTGCCCCCCAAACTACCTGACCGTAAACTGGAAAAGTTCGCAAACAATTAATTCCTAAAGAATTAAGCGTGCCGTTTTCCTCATTCGTAAGGTTAGCCGCTAGTCCTTGAATTCCATTTAAAGCTGCATCTATACCTGCTGGAGCTTTCCATACACCCCTATCTGCATCGGTACGAGCCATTATCCCAGCGACAATTCCACAGGGAACGAATGTATCTTGCTGTCCTTCCCTAAGAGGGTCTGACTGCACCACTCTAGGAAAATATAGTGCAGTATTGCGAGCTTCTTTTCCAGATAGACCAATATCAGTAGTTAATTTTTCCCTAGCTGTAGAGGTCAATTCTGCATCTTTGCTCCAACTAGCAGGTGGATCTACAATTAGCATAGCGCGTCGGGATACGCAGTATTCCATCGCTTTTTGATAGACTGCTTTAGAAGTATCCCCATTCCTCATATCCGGAGGGATACAAAGTAAGTTAAACAAGTCTGTTTTGTCTAAAGCATACAGCCCAGTTTTAGTATTTTTACTACCTTGGTAGTCTAAATCGCTTAATGCTTGACTTTTTTCACCACCTGTAGCTGTTGCGCTAGCATTATCATCACTAAAAGAGATGGAATCAGGCAAATCTGGAGTTTGGTCTTCTTTTAATTGAATGCGAATTAGCTGTGATTCCGACTCTAAAACTCGGTCAACACGACGCAATCCTTCCTTCACTGAGAGGTTAAGAATTTTTTCAACTATACCGTTGGGATTATCATCGGTCACTGTTAAATTAAACAGTTCTGCTTTATCTAATCCATAACGTTCAGCAACTTCGTCCGTGATACCTTGATTATCTATGGTCACGGTCAGTTTATTACCCCATTCACCAGCACTGCTAGCTTGTAATTTCAAATTGCCAACAGTTACCTTGGCAATCCCATCTTGCTCTTCTGCTGATTTATACAATCGTACAATTATTGCCTGACTACCGCCATTTAAAAAATAATCATTGACTGCATAGCTCATAGGGTAGTCAACATGAAGTCCCCCAAATACTCGTTCAAAATCCCCTAAGTTATTGATTAAAACTGGGTTGTCAGATTTTCCCCGTACTGTACGACCGATAAAGGCTGTAATCGATGTCGCAACACCTGTAATTGTGCGAACACCGCTAGGAATCTCCTCGATGTAAACACCCGGATACGTTGGTGTAATTGGCATAATCAATTTATCCTCTGCAACTATTGTGACCTTGCAATTTTGGATTTGCGGAAAGTTGCTGGGGTCGGTTTCCGTCCCAGCAAACTTTCCAAGACGGATTTTCGATTTTAGGTAGAAAAACAAGCTCCTGACTTTCAACCAGGGGATAATCTCAAATACCCAAATCTTAAAACCTAGATTTACAATCTAAAATCAGTAAGCCTCTTCTTTCAAGAAGAATACAATCCAAAATCTCAAATTTCAAATCGAATCATACAGCAGATGAAACTAATACTTTAGCCGTTTCTTAATTATCCGAACACTATTATCTGAACACTCTTCTGAATTTAAAATACACACCAACAACATGGTAGTTATTAGATTTCCCATATCCAATACCTAACCCCTAAGCCCTTATATTTGGGTAATAATTCACAACTTATTGCCCAAACGTAAATTACTCTAAAAGAATCAGATTGTGTATTTTTCCTGACAATCAACTATATAACAACATAGCCAAGATTTAACAAAATTGCTACATGAGTGTTACAAATCGCAAAAAACTATCTAAAAAAAATATTAGTTTCTAGGCGCTCGGCGCGTGCCAGTTGCGTAAGTCCTGACTATGAATTTTTATTAAAAAAAATGAGGGATTACGTAAAGGCTTTAACTAGAAATGAATAATAACATGTAGGCATTTTCAATTTGTGAAGGAAGAATAAGTTCGCAGGTTCGTAGTCAGGATTTTAGTCCTTGATTTTGCAGCACTTTGGAATCTGAATCATAAAAATAATTCATATATAGAAAAGAAGAAAAAAATGATTTTGAAACTTTAATGAGTTCATTACAGTTAGTACATAAAGTTAAATTTATCAGATAATTCAATTACAGGCACTCAAGTAAAATCATTTATTACTTCTTTTTTTCTGTTCTTATAATAAAAAATCTTCATAGTCTTCAGTCCATTTAAGATTTTCTATCAATTTTTTCTGTGAGCGCATAGCCTTTCAAGCTGCCTTTCAATATAATCATTTTCAAGAAGTTCTTTTACATTTTTATCATCTTGTTCAGGTGTTGAAAATCCCGTTGTAGAACCATGTTTTCACTTTTATTTGATTGTTCAGCATTTGAAATTTCTACTACCATTCAAACTATCAACGATATCTTTTTTCCAATTGTTCTGTTTGCGATTATCTTTTGGTTGATGTGCGAGATTTTCTTAAAGGATAACCGCAGTCACGATTGTTGTTAAATCAACACTAATAATTAAAGCCTTGAAAAAATGAGGCTAATAGAATAACCCAGCAATGAGAAAGCACTCACTACTGGGTCAATTGTTCACCTATCAAAACTAATGCCACTTAGTTTTGGCAGAAATATCAAATTTTTCTGATGATAACAAACAATTTTCAAGAAATCTCTTCTGAAACCTACATCGGCGTTCCAGTTACAGCCGATATTCCAACTCCTCAAGTTGGGCAAGCACCAACATATTATGATTGTCTGGCATTACTACCAGCAATTTTGACAGCTTTAACCCCGTTGATTTTAGGACTGAAGAAAAAAGACAAGGATGATGATGATAAAGAATAGATAACGATGGAAGTGCGATACGCCGATCAAGTCGTCACGCACCAACCAGTCTCAAATTTAGTGCTTGATAAGTAATATCATTGGATATGACCAACCCAGACTGAGCCTAGCCAGACTGAGTACAAAGTATCACCGTCAGATGTTTGAGTTATGTGGTAAGCTGTTTTTTGAAGATTTTCCACTTCTTGGGGTGTCAATTCATCCATTTTTTCATAATGCTCAAAATCATCTATACGTAATTCCCACTTTACATCATGCAGATTGTAGTGATTTGAAGCATACTCGGAATAGGGAAATGGTTCATATTGATTTTCTGGGATAGGAAAAACATTTTCGTACCAATCAATTCTTTCACCTATTCCTGCAACGACTTGTGAATGAGAAAAACGTGGATGAAACAACCAAATTTTTAAGTAAAAAGGCTCTCCTCTTTCAATAAGTTGTTTTTTCCAATTGTGGTAAATTTCAAACATCGCTGATAAGATTAACCGTCTGTACCACAATGGCGGTGATAGTTTGGCAAAACGTAAACTTCTTGGCCAAGGGCTAATCTTGATTTTGACATAATCATAGTTAGAATTACTTAAACTCACGTTGAAATTTTGCTGTTTCCATTTTTGAATGTGTCTAATCCGTCTTTTCAACCCTCTAATCTTCTTTTTATATCTCATATATTTGCCATAATTTCCTCCGTTATCGATTGACATTTTTGCACTAATTGCATTGATTAATCAATGCAGTAATGCAGTAAGTAATTAATGTTTGTAGTTTATACATTTATCTGGTATATAAACCATTAAACAAACTTTCAGCTTAGTTACGGTTCGGCAGTAATTAATGCAGTAATGCAGTATGGCAGTAATATCGTTAATTAATCAAAAGGGTGGCTGCTCTAAGTCTACAACCGCTGTACATCTAAGCTATTGGCTATCAAGTAAAGGTCATTCTGTACAGCTTATAGAACCCATTTGGGTTCTCCACTAACTAATTGCCAGTCTTTTAAGCATCAATCTGATAAAACATAGATTAAGCTTGGCGGTGGAGTGTTCAAGAGTTCTTTCAAAATTTTTGACTAGACTTTTACACCTTTCCATCCGAGAATTGGTTCTTTCTATCACCCACCTTGCTTTAACTGGAACAAAGCCGGTTTTTCCTTTTTTGTCAACAATTTGGTTCCCATAATGCGTAAATAAGGTTTGACAGTTTTCGCGGCTTCGTCAAAGTACTTTTCAGCAACGTTGAATCGCGTGGCATTCGCTCGATCAAACCAGAAATCGACATCTAGCTTGCCGACATAGAGCGTGGCGGCAGGAAACACCCGTTGACCAGCTTCGACCAGCCCCCCACTATGATCGGTATGAATATGAGTCAGGAGTATTGCATCAATCTCGTTAGGCGTGTAGCCTGCTGCCTTTAACGATGTTTGAAGCTTGCCGCCCAGTTTTGGACCAAAAAAGGTTATAGATAATCACCCCTGAAGAAAGTCCAACAACAAGGGATTAACCTGATGGCGTGCGGTCCGCCAGGAATGACAACAAGTTGACTATTTTTAATCAGCTTTGGCAGTCTTGCTGCGGTGGACTCAAGTGGCAAAATGCGATCGGCATCGCCATGAATAATCAGCGTTGGTACATCAATGCGGGGCAAATCATCGCGGAAATCGGTGAGCCAGGAAGTTACACAGTCCAAAGTCCCTTTAGCAGAAGCCCCTGCTGCCACATTCCAACTTGCCTGAATTGCTTCATTGCTAATACAATCGCCAAGCAACACATCCACATTGAAGAATTCTCTGAAAAATGCAGAAAAGTAAGCTGGACGATCTTCAACGATCGCTTCATAATGCCATCGAAGGGGAGTAACGCCCTCTGGATTGTCGTTCGTCTTTAACAGAAATGGTGGGACAGGAGCGATTAGCACCGCTTTTTGCACCCGTTCTGAGCCATACTTGCCAAGATAGCGCGTGACTTCACCCGTTCCCATTGAGAAGCCAACCAACACAGCATTTTGCAAGTCAAGCTTAGTCATGAGTGTATTCAAATCGGCGGCGAAGGTATCGTAGTCATAGCCAAACGAGGGTTGACTGGAGTTGCCAAAGCCTCGGCGATCGTAGGTGATCACCCGATATCCTTTGTTCAGCAGAACCAAGACCTGCTTTTCCCAGGAATGACCGTTGAGGGGAAACCCATGAATGAGAACAATCGGTTGACCTGTCCCAAGATCTTCGTAGTAGATATCAGTGTTTGCCGAATTTTCTTGACCGACGGTAATGTAAGGCATGAGAGGTTTCTCCGTTGTAAATTATTGATGGAAAGCTCGCTCTAACGTTTAGTTGCTATGACTAGCCCGATCGATCAATGTATTTGAAGGCAAGCTCCGATTCATCAACTTACGCGCACTATCAACGCCCACAACGGGCAGTTTTCCAGCATCCAGCAAGCCAATTTGAACCAATACACTTGCCTGATCCCAATAGATGTGTTCATGGGCTAGCTTGCCATCACGGAACTGGACAATCGTTACCACTGCCACTTCAACCCGTTTTCCTGTCGGAGCAATGCCAGGTAGCATCCAGTCCATCCGAACGGTATGAGTGAACTTAGCCACCATTTCATCGACGAGTCGATCGGTGCCGATCGTGCGCGAGATCGGGGTTAGCTCCAGGTCCGGCGGCATCTGCGGAATGAAGTATTTGGCATAAAACTCGCGTAGTGCTGGTTTTCCGACTCCCCCAGTCATTACTGGAATGTGGTTAACGTAGGCATCCTTAACCATCGTGGCGAGAGTGTCTTCGGTGTTGTGAGTGGCAAACTCGTGCCGCAGATGCTCATCCCAGAGGGCTTGTAAGGCTTCCTGAGCGGGTGTCAGGTTGGGGGTTGCCTGTACTGCCTGTTTGTCTACTGTTTGCTCTTTGGTCATGTTAATTCTCCTGAGTTCTATCTACAAATTTGATTACGTCTCGTTCAAGCGGTTAAGCTATTATCAATTTTGAGGCTCGCGCCCGTGACAAAAGCTCAGATCAAACAGAGCGAAGCAACTTCAGCAACTCTTCCGCTGCGGGTTCCGAAGATGCCGGGTTCTGTCCAGTCACCAGCTTGCCGTCCACTTGGATATAGGAAATCCAGTTATCGGTTTTGCTGTAGATGCCTCCCCGTTCCTTTAGCCGATCTTCCAGCAAAAAAGGCACGATCGCGGTCAAGCCCACCGCTTCTTCTTCCGCATTCGTGAACCCGGTCACGCGCTTGCCTTTGATTAGATACTCGCCGTTCTTTCCGCGCACATTGACCAACGCAACTGGCGCGTGACACACTGCAACGACTGGCTTATCGGACTTCACGAAGGCTTCGATCAGTGCGATCGAGGTCGCGTTGTCGGGCATATCCCACATCGGTCCATGTCCGCCAGGGTAGAAGACTGCATCAAAATCGTCCGCAAACACGTCGGCTAGCTTTTTCGTCTTTGCGAGTTCAGCCTGTGCAGCAGTGTCGGTGTAGAAGCGCTTCGTTAATTCGGTCTGGTTTTCGGGTAGATCGCTTTTCGGATCGAGCGGCGGCTGACCGCCCTTCGGTGAGGCTAGCGTAATCTCCGCTCCGGCATCCTTCAGCACGTAATAGGGAGCAGCAAGCTCTTCCAGCCAGAAACCAGTTTTCTTTCCGGTATCGCCAAGTTGGTCATGAGACGTGAGAACAATGAGAATCTTCATAGCAAACCTCCTTTTTAAGAACTCAAACACGCCCCTTTTCGCTGCATCACACCTGATTCGCCTTCAGTGTTGGTGTGAGAACCTATCGGTATCGATCGCTACTGGGGCGCAACGTTTCGCACTGCCGATCAATTACTGCGCTACATACCCACCATCTACCATCAACGTTTCACCTGTTATGAACGATGCCAGGTCAGATGATAAAAACAGGACTGCATTTGCAACTTCAAGCGGTGTTCCAATTCGTCCGATCGGTGAAGTCCTGCTATGTAAGCTTTGACTTCATCCTGTCCACCTGTAGCTGCTTCAAACATATCTGTTTCGATTGCCGCTGGTGCAACTACATTGATACGAATACCCGCTTTGGCATATTGGAGTGCAGCAGCTTTTGTTAAGCCTACTACTGCATGTTTACTCGCGGTGTAGAGGAGTTGGGTAGGAAGTGCAACGACTCCAACCCCAGATGATGTATTGACGATCGCACCACTTCCCTGTTTCAACATCTGAGCGATTTCATATTTCATCGACAACCAAACGCCTTTGACATTGACGTTCATCATGCGATCGTATTCCGCTTCTGTTTGCTCAATCAATGAGGGATTTTCGCCGACAGTTCCTGCATTATTAAAGGCAATATCTAACCGACCAAAAACGCCAACTGCTTTATCAACCATTGCTTCAACATCGGCTTCTTGCGTGACATCTGCTTGCACAAAAATCGCCTCTCCGCCAGCTTCTTTAATCAATCGAACCGTTTCTTCACCTTCATCAATTCGACGACCAACCACCACCACCTTTGCTTGTTGTTGGGCATAAGCGATCGCAGTTGCACGACCAATTCCTGAAGTTCCACCAGTGACTAACGCCACTTTATCTTGAAGTATCATTCTATTTCTCCTGTTTCAATCAATAAACATAATTGCAAATTCTGCTGCTAGTCGCGCCCTGCCACAATAATCTTTTCTGCTAAACCGATCGGGTTAGAAAACATTACCTCGTGACTACCAGGCATTTGTACAAGCCGAAATAGACCCAAGCGGTTAGACATTCTCGGATGCCAACCCCACTGTTCGCCTTGAGGGAGGACATTATCTTCTGTACAGTAGAGGTAACTTTTAGGAATGGGCAGCGAGTAAAACTGCTTCAAGTCCAACTTGTCAATGAACGGTTGATACGGTTCAGGCGATAATTGCCCGTAGCTCGATTGAGCCAGTTCGATATCGGCATCGTTGATAAATGCCTCTCGCCAAACATCAAAAGGCAGCATCACCGTGTTATCGTCTGATTCTCTCGCTTGAGAGTCGAATAACGCTTGAGAGTCGGGTAGGATGTTATCTCTAAGGCTCTCTCCATCATTCAGGACAAAGGCATCGAAAAAGATGAGCCGTCGAATGCGATCGGGAATCGCTTCGGCAACTTTCGCAATAATTGTCCCGCCGAAACTATGTCCTAATAGGATGATATCGGTTAAGTCTTTATCAACAATGTAATCGACGATCGACTGCGTACATTGAGCATGGTTGACGTTCTTATTCACCCCTTTGCCATGATCTGCGATCGTGGGAGCAAACGCTTGATGCCCTTTCGCTTCTAGCTGTTTGATCACTTCGTTCCAAGCAGAACCCTCGTGCCATGCACCGTGAACCAAGACGAAAGTTGACATAGAATTGCTCCTTCTGTTTCAACGAGCATTGACTGAAAATGCGAATGTTTTAAGTTGTGCTACTTGGGGCTATTTTTCAGGTGACGATTTAAAGCGATCGGTGAGGACAGTTTAACTATTGGTAAATTCAAGCACAATTTTCCCTTGCGTCCCCCCTCGCTCTAGACGCTGATGTGCTTGAATTACCTGATCCCAGGACAGCGTTGAATCAATGACGGGGCGAAGCTGAGTGCGCTCGATTAGTTTTGTCAAAGCATCTAATTTTGCTCGGTACTGTGGCGTGAGAACAAAATGGATAGTCAGATTCTTGCCCCAAGCTTCGATGAGTGATTGCGGCGTTTCAGTGTCTACAATACTCACAAGCCTGCCAAATGGGCGAATAATTTCTGGGCTACGCTGGATTGTTTGCCCACCGATCGTATCCAAAACTAAATCAACACCTAGCCCATCTGTTTCCTGATAAATAACTTCCGCGTAATCTTCGTTCTTGTAATCAATGGCTCGATCTGCACCAAGGTTTTTGACAAAATCGAAATTTTTAGAACTGCATGTTGTAAAACATAGGCTCCCATCGCTTTTGCAAGTTGAATCGCAATTGAACCAACGCCACCAGCACCCGCATGAATTAGAACTGATTCCCCAACTTGAAGATTGCCCCTCGTCACTAGACAATCCCAAGCTGTTCCTCCTGCGAGGGGAAAACACGCTGCTTCAATGTGCGACAAGTTAGATGGCTTAAGCGCAACAATCCCTGCATCAGCAACATGATATTGAGCATAGCTGCCAGATTCTCCAAAAATCTGCGGCGAGTAATAAACTTCGTTTCCTACCTCAAAGTCTGTCACTGACTCTCCAACTG
>JAAUTN010000205.1 GCA_012031415.1 Leptolyngbyaceae cyanobacterium SM1_4_3 | reverse complement strand
AAGGCAATACGCCGATGTGGTCATTCAAATCCTGCCGACCAGACTGATCAAGGACGATAAAGAGCGCAAGTGCTGCGAGTTCGTCTGGTTCAGAAAGATAACGTTGAGGGAATTGAGCCAGTTTACCTGTTTGACGAAGGTTCTACGATTGACTGGATTCCTTGCGGTCGTAAGCTAACTTGCTCTTATCCTGGCATTCGGATGTTCTACGGACCAGATGAATACTACGGCAACAGCGTCTCTGTTTTAGAAGTGGACGGTCAGTTTGATCGGCTGGAAGAGGTAATTTACCTTGAAAGCCACCTCAGCAATACATCCACCAAGTTCTATGGTGAAATGACTGAGCTGTTGCTTAAGCACCGCGAGTATCCTGGTTCCAATAATGGTACGGGTCTGTTCCAGGTGCTAGTTGGCTTAAAGATGCGGGCGACCTATGAGCGTCTCGTTTCCTCCGATGCTCCGCTGGCAGCAAAGGCTGCTGTGAACTAGTTATTCTCAGCTTGAAATGCCAAAATCCAGGAGTCAGAATTTAGTAGTGAGGGCGCAATGCTCTTGCTGAATTCTGACTCCTGGCTGTTTGTATGGAGCTATTTCCAGAGATTGTTATGACTCTTGCAGAAGACCTGTGGCAGGCAAATCAGGATTTGGCGATCGCCTCTTTAGAAAACCCCTTTGTTCAGGGCATCGGTGACGGAACGTTAGCCCAAGCAAAATTTGCCTACTATGTCGGTCAAGATGCATTCTTTCTAGAAGCCTTTGCCCGTGCCTACAGCGTTGCTGCGGCTAAAGCTCCTGATTGGGAAGGATTTGGCACTTTTCACAATTTGGCAGCCGGGGTGCTACAAGAACTTCAGCTACATCAGAGCTATGCTACCCAGTGGGGAGTAGACCTTCAAATCGTTGAACCTGGTGCAGCAACTCGTCGCTACACCGATTTTTTGCTGGCTACTGCCTGGAGTCAGGAGGTTGGCGTAACTACAGTGGCAATGCTGCCCTGTATGCGGCTCTATGCTTTCATCGGTCAAAAGCTAGCCCAGATGCACGGGTCAGACCATGCTTACTCAGATTGGATTTACACCTACAGCAGCCCTGAGTTTGAGCCTTTAGCCGATCAGCTTGCTGAACTAGCCAACCGATACGCCGCAACAACGCAGATGGTGAAATCTACTTATCGTTACGCAATGCAGTGTGAACGAGACTTTTTTCAGGCTGCCTGGGAGTATGCAGAATAGGGTTACGGGTCATCGTCACAAACTACGATCGCCCTTACACCGAGGTCGAAACTGGAATTGCTTTTTCAGGCAAAGAGGTTTCTGTTGAAGCGTTCTTCTCTAGCATCAGCTTCGATCGCTTGACCATTTCGGGAATTTGCACAGGATAGTTGCCTGTGAAACAGGCTGAACAAAAGCTCTCCTTATCTTGTTCTGTAGCTGCTAGCATTCCTTCCCAGGTCAGATATGCCAGGGAATCTACGCCGATCTGTTGCTGAATCTCCTTTACAGACTTAGTTGCAGCGATCAGTTGATCCTGACTGTCAGTATCAATGCCATAAAAGCAGGGATGGGTGACGGGTGGGGAGGAAATTCTCATGTGAACTTCGATCGCCCCAGCTTCACGCAGCGCCTTAACAATTTTGCGGCTGGTGGTGCCGCGAACAAGTGAGTCATCCACAATCAGGATTCGCTTGCCGACTAACACATCCTTGAGTGGATTCAGTTTCATCCGAATGCCAGACTCTCTCATACTTTGAGTGGGCTGGATGAAGGTTCGTCCCACGTAGCGGTTTTTGATTAGCCCTTCTGCATAGGGAATTTTTGATTCTTGCGAAAAGCCGATCGCCGCTGGAATTCCAGAATCAGGCACTCCTAAAACCATATCGACAGCCGCAGGAGATTCGAGTGCCAGCCGCTTACCTAGCCGCAGCCGATAGCTGTAGAGGCTTTCCTCATTCACAACGCTATCAGGGCGGGCAAAGTAAATCATCTCGAAGATGCATAGCTTGCGCTTAACCTTGGGTGCCCAGTGGAAAGAGGCTATACCCTGCTCGGTAATCCAAACTAACTCCCCTGGCTCCACATCGCGCAGGTATTCTGCCCCGATGATGTCTAGTCCACAGGTTTCTGAGGAAAGCACGTAGCGCCGGGGAGTTTCTGATTCAGGATCATCTAAAGTGCCAATGACTAGCGGGCGGATGCCGTTAGGGTCGCGCACGCCCATAATGCCATCGGGGGTGGCGATCGCCAAGCTAAACGCTCCCTGACAGCGATTAAAAGCGCTAATCGAGCCTTTTAGCCAGTCTTTGCCTGCATTGACCTCTTCAGCGATCGCAAAGGCGATCATTTCTGAATCAGTGGTCGTAATCAGGTTAAATTTGGATCTCAGTAACTCTTCTCGCAGCGCTGCCGTGTTAACCAGATTGCCGTTGTGAGCCAGCGCCAGTGAGCCGAGCCGCGTCTCTACCACAGCGGGTTGAGCATTCACCACTCGACTGGAGCCAGTTGTGGAATAGCGGGTGTGTCCTACTGCTGAATCGCCGGGTAAGTCGTTCAGAATAGCTTCACTAAAGACCTGCGAGACCAGACCCATATCTTTATGTAGATGGACGCGATCGCCCTCAAAAGTAGCGATTCCGGCTGATTCTTGTCCGCGATGCTGGAGGGCGTACAGCCCAAAATAAGTCAATTTTGCAACATCTTCACCAGGAGCATAAACACCAAACACGCCGCAGGCTTCTTCCGGTTTGTCAGGTCGGTTCAAGCCAGCAGAGTGAGTAGTAGACAAGGCAGAATCTTCATCCGAAGAGGGACGATCGGCAGGATTGGGCATCATGCGAGGATTAAGCTCCTGGTTGAGTTAACAGGTTGTAGCGAATACTAAATAAATGTTACGAGACGTAACAACTGTAGCAGCGGAGAAATGAATTAATCTTTACAAATTAATGTTTCCTTAACGATCCCATAGATTCACGGTAACGTAAACAGCTTTTTGTTAACCAACAGCCTCGGTTTACCGCACTACTCAAAATTCTGCTGGGCTAATCAGACTGCTAAACGCCGCTCGATAGCATTGAGCCAGCGATCGCCCATCTCCTCAATCCTAGCGTCGATTAAAGGGGAACCGCCTACCCTTACAGCGAGAGTTGCTCCGGCAACTTGCCCGATATGCTGCCAGTTTTGGGTTAAATTCTTAGCTAAATAGGTTTCCCACTCTGCTTTGTGAATCGTCGCAATAGAAACTATAATTCTCGCACCACCTTCCCCAAACAAGAGCGTGTCCCAGCGGCAGGAAGCAGGCAACTCACTCAGGTAAATTTCGGCTCCACGCTGACCGCTGATGCAGGACTCAGCAAGAGCGATCGCCAATCCACCTTCCGCACAATCATGAGCAGACCTCACCCATCCCTGACGAATTCCTTCCCGGCAAGCCGCCTGCACCTGCCGCTCTAGCGCAAAATTTACAGTTGGCGGCACTCCGGCTACCGTTTGGTGAATCGTGGCCAAATATTCTGAACCGCCCAACGTCACGCCCTCTAAAGTCTCTGAGTTAGCAGGCAGTCCCAACAGATAAATTAAGTCGCCTTCGGACTGCCAGCCCTGCCCGCAGATTTTGCTCAAATCAGGAATTAAACCAACCATTCCAACGACAGGAGTGGGGTAAATTGCCTGGGGTTTGCCCTCCGAATCAAGCGTTTCGTTGTAAAGGGAAACGTTTCCTCCGGTTACAGGAGTCTCAAACTCGCGGCAGGCTTCGGCTAATCCTCGGCAGGCTTCGGCTAACTGCCAGTAGCCAGTTGGCTTTTCAGGGCTACCAAAGTTGAGGTTGTCGGTCACGGCTAGCGGCTCTGCGCCCACACAACTCAAGTTTCGGGCGGCTTCTGCAACTGCGGCTTTTGCTCCTTCGTAAGGATGCAGGTAGACATAGCGGGCGTTGCAGTCTACGGTTGCAGCCACGCCAGTCTGAAAGGATGAGGGATTTTGGAGGGATGAGGGATGAGGGATGAGGGATGAGGGGGAGCCGTTTTCGGGAATGGCTTTGCTGCTTTCTAACGGTTCTTGGGGGCGGATGCGGATGACGGCGGCATCGGCACCACCGGGGAAGAGGACGGTGTTGTTTTGAACCTGGTGGTCGTACTGGCGGTAGACCCAGCGTTTGGAGGCGATCGTAGGGGTTTCTAGTAGCTGAAAGAGAACTTCAGTCCAGCTTAGAGTTTGGGTTGTGGAGAGGGGGGCGATCGCAATTCCCTCCGCCGAACACTCCGGTAGTGAAGCTTCGTTCCAATTCCAGGCTTGACGAGCATAATCCGGTGGGTCTGGCAGCAGCTCACGATGGTAGATGGGTGTGTTGTCTGCCAGAGCCGTTGCCGGAATTTCAGCCGCCACTTTTCCTTCAAATAAAATTCTGACGATTGGTTCAGCGATCACCGTTCCAGCTGCGACCGCGTGCAACCCCCAGCGCTGAAAAATCTCGATTAGCTCTTGCTCACGTCCTTGATGGGCAACAAACAGCATTCGCTCCTGCGACTCGGACAGCAGATATTCATAGGGCACCATACCTGTTTCCCGCACAGGAATTTTGTCCAAGTCAAGCTCAATACCAACGCCGCCTTTTGCTGCCATTTCAGAAGTCGAGCAGGTAATTCCCGCTGCGCCCATGTCCTGAGCGGCAACGACTGCCCCGGTTTTGAATGCTTCTAGGCAGGCTTCGATCAGAGATTTTTCCAGGAAAGGATCGCCAACCTGAACGGCAGGGCGATCGCCCTCAGATTCGTCACTCAACTCAGCGCTGGCAAAGCTGGCTCCACCCATGCCATCGCGCCCCGTTGTAGAACCCACATAAAGAACAGGATTGCCGATTCCAGATGCGCCAGACTTGACAATTTCAGTCGTTTCCATTAGCCCCAGCGCCATCGCGTTGACCAGCGGATTTCCTGAATAAGCCGGATCAAAATATACTTCACCGCCAACCGTTGGCACTCCAACACAATTGCCGTAGTGAGAAATACCCGAAACCACCCCTGAAAAAAGTCTACGGCTTTTGCTGTCTGCCAAGTTGCCAAACCGCAGTGAGTTGAGAATGGCGATCGGTCGGGCACCCATTGTAAAGATGTCGCGGAGAATGCCACCGACTCCGGTTGCTGCACCCTGAAATGGCTCGACCGCAGAAGGGTGATTGTGAGATTCAATTTTGAACGCCAGCCGCAGTCCGTTGCCTAAGTCCACTACGCCTGCATTTTCACCGGGGCCAACCAGAATGCGCGGTCCTTCTGTAGGAAATTGCTTGAGCAAGGGGCGGGAATTTTTGTAGCAGCAGTGTTCTGACCACATCACGCCAAACATCCCTAGCTCGGCGCGGTTTGGATGTCGCCCCAGGCGAGCCACAATTTCTTTATATTCTTCTGGCTTTAACCCTTCAGCAGCAATCTCTTCAGGTGAAAATGGCACAGGCGACACGGCAGACATAGAAGCCTCAAGATAAATCAGGCTTCAATTCTATAGCAGTTAATCAAACTTCCGGAATCACGAGATTAATTGATGATTAACTGGACTGGGTAAAAGGGTAAATTTGCTCTATTCTCCAGGAAGATCGTCTGGCTTATAGTTAGGCTTCTTCGAGCCTGTACGCAGGTGTGTGAGTCAATCAGTTTCAAGACGAACGGGTCTTGAAAGGCTTATCCCGTCGGAGTTCGCCTCTCAAAATCTATCTAGATCGCAAACTCAAGCGCGAAGCGCTTGGGCACGTTTAGTATTTTGTTGTGTACCGCGCTGAGCGTGACACCCAACGAAAAATCTGTAGCTCTGTCAATTTTTATACGGACAGGAACCAGTACGTCTGGGTCTAGTCAAGATTGGGTTAGGTTAATTCGGGTCATGCAGTTCCCGGCAGTCAGAAATAGTCAGAATAAGTCTTTAGAAAAGGTCAGTTTGCCACTACTTCTGACTTATCCCTACTAGTAAAGCGTTAACTAGCAGTTAGTTTTAAAAGGGTTGTTCAGGCAGAAAATATCAATGTGTTTCTGAATTAATATGTTTCTAACATTTACAGGCGCTGATTAGAATCAGAATGAGCTTTTGGGCAAGCTGAGCGCAGAGATGCTCCAAATCTCTAAGACAGAGCCTTTGGGATTAGACCTCCTAAGGCAAACCCTCAAGACAAAACCTCTAAGAGACTTGCTGAAATGACTGTAGTTCTAAAAGTTGGCGATCGCTCTATAGAAGCTGAGGAACTCCTGTCGCTGTTAGCAGGCTATCAAATGCTGCCACAGTTTCTTCAGGAGCTTTTAATCGAGCAGGCGATCGCCTCCATCACCTGTACAGACGAAGAAAAAACCGCTGCCTGTGAACAGTTTTATGCTCAAAACCAGATCAACTCTGACGAAGTGCTGGGGGCATGGCTGGGTCGCTATGGCATGACCCAGCCACAGCTAGAAGCTCTGGCAACACGAGGGTTGAGGGTTGAGAAATTTAAGCAAGCTACTTGGGGTCCAAAGCTGGAATCTTATTTTCTGACACGCAAAGGACAGCTTGACCGCGTAATCTACTCCCTGATTCGCACCCAAGATTTGGGGATCGCTCAAGAACTTTACTTTCGAGTGTTAGAGGGAGAACAATCTTTTGCCGAGTTGGCTCGGGATTACTCTCAGGGTCCAGAAGCTCAAACAGATGGCATGATTGGGCCCGTCGAGTTAAGTGTGCCTCACCCAACGCTTGCCCAAATGCTCTCGGTCAGCCAGCCAGGGCAGCTTTGGGCACCGACACGGGTAGGCGAGTGGCTGGTGATTGTTCGTCTAGAGAAATTCATTCCGGCTCAACTTGACGACCCTATGCGTCGCCGTCTGTTAAACGAGTGCTTTACCACTTGGCTGCAAGAACAGCTAAGTCAGTTAGGTTCCCTTTCTCCTAGTCCTACGTCCCCCAGCGATAACGCAACTCCCGTTGCTCATGACTTATACCAAAACCTCCGTCCAAGAATTTCTCTCAACTGTTACCCCGTTTGATAAGCTGCCACCCTTTGACCTGGGGGTGCTGGCGAGCCAGTTCCAACTGTTGCGCTATCGAATGGGTCAGGCAATTCTGGTGCGCGATAAAATGCCTGCCCAGGTTGCCATTCTTTATCAAGGTCAGGCTCGTTCACTGGCTTATGATCCTCGAACTCAGCGCCCTGTCACGCTGGAACTGATGCAGCCTGGAGCAGTTTTAGGCTGGGTTGGGCTGGTGCGCGGTGTGCCTTGTGAGACGGCGATCGCCTCCATTGAAACCATTTGCCTGACGCTATCTGCTGCAAATTTTCTGACCCTACTAGAAGAGCAGCCCATCATTGCAGCCTATTTCCAAACGCAGTGCCATCCCGTTGAAGCCTTTGACCTGCTCGGTGCAGAACTTTATCGGCAGGCAAATGGTGACACCCTTCTCAAAGATTTGACCTTACAAGCACTGCCTGATGCGGCTGTGACTAATTTGCCTCCAGGGATCACGCCCTGGAGCCAACTGGGTAACAATCGGCTGTGGTTGGCGAGTGGCGGTGGGGCGATCGCGGGTTTCTCCGTTGGTAGCCGTCTCCAACCCGAAGATAACCTTTCCTACATTGAGGTGACGGGTTCCGAATCTGCACGGATTGTGGGCTTCCAGCACTTTGACGAGTTGCTAACCGACTCTAGCGTTCCTACACCGCTTAACGTCGAAGCCATCATCACGGAAGAGCTAGAGATTCCCTACGCGCCCGATCGTCCGCAAGAAGCCGATCCTCACATTAGAACCGACAGCACTAAACCTTTACAGCCCGACAAGTATCCCTTCGTTCGGGGGCGTGGCTCGCTTGATAGTGCGATGGCTTGCCTTCAGATGGTTAGCCGTCATCTTAACGTTCCTTTCCGCAAGGATGTGATTCAGCGAGTGCTGGTCAGCCAGATGGAGCGAACGGGTAGTCTTTCGCTCGATCTCTGTGGTGCAGTTGCAGAACTGATGGGACTGAATGCTCAGCTTGTCACTGCACCTGCAAGTGCGATCGGTCGGCTTGAGCCTCCAGCCTTGTTTCAGTGGCAGGAAAGCTATGCCCTGCTCTATGCAGCGAGTGAGCGAGAACTGGTGATTGCGGTGCCCGAAGTTGGTATCATCCGGCGCAAACCCAGCGACTTTGCTGAAACCTGGGGAGAACAGGGGCAGATCTTGCTGCTCAAGCCCACCAAGCAAACGCCACAACAGCGGTTTAGCTTGAAATGGTTTTTGCCTTCGCTTTACAAGCATCGTAAGGTTCTACTGGAAGTGTTTATTGCTTCCTTTTTTGTGCAGCTTTTTGCCCTGGCAAACCCGCTGATGATTCAAGTGATCATCGACAAGGTGATTGTGCAAAACAGCGTCGATACGCTTCAGGTGTTGGGAGTCTTTCTGCTGGTTTTGGCGGTGTTTGAGGCAATTCTCACCAGTTTACGAACCTATCTGTTTGTCGATACTACGAACCGAATCGACATGACATTAGGTTCGGAAATCATCGACCACTTGCTGCGTCTGCCTTTGCGCTACTTTGAACGGCGACCAGTGGGTGAACTGGCAACCCGGATTAACGAGCTAGAAAACATTCGCCAATTCCTCACTGGCACAGCCCTAACGGTGGTGCTAGATGCCGTTTTCTCGGTAATCTACATCGTCGTCATGTTCATCTATAGCTGGCTGCTGTCGCTGGTGTCACTGGCAACAATCCCGCTGTTTGTGGTGTTGGCGATGGTGGCTTCGCCGCTGATTCGGCAGCAGTTGCGGGTGAAGGCAGAGCGCAACGCCGAAACGCAGTCTTACCTGGTGGAGGTGGTGTCGGGCATCCAGACGGTGAAGGCGCAAAATATGGAGTTGCGATCGCGCTGGCAGTGGCAGCAGCGCTATGCCCGCTATGTCAGTGCTGGCTTTAAAACCGTCCTTACCTCAACCACAGCCGGATCGACCAGCCATTTCCTCAACCAGTTGTCTGGCTTGCTGGTGCTGTGGGTCGGCGCTTACCTGGTACTTCAGGGTGAACTGACGCTCGGACAGTTGATCGCTTTCCGCATCATTGCTGGATACGTCACCAGCCCACTGCTGCGACTGGCGCAACTCTGGCAAAACTTCCAGGAAACTGCCTTGTCTCTGGAACGTTTGAGCGACATCGTAGACGCGGCTCCTGAAGCAAGTGAAGTCGATCGCCTGAATATTCCTATGCCTGCAATCGAGGGAGCAGTCACGTTTGATGATGTTTCCTTCCGGTTTGGCCCCAGCGGTCCGCTTCAGCTTTGCAACGTCAAGCTAGAGTTTCCGGCAGGCATATTCGTTGGCGTAGTCGGGCAGAGCGGTTCCGGCAAGAGTACCTTGATGAAGCTTTTGCCCCGCCTCTATGACCTGGAATCAGGTCGGATTATGATCGACGGGTACGACATCGGCAAAGTCGAACTGTACTCGCTCAGACGGCAAATCGGTATCGTACCGCAAGATACGCTGCTCTTTGACGGCACGGTTCAAGAAAACATTGCCCTGACCTGCCCGGATGCCTCAGCCGAAGAAATTATTGAAGCTGCTAAAGTGGCTGCTGCTCACGAATTCATCATGGGTCTACCAAATGGCTACAATACCCGCGTCGGTGAACGAGGATCGGCGCTATCTGGCGGACAGCGACAGCGAGTTGCGATCGCCCGCACCGTTCTACAAAACCCACGCCTGCTGATTCTAGACGAGGCAACCAGCGCTCTAGACTACGACTCCGAACGCCGAGTTTGCCTCAACCTGGCAGAAGCCTTCCGAGGACGCACAGTTTTCTTCATCACCCACCGCCTCAGCACAATCAAAAATGCCGATAGCATCTTGCTGATGGACAAAGGCGCAGTCGTCGAACTGGGCACCCATGAAGAACTGATGGCACTGAAAGGACGCTATTACTGTCTCTATCAGCAGCAGGAAGCCGAGCTTTAGTTTATCCACTCAGTCTTTTTTCTCACTCTAGCTATCCACTCTGCCGCCGTTAACCCAGCTATTACCCATGACTAAATCTCACACCACCAACGGACACAACGGAGCTAAAACGCAGCCATCGTTTGCCCTAACTCCCTCTAATGGCTCGGCTCCGGCTCAACCCAAACCTAACGGCTCAGGAGCAAGCCAAGTCGCTCGGACTGAGGCATTTGACCAGCCCGTTGTGCTACAGCAAACCTCGGTTTGGTCACGCGCTATCGTTTGGGGCATTGTCAGCGTCACGACCTTTGCTGTAATTTGGGCTTCTGTCGCCAAAATTGAGGAAGCTGTCCCAGCAACAGGCAAACTCGAGCCTCAAGGCAGCGTTCAAGAAGTTGAAGTGCCCGTTGGCGGTGTGGTTGAGGAAGTGCTGGTGGAGGATGGGCAGCGGGTAGAAGCAGGAGAGGTGCTGGTGAGGCTTGACCCAACGGCATCTGAGGCACAGCGGCGATCGCTCCAGCAGGTTCGCAACTCTCTAACCCAGGAAATTCAGTTTTACCGGGCCCAACTGAGCGGCGCAACCCAAGCTTCACCGGATGAAGGCGTTGACCTACCTGCTGAAATTCTGTCATTAACTGAAAATCGGGCGGCTCTGATTGCAGAAAACAACCTGTATCGGTCGCAGCTACGGGGCACCAGCGCAGGGGCTAACCTCACGCCTGAGCAGCAAGAACGGCTCCAGGCGATCGCCGCTGAATCAGATTCTCGCACCGCAGCCGCACAGCTACAGCTGATGCAAAGTCAGCGTGAATACAATCAGGTTGATATTCAGCTAGCAGCGGCCCAGCAAAGTTTACAGATTGACCAGTCCATTTTGGGTGACATTGCGCCTCTAGTGGAAGAAGGCGCAATCGGACGGCTTCAGAGAACTCGACAGGAGCAAGAAGTACTAAATGCCCAAGCCGAAGTCTCTCGATTAACTCAGGAGAAGGCGCGGTTAGAGTTGGCGATCGCCCAAGCTCAGCAAGAACTTCAAAATACGATGGCTGTTTCTAGCACCGATTTGTTGTCTCGCATTTCGGAAAATGATAAGCAGGTTGCTACCATTGACAGCGAGTTGAATAAGGCGATCGTCGAAAACGAAAAGCAAATTGCTGACATTGACAGCCAGCTTAGCCAAACGGAGTTAAACCTGCGATATCAGGAACTTCGCGCTCCAGTTGATGGAGTCGTCTTTGATCTGCAAACCCAGGCTCAGGGCGTAGTTAACCAGGGCGAGGTTGAACCCATCCTTAAAATTGTGCCAGATGACACCCTTGTTGCCAAAGTTGCGATCACCAACCAGGACATCGGCTTTGTGCAGGAAAATCAGGAAGTTGACGTGCGGATTGACTCTTTCCCCTATAGCGAGTTTGGCGACATTAAAGGTGAACTGATCCGGATTGGTTCAGATGCTCTACCTCCCACTGAACTTACGCCTTTCTACACCTTTCCTGCTGAAATTGAGCTAGACCAGCAAACTCTGAACGTGAACGGGCGGGACATTGCATTGCAGTCAGGAATGTCTGTAACGGTCAACATCAAAGTGCGGCAGCGCACCGTCATGAGTATCTTTACAGAGCTATTTAAGAATAAAGTGGATAGCCTGAGAACGGTACGTTAAACTTTTCAATCACGATTGCGTTCTTAAACTGGGGAGAGGATTTTGTCAGATGCCTCCCCAGTTTTTTCGTTGACGCAGCGTACTAGATTCTGAGAGTTTGAGAGCTTTCTCAGAGTCCTAAATCTTTTTGCAGAAATCGGGCTACTCGTGCGGACTGGCACTAAAGTTAGCTGTATTTCCAGTGCAAGTACGACTGGACAACAGCCCCTATGCCACCCACTTTGCCCCAACAGATTCGGCTGTTTATCAGCTATCGCAGTCAAGACCCTGATCTGAGCCTTGCCCAGCGTTTCTATGAGGCGCTGGAAGCGGCAGGATATGAGTCATTTATGGCAGGGGAAAGCATCCGGCTAGGTGAAAACTGGGCGCAGCGGGTTGATGAAGAACTGGAGCGTGCGGATTATTTTTTGCTGCTGCTGTCGCCCAAGTCTGCCGCGAGCGAAATGGTGACGGAGGAGGTCAGACGGGCAAAAGAATTGCGCGATCGCCACCCCAATCATAAACCCGTCATTCTCCCCATTCGCGTCAACTTTCCCTGGGACTCGCCGCTCAACTACGACCTGCGCGGCTACCTCAACCGCATCCAGCAGCGCGAATGGAAAACCGAAGCCGACACCCCCAAAATTCTCCAAGAAATCCTCTCTCTCCTGGCAGCAGGCTCCCCACCCCCCATTCCCCCTGAACCTGACGAAGCCGATCTCCCTCACCCACCTACCCTCC
>JAAUTN010000204.1 GCA_012031415.1 Leptolyngbyaceae cyanobacterium SM1_4_3 | reverse complement strand
CTGCACCCCAGTTAAACCACCAAACCAGACCATATCTAAATCGCCTACCCGAAAAGCCGTTACCGCCGCCGTGTAGTCCGTGACAGGCTGATATTCAACGGGCACTCCCAGTTCTGCTTCCAGGTAATCTGCCAGCTTGCTATAAAGGCGCTGGAGCTTTTCTGGGTCTTGGTCAGGAATTGCCCCTGTGACAAACGGCTGAATCACTGAATCTTCTGGCGTTGAAGCTGTCTCTGTAGGCGAACAGGCACCCAGGGGCAGCATCAAAACCAGCAGGGCAGACAGCAATATTCTTTTCATTAACGCACCAATGTCTCTTGAGCAAAAATAAGCCAAGAATTGATGGTATCGCTAAATTTACCAGAATGGGATGCACCGGGAGGGGAGCCAGCGATTTGCCAAGAGATTACAAGTGAGGAGAATTGTCAGATAGGCTTTCAAGCTGCAACATCACCTGAAGCACTCGTTCTGTTTCTGCGGCTGTAACAAATCGCTTGAACAGTTGACGTGCGCTTTTTTTCTGGCGTAGCGTTGCCCGGTTATACCACAGCCAAAACAAATCTCTTGGGCTAATGCAATCAGGAATGTCGCACATAAAAGGTTGCACTGTAAGGTCGTACTTCCACCAGAACTATTTGCAGAATGCCCGATGATTCTTAGTTTCTAACCTTAAAAGTCAAAAAAAACGCAATCATCAAGGAACTATAAAGCGAGAAGTAAAATTTAGCCGCAAGTACTGGAGGCAATCACATCTACACCTGTAAGCTGACTGAAACGATGTACAAACTCAAAGCCATAGCCTCCAGCTACAACTGTACAGCCGTAGAGAATGATCTTGCCGCTACCTGTGGCAGAAAAGGAACTACACCAGTCTTGTAAGTCCCAGGCGTAGCAGTCGAGGTTACTGAGGCTAAGCCTGGTACCGCCGAGATAAAACTGATCGGGAGTTCCGCTGGAAATGACATGAAGGCTAATAATTTCGCAGTATCGGCAAAGGATTTGAGTGATTTGCTCAACTCCGTCCAAGTTGGGATCAAGCAAAAACTTTTTTGCTGTGGAATCAGTCTGCTTCATCCGGTTACGGTGATTCTCAATGCTGGGGTCAATCACTACTAGTTTCTGAGGGGATTCTAGAATTGAGGATGAAGAATCAGGCAAGTTATGATGTGAGCCTTTGGTATGGGGCGATCGCTCCAGAATGTAGGTGTTTTGTGAAGCGCTACGGCTGTTTGCTGAAACCATAGAATCGGAACTCCAGATCTTTGTAGGCGAAGGTTTACTTAATTTGTCATCCTGAAGCTTTAGAGGGGCTTTCAGTCAGGCTCAGAGTGTACGCTAACAAACGTAATTTGACTTTGAAATGCAGTAAATACGCAGAGTTCAGAGAGTTTTGCAGAACTTGCAGTATTTAGACGGAGATAGACTGCACAACGCATGAAAGTTGTTCATGATAGAGGCAGATGGCTCCTTGCCCGTGTTACTCTCATTGCTACTCTTTTGCATGAGTTACTGTTTTAATCCTGCGTGTCAAAAGCCTTACAACCCCGCTGAGGCAAAGTACTGTCAGAGTTGTGGCTCAAAGCTGTTGGTGGGCGATCGCTATCGAGCGCTGAAACCGATAGGTCAGGGCGGCTTTGGCAGAACCTTTTTAGCTAAAGATGAGCAAGACCCGGCAGGTCAGCGCTATGTCGTTAAGCAGTTCTTCCCGCAAACTCAGCATTTGCGTGACAGCAACAAAGCAGCGGAGTTATTTCGTCAAGAGGCTTTGCGGCTGGACGAGTTGGGCAAACACACACAGATTCCGGCACTTATTGCGTATTTTGAGCAAGAACAGTCTCAGTATCTGGTTCAAGAATTTGTGGATGGGCGCAATTTGGCTGAGGAATTGCTAGAAGTTGGATGTTTTGATGAAGCCCAAATTCGTCAGCTTCTGATTGCAATTTTGCCTGTTCTGAAGTTTGTTCACAACCATCAGGTGATTCATCGAGATATTAAACCTGAAAACATAATTCGGCGGCGGACAGACCAACAGCTAGTTCTAGTCGATTTTGGTGCAGCTAAACGTGCTTCAGAAACTGCTCTGGCTAGAACTGGCACAATGATTGGCAGCGCTGGATATGCTTCGCCAGAGCAAACGATTGGTAAAGCTGGATATTCGAGCGACCTTTATAGTCTTGGGGTTGTGTGCGTTCATCTGCTGACGGGGATGCACCTGTTCGATTTGCTGAGCATTGGAGAAGATGCCTGGATCTGGCGGGATTATTTGAATCATCCAGTGGGCGATCGTCTCGGTCAAATTCTCGACAAAATGCTAGAGCGGGCAACTAACCGACGCTATCAAACCTCTGATCAGATTCTTCAGGATTTGTACGCTGCTGATTCGCACCCAGAGACCGCTTTACAACCTGTGTCTTCGCTTCAATTGGTGAAACAGGCAAAGACAATACAAGAATTACAAACTGCTTCTGGTGCGGTTCCCTTACGTGAGGTTGAGCCAATTCTGCCTGACTCCATAGTTCCAACCTGGCAATGCATTTGTACGGTGCAAGGGCAGCGGAGCGTTTTCACTCCGATTTTGGGGCTGGCGTTCAGTCCTGATGGGCAAACTCTGGCTAGTGTGGGGCAGGATAGGAACGTACGACTCTGGAATCCTCAGATGGGTCAAGCAAAGCTGACTCTGCCGGGGCACCTCGACTTTGTAAGCGCTGTAGCTTTTAGTCCAGATGGGCAGTTTTTGGTTAGCGGCAGCTATGACCGCATAATTAAGCAGTGGGATCTGAAAACCGGACCCAAAATTCGGAATTTTGCTGGACACACTCGATCTGTCACGACTGTTGCAATTCATCCAAATGGGCAAATTTTGGCTAGTGGCAGCGATGATTGCACGGTCAAACTTTGGAACTTGTATACAGGGCAGGAAATTCGCACCTTAAGAGGACACGTAGGCTGGGTGAATGGAGTAAAGGCGATCGCCTTTAGCCCAGATGGAAAAGTTCTTGCGAGTGCTGGTTATGACTACGTAGTAAACCTGTGGCAGGTAGATACAGGCGAACTGTTGCTGACGCTAAAAGGCTTCTTGGAGCTTATTTACGCACTTGCTTTTAGCCCAGATGGGAAAACGCTGTCTGTCTGTTATGCAGATACGATTAAACTTTGGGATTTGGGTACGGGCGGTGTTCTTAACACGTTGCCCAAGGAGGCTTCTGGAAGTGCGGGTATCCGCTCAATTGCGTTTAGTCCGGATGGCGCACAGTTAGTTGGCGGCAGCGGCAAACAGGTTAGAGTTTGGCAGGTTGAAACCGGGAGGCTGTGTGATCTTGCAGGACATACTGGAAATGTGACGGCGATCGCCTTCAGCCCAAACGGAAAAATGTTCGCTAGCGGCGGCTGGGATCGGAAAATTAAAATTTGGCGAGAGGGGAGGGATGAGGGATGAGGGGTGAGGGATGAGCAGTTCTGATTATGGGTTGGCGATTCATACTAGTAGCTCGGACTTGGGATTGGCGTTGAGAAATTTTGCGGGAGAGGGGCGATCGCAGCACTGGGATTTGGGGCGATCGCTCTCTAGCCATTTACATCAGTATTTGACGGACTTTATTCAGCCCCAGACTTGGGAAGATTTTCGATACATTGCTGTTGCTAAGGGTCCAGGCGGGTTTACCGGGACGCGCATTGGTGTGGTTGCAGCCCGAACTTTGGCACAGCAGCTTAATCTGCCGCTTTTTGGTATTTCATCTTTAGCAGCAGTCGCGTGGGATGGGCGATCGCAAGCAACTTACAAGGATGCTGCCAGTCCTGCGGCTTTAACAGAGCAAGCTAATGGGGCTGACATAGCAGTACAGATGCGGGCCCAGCGAGGAGAATTATTTGTTGCTATCTACAGCATTAGCAAGGCGGGACTGGTCGAGCTTCTATCGGATAGCGTCATGAATGAGAAGCAATGGCAGCAGGTGCTGCAAACCTGGACGCGTCGCTATCACTTGATTCAGGCTGAAGGGGGGTTGGGAATGACCGCTGCAAGTTTGCTGGAGCTAGCTCGTTTGGGCTGGCAGCAAGGGTTACGGCCGAATTGGTCAACTGTTCTGCCTTTTTATGGACAGCACCCTGTTTCTATCTAACGCGCCAGGTTAAATGAATGAATGACTAATTGATGTTGCCAGGAATAATCTCTGTCACGACTCGCCCGCCACTAACGATAACCGTCTGATCTTGCAGTCTGCCAACGGCTCTGGGTCCTCTCAGATTTAGCGGAGGATTAGACTGGCTATAGTTTACGTTCCCTTCAGCAACAACTCGTTGACTATCCATGTTCCAGGTGAGGCTATCTGCGTCCAGTTCTGACTGGTTGCGCTGGCTGACCGCTTTGACGTTGCGATTTAGGTAAACAATTTTGCGGCTAATATCCATGCGTCCCTGGTCGGCGGTCAGGGTAATTTGCTGTTGGCGCTGCTGAACAGTGACAGGCTGGTTAGAAACCAAAGTTTCGTTTTGTAAATTCCACGTGAGCAGGTTGCTGGTGACGATCACCGGAGGATCTTGTAGAACTAGATTAGCGTTTTGCTTGAGGGTAGCAACTTTTGCTTTGAGGTTGACTTCTGCTTGGTTAGCGATCGCCCGATCTGTAACGCGATTGCCATCCAGCCGCTCAACCTGAATGCGGCGATCGCTCACAACTATTTGATCCTGAAGTCGCCAGACAAGTTGCTCAGCGTTCAGCCGCAAAGCAGGATCACGGGAAGTCGCAACGATTTTACCTAGCAGTTCTACCCGACGCTCTCGACTATAGGCTCTAGCCTCTGTCGCTGAGACTCTGAGTTGTGGGTGGGTGACGTTAAGGCCCTCTCGGACAATCAGCAAGTCTTCCTGAGGGAGCCACTCTAGCTGGTTGCCTCGCATCACCATTCCATCTCGCAGGTCTTTGGCTACAATCTCCCCGTTGAGGACAACCTTCTCCCCATCCTGCTGTACCTCTCCACTCTGGGCACTAACCTGGAACACGGCTTTGCCGTCTTGAAATAGCTCTCCTTCAGGGTTTTCAACTCTGGCGACCTGTTGATCCTGGCTGTAGGTGGCCTGGTCAGCTTCAATTTTCCAGAGTGTTTGCCCCTGGTCGTCTGCCTGGTTTAGCGTGATGTCGTTAAACGTCAAATTGCTTTCCAGGTTTTGCACCGCTGAACTATCTTCTGCCAACCGATCAGCCGCCCTGTTGCTCCTCCTGCATCCAGAAAGTCCAGACATTAGGGTTATGACAACAAGCGACAGTGCTACAGAGCGACTCAAGGGCGCTATTTTAGAACGCATTCTGTTTAACCTTCAGTCTGATCGTCTACAATGCCGATGCTAGAAAGTGGGCGGTAAGTGTAGTTTTGCCGGGGCGTTTTTTGGATATCTTCTTTAATGTTATCTAAATCGATGTAGCGATCGGCGACATTGATTAAACTGTCGCTGGTCATTGAGCGGAGGCTGACAACTTCTACGCGCACTCCACGATAGCTGACTGCATCAACCGCATAGGCAAGGTCGCCATCACCGCTAACCAGAATGGCTGTGTCGTAGGCACCAACCAGAGCCATCATGTCCACTGCAATTTCAACATCCAGATTTGCCTTTTTTGAACCGTCAGGTAGCTGCACCAAATCTTTTGAAATAACCCGATAGCCGTTGCGACGCATCCACAGTAAAAACCCCTGCTGCTTTTCGTTAGTGCGATCGACTCCGGTGTAGAAGAACGAGCGCAACAGGCGAGAGCCAGCCGTCAAGCGATAGAGCAATTTGGTATAGTCGATCTCGATCCCCAACTGCAAGGCAGCGTAGAATAAGTTAGAGCCGTCGATAAAGATTGCAACTCGGCCACGGTTTTCTAGTACCTGCTCTGGCGTAAAAACAGAATCATTTTCTACATTAGTAAACATGGTTTTAAGACCTCATTTTATGAAAAAGTGAAAAGTTTTATAGACCCGGGAGAATTTAGGCTGATAGGAGATAGTGCCTAATGTGAAGCAGTTCAGTTCTAAAGTGGAGGCTCAAGCCGCTGAAAAATCGGTTGGGGATCGCCAAGCAACTGATTAGCAGGTAGGGTTCCCCAGGCAGCATGAATTATGAATGGGGCAGAGGAATTTATATCCCGATTGTTAAAGTCAGCAGAAAAACCAAGCTGTTGATAGACTGCATTGCTGATGTTGGGAATGATCGGCGACAGCAGGTAGGCCGCCAACCTAACAGACTCTAGAACACTGTATAGCACCCGCTCGACCGCAGCCTGATCTCCTTTCTTGTAGAGCGTCCAGGGGGCTTGTTCGTCTACATATTTATTGCTAGCCCGAACTAGAGCTAGAACGCTGTCGCAGGCATGACTAAACGCTAAGGACTGATATGCCTGAGCAACCTGATTACCGAGTGCTAAACCTTTTGACTTGAGGACGTTTTCAGCAGGGATATCTTGAGCAGACACATTAGGGACATGGCGATCGCAATATTTTTGCGCCATCTTCAAAGTACGATTGAGCAGATTACCCAAATCATTTGCCAGGTCGGCGTTAAGAATATTGACGAACCGAACTTCGTTAAAGTCGCCATCCCGCCCAAACTCAATTTCCTTGAGGAAATAGTAGCGAACGGCATCCGACCCATAACGGTTTGTTAAATCTACAGGGTCGAGCGTATTTCCTAGAGTCTTGCCCATTTTTTGCCCGTCCTTGGTCAAAAAACCATGACCAAAAACCTGTCTTGGTGTAGATACCCCTGCCGACATTAACATAGCAGGCCAATAAACTGCATGAAACCGCAAGATGTCTTTGCCAATCAGGTGCAGATTCATGGGCCACCAGTGAGACAAAGCGTTTTCTAGGGTCGGCGCAGCGTCGGGATCAAGCAGGGCCGTGACGTATGCCAGCAGCGCGTCAAACCAGACGTAGATTGTGTGCTTGGGATCAACGGGCACCGGAAACCCCCAATCTACGCTAACTCGTGAAATTGAAAAATCCTGAAGCCCACGCTCTACAAAACTTAGCACCTCATTGCGACGGCTCTCAGGCTGAATGAAGTCGGGCTGCTGTTGATAAAGCGCTTCTAGCGGCTCCTGATATTTGGAGAGGCGAAAGAAATAATTTTGTTCGTCCCGCCATTCTGCTTCTTTGTTGATATGAATTGGGCAGCGATGTCCGTCCAAAAGATCTCGCTCTTCTTTAAATTCTTCGCAAGAAACACAGTACCAGCCCTGCTGCTGCCCCAGATAAATATCGCCATCCTGCCAAACGCGGTCAAAGAATTCGCGCACGATCGCCTCATGCCGGGGCGAGGTGGTGCGAATGAAGCGATCAGGCTGAATATTTAGCAGCTTCCAGAGCTCTTGAAAGCTGCCTGAAATCAAATCACAGTGGTCTTGGGCGATCGCCCTAGCGCTTCGGCCGTGCGTTGAATCTTCTGTCCATGTTCATCCGTACCCGTAATCATCAGTGTTGAAATTCCCTGGAGGCGATGAAAACGGGCAATCACATCAGCAGCAATTGTGGTGTAAGCACTGCCAATATGAGGTACATCATTTACGTAGTAAATCGGTGTAGTTATTGCAAATGTACGATTACCTGTAGCGATAGGATTCATGGAAATCTTAAACGGTACTCCTAAAAATTGCCTTCTACTAAATCAAGGAAAGCATTACGTGTATGCTGCCTTCGCCTACACGTTAACCCTTCTAGCTTAGACGCATTGAGCTGACACTAGGAGTAGCACGTAATTCAATGTGATAGTTGAAGTGTAAGCGTCACCATTCTATGCGTAAACTTTACTCAAAATCATGCAAAAAATCTTAAGTTGCCTGTGTCTGGAACCAGAGATTAGACTGGTGATGTAAAGTAACATTAAGATTCATGCTAATTTTGTGACGCAAGAAGGACAGAGTTCGGCTCCTGATGGTTTTTAAAATGGTTACGTATGTTTCTGCATGATCCTCTTTTCATTTCCCGTCAACTGCTTACTGCACTGGGAACTCAGCTATTTTCACATCATCAAGATCGGGTTCCCACAAGCAGCGCGATCCTGGTTGTGAGCAATCATCGCAGCTTTATGGATGCACCGCTGCTGATGGCAGCTATCGATCGCCCAATTCGGTTTGCCTGTCACCACTATATGGGGCAGGTGCCCCTGATGCGCGAGGTCGTGACGCGACTGGGCTGCTTTCCGCTAGATGCACCGCAACAGCGTCAGCAGACGTTTTTTGACCAGGCAACCCGACTACTGCAAACCCAGCAGGCTGTAGGGGTCTTCCCGGAAGGGGCGCAGCCTATGGTTCAAAATACACAGACGGAAAAATTAGGACAATTTCATCGTGGCTTTGCTCATCTAGCGCTACGTGCGCCAATTCAGGATTTGGCAGTGCTGCCTGTGGCGATCGCCTCTCATCAAGAAAGTACAAATTCTGTTGTTCCACTCAAGCTTCTGAGTTGGTTTGATCCGTCTGAGCCGCTGTTTGACCAGGAAGGCTGGCACCCAATGGTGGTTTACCAGCGAGTGCATATCTCAATAGGTCGCCCACTGTGGATTACCGCCTCTCAACGGCAGAGCTACCAGGGAAAGCAGGCCAAAAAGATTGTCGCTGACCTTACTGCTCACTGTCATTCTGAAATCAGCAGCTTGTTGCACCAGGGTTATTAATATGTCAGCAATTCCACGCCAGGTTTACTTTCGCACTCCTCGAAAAACCAAACCTGAAGCACCTTTGTTTGTCTTTCTTCCAGGGCTGGACGGTACGGGTGAGTTGCTGAGGGTGCAGACTGAAGGGCTGGAACCCACCTTCGATATTCGCTGTTTAGCGATTCCCCCAACGGATATGACAGGCTGGGATCAGCTTGCTGAACAGGTTGTAGCTCTCATTCGGACGGAGCTAGAAGGGGAGCATCATCGCCCAATTTACCTCTGCGGCGAGTCATTTGGCGGATGTTTGGCGATGAAGGTGGCACTGCGATCGCCTCAGTTGTTTCATCGCATCATCCTGGTTAACCCCGCTTCTTCTTTTAGCCGTCGCCCCTGGATGCAATGGGGATCGCTGACTACTCAATGGCTACCGGAGCCTCTCTATCAGTTGTCCTGCTACGGGTTGCTGCCGTTTCTATCCTCTCTAGGACGAATCGAAGCGGGCGATCGTCGTGCCCTGATTGAGGCAATGCGATCAGTTCCTCAACAGGCTTCCGTTTGGCGGCTGTCGCTGTTGCGTGAGTTTCACGTTACCGAAATGCAGCTAAAGCGTCTTACACAGCCTGTTTTGCTGATTGGCAGTCGGGGCGATCGCCTGCTGCCCTCTGTCACAGAAGTAAACCTGCTGGCGCAACAGCTTCCCAATGCCAAAGTTCTGACTTTGCCTGATAGCGGTCATGCTTGCCTGCTGGAATCAGACATTAACCTGTATCAGCTTATGCAGTCTGTCTGTTTTGTGCAGGACAGCCAGTACACGAGTCCAGAGTTCACCCCTTCTATATTGACTACAGCCCGCTCTTGATGTGCCGCTCGAATACAGGCGTGATTAGAAGCAAGTAAACCTGAGCGTGGGGCTAAGCGTGGGATTGAAGAGAGGTCATTACGTTTTCTAGATAGGGGCGAATCAGACTGCTGTTTAATGCGGGCAGGCTGATGTGAATAGCTTCCTGCAAATAACGATAGGACACCAGGCACTGAGCATTTTTTTTGTGGGCGACCAAAATAGTGTCTAGCCAGGACATCATTTGTTCTTTAAAAAACAACTCATCATCTCGCAAAATTGCTAAAGCAATGTAGCGCAGCACCTCTGTCATGTCGTACTGGCAGCGCTGTCCATGCTTATGAATTAGCTCTGGGTAAACCTGAGCTAGTTTTCGGAGGGCTTGCAAAACCAGCTTTTGGCTGTGGTCACGGAAATATTGATAGGTTTCTAGCCGGGTCGTGTAGCTCTGAAAATATTGCTCTAGCGGTTGCAGCCCTTGAGCGTCAAGATAGCTACCATCTGCCTCTAAAATTTTCTGCTCTAAAACTCGATTGAGAGTACGCATCGCGATTAGGTTGAGATCGGTGCAGGGTGTGATCGAAACTCGAAGATTAGACGATCTGCTGAGAGCGACTCTAATTTGGAATTGCGATCATTTTGCCGCTTATTGTTCAGACTGCCTTGAAGAGAAAAACACCGCTACAAGTTGATGCGATTCTAAATAAGTTGATGCGATTCTTAATGAAAACTTGGGTTACAGTCTGTCGGATGGGAGAGTGGGTGACGAATAGCCAACGCCATGAGGTAGAGTGATCACGTATTAGTAGAGCGATCGAATTTTAGGAGTGCAGTCTGATTTGGGTAAGCAGCAAGTGGTGGTCAGTCTTGATGCTGATCTACTGGAACGGTTGGATCGGTTGACAGGCGATCGCAACCAGGCGATTGAGTCCGCAATCCGGCTTTGGTGCGATCAGCAATCTAACAACGTGGGCAAACTGCTGCAACGATCGGCTCAGGTTCATCAGCAGCGTCACGACAACGATGAAACAGGCTGGTTAGTGTGAGGGGCGCAGTCAGTGGAAGTGTTTGCTCGGGCTTATGAATATGCAACCAGTAACGTAACGGAGTTAGCTGCTGCACTGCGAGAGCATTTTCTGCTGGTGCTGGTGCCGCTGGCGATTGGGTTAGCCGTTGGTTTGCCGCTGGGTTTGTGGAGTGCGCGATCGCGCTCAGCTTCTACTGTTTTAATTAATGGCTTCAATGCGCTGCGAGTGATCCCCAGTTTGGCGATTTTGTTTCTGGCGATTCCTTATTTTGGGCTAAGTTTTCAGTCAGCGGCGATCGCCCTCACCCTGCTAGTCATGCCCCCGATTTTGATCAGCACCGATGTCGCCTTTCGCAACATTGACCCGATGATTCGAGAAGCCGCCTACGGCATGGGAATGGCTCCGGGTCAGGTGCTTCGCCTGGTCGAAATTCCGCTGGCGCTGCCTGTGATCATCGCTGGGATCAAGACCGCAACCGTCGAAGTTATTGCTAGCGCCACCCTTGCAGCTTTTATTGGTGCAGGCGGACTGGGAACTTTCATTGTGTTGGGGTTTGCCCTTTATGACAATTCTGTTCTGCTAGTTGGAGCAATCCCAGTTGCGCTTCTGGCATTACTTGCAGAAATCGGTTTGGGGACATTGCAAAGATTTCTACAGCCACCTAGAGGTTAGGTAAACCACAAGTTAAAGATGCGATTTGAGCAGGTATCCAGCGTCTGTCGTCAAGCGTTTGCTGAGTGGAACCAATCCTACTGAAGTTTCACAGAGATGGGGTGTTGAGAGACCATCATGAGCTAGATGGCAAATTGTATGACGATTACCTCTACAGCATCCTCCGTTGCGAATGGAAAGAGTTCACCAACGGTCAATGACCAATGACAACCTTTATTCACTACCACCACTAACCTGTTTAGCTGGGATTCGGTAATTTGTTTAGCTGTCGTTTCTGGGCACGGGCAGCTTGCTGGATACGTCTGCTAGGATTCGCTGCCCATTCCAGAGCTAGCAGTGCACCGTTGATGATGAAGGCAAGGAGGGAGACGGCGATCGCCCCTGCCCAAATCTTGTCATAGCGCCCTGCCTGGTTGATGCCGTCAAACAGCAGGGTTCCCAGCCCGCCTGCACCAAATTTTGCGCCAATGGTAGCAATGGCGATCGCCACAATCGCAGCAATTCTCAGCCCCGCCAAAAAAATCGGCAAAATTAGCGGTACTTGAATCTGCCACCAGCGCTGCCAGGGATTCATGCCCATGCCTCTGGCGGCTTCCAGCACAGCAGGCTTGATGGATTGTAGCCCAACCGCTAGATTTCGTACCAGAATTACCTGAGTGTAGATCACCATCGCCGCGATGACCGACTGAGCATCTAGCCCAAAAATCGGCACCAGGAGAATGATTAGCGCCAAACTGGGCACCGTGTAGAGAATTCCTAATGCTCCTAGCACGGGCACGTTGAGCCAGCGATAGCGGGTGATCAGGAGGGCTAGGGGGAGGGCGATCGCCACTGCAATCACCAGCGTCAAACTCGTCATCTGGAGATGCTCCAGCACCAGATTCCAAACGATTCCAGGGTTGTTGAGGATATAGCTCATAGGTCGCTAGGATAGGTTGGCGCTGTTTAATGCTAAATACCAGGCAAGCAGGTTTAATGACTTATTCTCAGCGTTCAGATTCTGATTCCTATAGTCCTCACCAGGATTTGGTCGAGCAGCTAGATTTGCTGATTCGGGCACGTTACCCTTACTCTACATCGTGTCTGCTGAGGAAGAACCCGTCGAGACAGTTTTGCGTCAGGTTGCGGCTCAGGCTCAGCCATCGCGCAAGCTGCTGCTCTGGATGTTGTGC
>JAAUTN010000203.1 GCA_012031415.1 Leptolyngbyaceae cyanobacterium SM1_4_3 | reverse complement strand
CTGCCCGGTGCCGTTTACACGATGCCTGCCGCCCTTCGGGTGGGTGGAGTGCTGCGTCTGGACAGTTGCAGCGCAGCTTCGCGGAAGTGGTGCGCCGTCACGAAATCCTGCGGACTTCGTTTCCGCTGGTGAATGGAAATCCCGTGCAGGCGATCGCCCCCCAGCTTGAGTTGACGATTCCCCTGGTAGACCTGCGGGGCTTACCCGCTGCCCAGCAAGCAGCCGAAAGCCAGCGGCAAATCGCGGCTATAACTCAGCTTTCGTTTGATCTGGCGCAGTTTCCCCTGTTCCACATTTCGGTGCTGCAAACCGACGCAGAGCAAATTCTTTTAGTGAATCTGCATCACATCATTGCGGACGGCTGGTCGATCGACATTCTGCTGCGAGAAGTGGCGACTTTGTATCACGCCTTTTTATTGGGACAGCTTGCGTCCTTGCCCGAACTGCCGATTCAGTATGCCGATTTTGCTCTCTGGCAGCGGCAAGCGTTGCAGCAAGCCCCCTATGACAGCCAACTGAACTACTGGCAAACCCAACTCGCCGAACCGCTACCCGTCTTGCATCTGCCCACCGATTATCCCCGACCTGCCGTGCAGCGCTTTCGGGGGAAGGCGATCGCACCTTCTCCCCCAATCCCTGGTTGCCGCTCTGAAAGCCTACAGCCAACAGACCGGAGTGACCCTGTTCATGGTGCTTTTGGCAGCATTCAAGGGATTGCTGCATCGCTACACCGGACAAACCGACATCCTGGTGGGCACCCCGATCGCCAGCCGCAACCAGACCGAGTTGGAGGGACTGATCGGCTTTTTTGTGAATACGCTGGCGCTTCGCACAGACCTATCCGGCAATCCTACCTTTGAGGAATTGCTGCAACGAGTGCGCGACGTGACGCTAGCGGCTTATGCCCATCAGGATGTGCCGTTTGAGGCGATCGTAGACGCACTTCAGCTTGACCGAAATTTGAGCCACGCACCGCTGGTGCAGGTGATGTTTGTGCTGCAAGTGCCGACCGATTGGGATCTGCCGGAGCTGAACGTGACTCCGCTGCCATTGCCCCGCCGCACCGCCAAGTTTGACCTGACGCTAGACCTCACCGAAACCGACGAGGGACTGGTGATGGAGATGGAATACAGCACCGATCTGTGGGAAGGAGCCACGATCGAGCGAATGCTTCGCCAGTTCTATACTTTGCTTGACGGCATTGTGGCAACCTCTACTCAGGAACCTTCCCGATCGCTCGATCGCCTGCCGCTATTGACTGCCTCAGAAGGGCAACGCCTGCTAACTCTGGGAAATCCGATTGCGACACACTCAACTCTCGATCGCCCCCAATGTATTCACGACTGGTTTACCGCTCAGGCAACCCAAACCCCTGAAGCGATCGCCCTCACCGAGGCAGACCAGCACCTCACCTATCGGGAACTCGATCGGCGCAGCAATCAACTGGCTCACTACCTGCAAAACCAGGGCATTGGCATTGAGTCACGAGTAGGGCTGTATGTGGAGCGATCGCTCACCACCATCATTGCCATCCTGGGCATTTTGAAAAGCGGTGCCGCCTATGTGCCGCTCGATCCGGCCTATCCACCCGAAAGGCTGGCGTTCATCCTGTCCGATGCGGAAGTTTCGCTTCTACTAACTCAGTCTGACCTGGTTGAATCACTTTCCCTCTCGGTTCCTTCAATCTGTTTGGACACGGATCTCTCCATGACTGCGGCTAGCGATGCGCCGCTTCACCTCCCCGTTTTTCCAGACAACCTGGCTTACATCATTTACACCTCCGGCTCAACCGGACAGCCCAAAGGCGTGGCGATTCCGCACCGCAACGTGACTCGCCTGTTCACCACAACGCAGTCCTGGTTTAACTTCAACCGTCGGGATGTTTGGACCTGGTTCCACTCCCACGCCTTTGATTTTTCAGCTTGGGAGATTTGGGGGGCACTGCTCTACGGCGGACGGCTCGTGGTGGTGCCCTATGAGTTGAGCCGATCGCCCGCTGCCTTCTACGCGCTCTTGCTGCAACAGGGCGTAACCGTGCTGAACCAAACCCCTTCCGCCTTTCGCCAACTGATGCAGGCAGAGCCACTCGCCGCCTCAAATCTGCCGCTGCGTTTGCGCCTGGTGATGTTTGGGGGAGAGTCCCTGGAGTTTCAGAGTTTGCGTCCCTGGTTTGACCGACACGGAGACACGCCTCAGCTTGTGAATCTGTATGGCATCACCGAAACGACGGTTCATGTCACCTATTGCCCCGTGCAGTCGAGTCAAATCAGCCCCACCAGCCTAATTGGTCAGCCGATTCCAGACCTCCAGCTTTACCTGCTCGATTCGCAGCTTCAGCCCGTGCCGCTGGGGGTGCCCGGTGAAATTTATGTCGGTGGTGCAGGCTTGGCACGAGGCTATTTCAACCATCCGGGTTTGACTGCCGAGCGGTTTATCCCCCATCCCTACAGCGATCGCCCTGGCGCACGGCTCTATCGCACCGGAGATCTGGCTCGCTACCGGGCAGATGGCGGTTTGGAATATTGGGGACGGGCTGACCAGCAGGTAAAGCTGCGCGGATTTCGGATCGAGCTAGGAGAAATTGAATCGACCCTGAGCCAGCATCCACACGTGCAGGATGTGGTCGTGATGGTGCGGGAAGATGAGCCAGGGCAGAAACGCCTGGCTGCCTATGTGGTTTGCTCAGAAGTTTTTCCGGGGGTTTGCCCAGAAGAGCAAGCGGTTTTGAGCGACCTGCGGCGATGGGTGCAAGACCGACTGCCCAGCTACATGGTGCCAGCCAGTTTTGTCCGGCTAGAGAAACTACCGCTGACTGCCAACGGCAAGCTCGATCGACGCGTTTTGCCACCACCGCAATTAGACCGATTAGAAGCAAGCTACACCCCTGCCCGCACAGCCATTGAGCAAACGCTGACAGCCATCTGGCGAGAAGTGCTAAGAGTCGAAACGGTCGGCATTCACGACAACTTCTTTGAACTGGGGGGAGACTCCATTCTCAGCATTCAAGTCATCGCCAGAGCCAACCAGGAAGGACTTCAGTTCACCCCCAAGCAACTGTTTCAGCACCAAACCATTGCAGAACTGGCGCTCGTGGTTGATACCGCACCCAGGGCGCTCGCCCCCCAGGGATTAGTTACGGGAACGCTGCCCCTGACTCCAATTCAGCACTGGTTTTTTGACCAGCCCTTAGTCGAGCGCCATCACTGGAACCAATCGCTGTTGCTGGAAGTTCCCCCAACGCTGACGCTGCCTCGGCTAGAGCAAATCGTACAGCGGCTTTTAGAACATCACGACGCGCTGCGGCTGCGTTTCCAGGAAAAGGAAACCGGATGGCAGCAGTGGCATTCTGGGCTAGAGGAAGCAACGCCCTGCCTGCAAATTGACCTTTCAGCCCTGCCCGAAGCGCGGCAATCTGCGGCGATCGCCTCCCTCCTGCTTCCCCTACAAGCCAGCCTGGACTTAACCGTTGGGCCCTTGCTGCGGCTGGTGCTGTTTCATCGGGGTGCGATCGCCCAATCAACTGCTGTGGGCAATCCATCATCTGGTGGTAGATGGTGTGTCCTGGCGCATTCTTTTAGAAGATTTCCAGACCCTTGATCAGCAGCTTCAGCAGCGAGAGATTCAATCAGAACCGCTGCGCCTTCCTGCCAAAACTACTGCCTTTAAGAATTGGGCAGAACGGCTGCAAACCTATGCAGAGTCAGACGAGCTTCAGGCGGAACTGGATATCTGGCTGTCCTTACAGCAGCACCCCAGTCCTCTACCGATGGATAACCTAGAGGGAGAGAACACCGTTGCGGCGATCGCCACCGTCACAACCTCGTTAGATGCGGCGGAAACTCAGGCACTCTTGCAGGACATTCCAGCCGTTTATCGAACTCAGATTAACGATGTACTGCTAACGACACTCGCCCAGGCGTTTGCAGGCTGGACAGGCGGTTTCACGCTGCGGCTCGACCTGGAAGGACACGGGCGGGAAGACCTGTTTGACGAGATTGATCTGTCGCGCACGGTGGGATGGTTTACCAGCCTTTTCCCCGTTTGGCTGAACTTAAACCCCTTCACCGATTGGGGAGAAGCGATTCAGTCAGTCAAACAGCAGTTGCGCCAGATTCCGCGTCAGGGAATTGGGTTGGGCTGCTGCGCTATCTCAGTTCAACGGGTGCGCCATTGCGATCGCTCCCTCCGGCTAGTTAGCTTTAACTATTTGGGGCAGATTGACCAGACCTTACCTGAAACCACTCCCCAAACGGCACTTCGACTTGCGCCAGAGGGACTGAGCGCCACCCAAACCCAGGTCGTTCAGGGGTCACAAAATCCGCGCCCCTATTTGCTGGACGTGAGTGGACTCATTTTGGGCGGTCAGTTGCAGATGTCCTGGGCTTACAGTGCGGCGATTCACCGTCAAGACACGATTGAGCAGTTAGCTCAGGACTTTTTGGCAGCGCTGCGATCGCTGATTGCCCACTGCCAGTCCTCGCAGCCTAGCGCCTACCTCCCCCTCTGACTTTCCCGACGTTCAGCTTAGCCAGGAGCAACTGGACAGCGTTTTAGCAGAAATCAAACTTGGATAACGGCAGGATGACATGAAGCAGGACACCATGCATCAGAAAGCGATTGAAACGATTTATCCGGCTTCCCCCGCCCAACAAGGGATGCTATTTGCCACGCTCAGCGCCCCAGAGTCGGGCTATCACATTGAGCAGTTGGTCTGTCGGCTCAGCGGCAAGCTTAATGTTGCAGCCTTTGAGCAGTCCTGGCAGCGAGTGATCGATCGCCATGCCATTCTCAGAACGGTGTTTGTCTGGAAAGATCAGGATGCTCCGTTGCAGGTGGTGCTGCGACAGGTGAACGTGCCGCTAGAAAGGCAGGATTGGCGATCGCTTTCCCTCACCGAGCAAACCGAAAAGCTGGCACACGTGCTGCACCATCAGCGGATTCAGGGGTTTTCACTCTCCACTGCGCCGTTGATGCGGTTGACCCTGATTCACCTCAGCCAGGACACCTATCGCCTGATTTGGAGTCATCACCACATTCTGTTGGATGGGTGGTCGCAACCGTTGCTGTTCCAGGAAGTGTTGACCTTTTATCAGCACTACAGCATTACTCAAAATGCTTCTCACCCATCCTCTCACCCATCCCTCACTCTTCCCCATCGCGCCCCTATCGAGACTACATTCTCTGGCTTCAGCAGCAGGACTTAACCCAGGTAAAAACCCTTTTAGGCAGCAGCGCCTTGCACGGGTTTACCCAACCTACTTCGTTGGGAAGGGCGATCGCCCCTCTGACGCGGCACCCGTTCCATCTCACGGGGAACAGTCTGCTTTTCTTTCGATCGCAGCCACACAAACGTTGCAAAAGCTGGCTCGACAGCATCACCTCACCCTCAACACCGTAATTCAGGGAATCTGGGCACTGCTCCTGAGTCACTACAGCCAAACTGAAGATGTAGTGTTTGGGATTACCGTGTCGGGTCGTCCACCCGCGCTGCCCGGAAGTGAGTTCATGCTGGGATTGCTGATCAACACGATTCCGCTGCGAGTTCAGGTTGATCCAGCGGCAATGCTGCTGCCCTGGCTCCAGGCAATTCGGGCTGAAACCGTTGAGTTGCAGCAATATGAAAACATCTCGACCGGACAAATTCACCAATGGAGTGAGTTACCCGGTGCTTTGCCGCTATACGAAAGTCTCTTAGTGTTTGAGAATTATCCTAACCTGTCTACCGCTGCCCTGGCGGATCTGGAGATTCAAATCGAGCAAACGAAAGGGGCGCAGACGGGCTATCCGCTGACGCTGTTGGTGAAACCCGACGCAACACTTCAGATAGTAGGCATTTACGAATCATCTCGTCTGGATCAAACCAGTGTGGGCTGGATCTTGAATCACTTTTTGCATCTGTTAGAGCAAGTTGCAGCGAATCCAGAACAACCGTTGTCTGCGCTCAAACAACAGATTCCAGCCAGTGAAATTCCCCAGATTAAGCGGCAAGCCGAACGGCGATCGCCCTCTCTCCCCCCCCATTTTCTTCCCACAACTGCTCTAGAAAAAACTCTTGCAGAGATCTGGCAAACGCTTCTGGGCGTTGACTCCGTTAGGCTACACGATCATTTCTTTGAATTGGGAGGGCACTCACTCCTTGCCACTCAACTCATGTCGCGGTTACGCACTCACTTTCAGGTTGAGCTACCGCTGCGCTGCCTATTTGAACATCCAACACTGGCAGGACTCGCCGCCCAACTGGAATCTGCGCTGGAGGGATCGCCCGATCGCACTGCCCTTGAGCCAATTCAACCCGTTTCAAAACGCGATCGCCCCTTCCCTTTATCCTATGCCCAAGAGCGGCTCTGGTTTGTGGAACAGTTGCATCCCGGCAACACTGCCTACAATGAACCTGCTGCCCTGCAAATTGACGGAACGTTAGATCTGAGTTTGTTCCGGCAGTGTTTGGCAGAAGTCATGAATCGGCATGAAATCTTACGAACTACTTTCCTGGTGATTCAAGGTCAACCAATGCAGCAGATTGCCCCCACATTAGAGGTGCCACTCTCGATTGTTGACCTACAAATATCTGCGGAACAACAGTCCGCTGCCGTTCAACAGTGGATACAGACCGAAGCGCAACGCCCGTTTGACCTGATGCAAGGGCCACTGTGGTGGGTGACAGTGCTGCAACTGGGCGATCGCCAACAGATTGTTTTATTGACCCTGCACCATATCATTTCCGATGGGTGGTCAAAGGGAGTTTTGGTTCACGAACTAGTGACGCTTTATCGTGCCTTTGCCGCAGGGCAGTCTTCTCCCCTTGCTCCACTACCGATTCAATATGCTGACTTTGCCGTCTGGCAGCGACAGTGGCTCACGGGTGACAAGTTAGATCAGCAACTCACTTACTGGCGGCGGCAACTGGGTGGAACCCTGCCCGTCTTAAACTTACCGACTGATTTTCCTCGTCCAGAGGTGCAGACCTTTGCAGGGGCGATCGCCCCATTTCGACTGTCTTCAGAACTCACTCAGGCACTTCACCATCTCAGTCAAAAAACCGGAACGACCCTGTTCATGACCCTTCTAGCAGCCTTTCAGGTGTTGCTTTATCGCTACACGGGGCAGATAGATCTGATGGTGGGGACTGATGTAGCTAACCGCAATCGGGCTGAAGTGGAAGGGCTGATTGGCTTTTTGTGAATCTGCTGGTGCTACGAACCGATCTCTCTTGCAACCCCAGCTTTGAGACGCTGTTAAGCCGAGTTCGAGAGGTGACATTAGCCGCCTACGCTCATCAGGATGTGCCCTTTGCCCAATTAGTGGAGTTACTCCAGCCCGATCGCCGCAGAGGAACCCCATTTTTCAAGTCCTGTTTGTCCTACAAAATGCTCCGGCTCCAGCGATGACGCTGCCTGACCTAACGCTGACTCCGTTACCCACCCACACCCAAACAGCAAAATTTGACCTGGCGCTGTTCTGGCAGGAAACCTCCGAGGGTTTAGTTGCCGACTGGAATTACAGCACCGACCTGTTTACCGCTGCCACCATCGCACGAATGGCACACCAGTTGGAAACTCTACTGCAACAAATCGTGGCTAGCCCAGATACCGCTATTGATGCATTCCCTCTGTTGACGATAGAGGAACAACCGCTCAAAACACAGTTAAAACAACAGTCCGAGCAACAGTTAGAACAATTGTCGGATCAACCGTTGGAACAACAGTCCGAATCATCCTCTTCAACCCTACCCTCAATGCAGCAGCGTCACTCCAGGAAGCGCCCCTTTCAAAAGATTGCCCCCAAAGCTATTCAGCTTTCCCAAGCCACAGTTCAACCCAGTTTTTTATCCGAAACGCCTTTTCCTCTAGTCTTGCAGCCTAATTTCACTGGAGTGGATTCAGGAGTGGATTGCAAGATTGATCTGGCAGATTGGGTCAGTAGTCATCGAGATCAGATTGAAACTGACCTGTTGCGCTATGGGGCAATCTTGTTTCGTGGGTTTGGTTTGCGGGCGATCGCCGACTTTGAACAGGTCGCCCAAACTCTTTGCCCGGAGCTATTTGGTGAATATGGAGATTTACCTCGTGCGGGGGTGAGTGGCAAAGTGTACAGTTCCACTCCCTATCCTGCGGATCAGGCGATTCTCTTTCACAATGAGAGTTCTCACTTAAACCTTTATCCGCTGAAGATCTGGTTTTATTGTGTGCAGCCCGCTCAGCAAGGCGGCGAAACGCCCATCGTGGATTGTCGGCAGGTGTATCAGCATCTCAGTCCCCAAACCCGCGAACGGTTTGCTCAGAAGCAGTTAATGTATGTCCGCAATTACATCAAAGGATTGGATGTGCGCTGGCAGGATTTCTTCCACACGGCTGATCCGGCCGTGGTTGAAGCCTATTGCCACCAGGCAGAAATGGAGTTTGAGTGGCTTGAGATGATGGGTTGAGAACTCGGCAGATTCGTCCGGCGATCGCCCAGCATCCTAAAATTCACGACTGGGTTTTCTTTAATCAAATTCAGCTTCACCATCCTGCTTTTCTGGATGCTTCGACTCAGAACTCACTGTTGTCTCTGTTGGGTGAAGAGAACTTGCCCCGACAGGTTTATTACGGCGATGGTTCAGCAATTGAGCCAGAAGTTTTGGCAGAGATTCAAACGATATATCAACAGCTTGAACATCGGTTTACTTGGCAGACCGGAGACGTGTTGATGTTAGACAACCTGCTTACCGCGCATGGTCGCAAACCCTATGGGGGTGCCCGTCAGATTGTGGTGGCGCTGGGCGAGATGATCACGGCTACTCGGTAACTTCATTTACAGAAGCGCATTGAGCGATCGCAATCAGATAAACGCACTCACCGAGAACGTCAGGAGGAACAATTTTTGTGATAACTGGATTCAAACTTTCACCCCAACAGCGCCGCCTGTGGTCGCGCCACCCCGATCGAGGAGACTATGTGGCGCAGTCTGTGATTTCCATTCGGGGAAACGTGGATGGGGAGCGATTACGAGCCGCGCTGGAGGAGGCGATCGCCCGTCATGATATTCTCCGCACTACCTTTGTTCGTCCGGCTGGAATGATGCCGCTGCAAGTCATTCAGGCGAGGGATACAGCGCAGAGCCACTGGCAGCAGATGGACTGGAGTGATCAGTCGGAGCAAAACCAGGAAAACCGGATTGAAGCCATTCTTCAGGCTGAGCGATCGCAGTTGCACCGATTTGACCAGGCTCCTTTGGTGCGGGCGGTTTGGGTGCGGTGTTCGGCTCAGCGGCATTGGTTACTGTTAACGCTGCCGTCTCTCTGTGCCGATACCCCAACGCTCAACTACCTGTTTACAGAACTGGTTCAACTTTATGTTAGGCAAATCACAGTTGGGCAAATCACAGTTGGGCAAACCGCAGAACTGTCATCCGTTGGCGTGCAGTATGCCGAGTATGCCGAGTGGCAAAACCAGTTGCAGCAAGCCGATCTCCAGGTTGATGATGAGGCTAGAGCGGGTCAAACTTTTTGGCAGCAGCAGCCTGCGCTGTCGCCCCTAACGCCGCCCCTGAGAACCCAGACAGCCCCTCCAGAGCGGTTTAAGCCTGCTCGATATCCAATTCAACTGACGGCTGACGCGATCGCCCAACTTAACGACCAGTCTGTGCAATGGGGTGTCTCTCCGGCCGTGTTTTTGCTGGGCTGCTGGCAGGTTTTGCTATGGCGACACACCGGGCAAGCTCAGGTGGCGATCGCTGTTGCCTGTGACGGGCGGCAGTATGAAGAGTTAGAAACGGCGTTGGGGCTATTGGTTCGGTATCTGCCGCTGCAAACTGAGCTACAGGAAGACACTTGCTTTCACCAACTGCTGAATCGCATCCAGGAGGCATGGCAAGGATTAGCAGAATGGCAGGACTATTTCCCCGATGGAGAGCTACCGCAGTCATTTCCGGCGATCGCCTTTGAATGGGTGGAATGGGCAGCGGAACGCACTGTCGCAGGACTCTCGTTTGCCATTGAGCAACAGTGGGTTTATGGCGATCGCGCTGAACTGCGACTGACCTGCGTGAGTCAGGCAGAGCGGTTGAGCCTGGAGCTGCATTATGAAGCAGATCTGTTTTCTCCGGAAGCAATTACCTGTTTAACAACCCAATTGCAAACGCTGATCAACAGTGCCAGTGCTGACCCCACAGAGGCGATCGCTCGGTTGAATCTGCTGGCAGAGGAGGAACGGCTGCGACTGTTACAGGGATTTCCGGTTCGCTCAACTGGTTCGACTCTAATCCCAGATCAGACTCCAGCAGACTATCTCATCGAATGCATTCACCACTGGTTTGAGCGGCAGGTAGAACACACGCCAGAGCAAATTGCCCTTGTCTATGAAGATCAACAGTTAACCTACCGGGAACTGAATCAACGGGCAAACCAGCTTGCTCACCATTTGCAGCAGTCAGGAGCCAAGCCCGACCGTCCCATTGCCGTTTATCTGGAGCGTTCTCTGGATCTGATCGTGGCAATGCTGGCTGTGCTAAAAGCCGGAAGCGCTTACCTGCCGCTGGATTCTGGTCTACCCCCGACGGGCTTGCAGGCTCGGCTGACAGATGCTCAGGCTGAGATTTTGCTGATCCAACGGGCACTGCTGCACTCCTTTTCACCCGAAGTGGAGACAGTCATTTGTTTAGATGGGGATCAGCAGGCGATCGCCCAGCAAAGCACTACAAATCCCATCAGTTCAGTGACTCCAGCCCATCTGGTTTACCTGATTTACACGTCTGGCTCGACGGGACATCCCAAGGGAGTTGCCGTCGAACATCGCCAGTTATTCAACTATGTTCACAGCGTGGTTGAACGGCTGGAGCTGCCTGCGATCGCCAGCTATGCCACCGTATCAACCCTGGCCGCCGACCTGGGCAACACAATGATTTTTCCCTGCCTCTGTCGTGGGGGAACGCTGCACCTGATTGCGGCTGAGCGGGTTGCTGATGCCCAAGCTTTTGCGGCGTACTGTGTGCAGCATCCGATCGACTGCCTCAAGATTGTGCCGTCACATCTGCAAGCGTTACTTGACTGCCCCAATTCGGCAGAGGTGTTGCCGCGTCAGTGCTTGATTTTAGGAGGGGAAATTTGCCGCTGGACGTTGCTTGACCCAATTCAGACAGTGCTGGCTTCACAGGCATCTCCCTGTCGCATCTTTAACCACTACGGCCCGACTGAAACGACCGTTGGGGTGTTGACCTATCCGGTTGAAATTGGGCACACCGAGCGCTCGCCCGCTGCCTCTGTACCCCTGGGATGGCGATCGCCCACACGCAGGTCTACCTTTTAGACGCGCAATTTCAACCCGTGCCCATCGGCGTACCGGGAGCGCTCTATATTAGCGGCAGGGGAGTTGCACGCGGCTACTATCAGCGTCCGGGTTTGACTGCCGCGCGATTCTTGCCCAATCCGTTTGCGATCGCTGTAGATGCCGATTTTGGGCGGCTCTACCAAACAGGCGACCTGGCGCGATATCTGCCTGATGGCTCTCTGGAGTTTTTGGGGCGGCTCGATCAGCAAATCAAGCTGCGCGGATTTCGGGTCGAGTTGGGCGAAATCGAAGCTCAGTTGTTACACCATCCCCAGGTGAAAGAAGCAGCCGTGGTGGCGCAGCCGGATCAGTCCGACCAGCCGATGTTGGTGGCGTATGTGGTGCCTGTAGGGAAGGCGATCGCCCCTTCTGAACTGCGGCAATTTCTCAAAACTCGGCTATCAGCCTACCTGATTCCCCCAATTTTTGTCAGCTTGAAGGCGTTGCCTCTGACCCGAAACGGCAAAGTTAACCGAGCCGCCCTGCCCCCGCCCGAAAAAGTTAGCCCTGAAGCCCAAATTGTCCTTCCCCGCAATGCAACCGAAGCGGCGATCGCCACCATTTGGGCAGAGGTTTTGGGGCTAGAAACCGTGGGCATCCATCAGGATTTCTTTGCCCTCGGAGGACATTCCCTGCTGGCAACCCAGGTGCTTTCCCGCCTGCGCGATCGGTTTGAGGTGGAACTGCCGCTGCGTCAACTGTTTGAGGCTCAGACAGTGGCAGAGCTAGCCGCCGTAGTCGAAGCCGCGCTGCTGGCAGAAATTGAAGCGCTAACCGACGCAGAAGCAGAACTGCAAGTCGCTCAAGCCAGTGAGGTAAAGAGATGAACCATTCATTAAATCACTCAACTCAACCCTCTCATCTGTCAGCCGCAAAGCGGGCATTGCTGGAGCAACGGCTGCACGGCAAGGGAAAAGCTCACCGTCCACAGATTCCCAGGCGGCAAGCCCAATCCGCGCCCCTATCCTTTACTCAGCAGCGGCTCTGGTTTTTGCACCAGCTAGAGCCAGACAGCCCGGTTTATCACATTCCAACGGCCCTGCGGTTTCAAGGTCGGCTGCAAGTCGGGCACTTCAGCAAAG
>JAAUTN010000202.1 GCA_012031415.1 Leptolyngbyaceae cyanobacterium SM1_4_3 | reverse complement strand
TACGCAAGGTCTTGAGAAATCATCGTTCCTTCCCCCACCGATGAATCAGCGATGAAAGTGATCTACTTGGCGATCTCCAATATCTCTAAAAAAATGGACCATGCCTATTCGAGATTGGAAAGCAGCTTTGAATCGCTTTGCTATTGAATTTGAAGGCAGGTTTCCACTGTAATCTTCCTCTCTTGACACAAACTACTTTACAAACCCGTTTGTTGAGCTATCGGAGCCTATCAAGCAAGTTCTTGCTTCTGCTGGCTAGCTGTGCGATCGCCCCACTTTCATTGCTTCCATTGGCGCAACACTCGACGGATCTATGGAAAAAAGACCTCACAAGTACTCTACTCTGCCCTTCATTTCTTCAGGCTTAGTAACCTCGTAAAGGAGAATCAGCATCCGAATTAGGTAGCCAACCGACTTCGTGTTCTTTTGACAGTAGACGATCCCACTATGCTCGATACCTTGACTATCCATAATCAAAAAATCATCATCGTGAGTGACTAAAATGCGAGATTGGGATCTGGCAAAATCTAACTGGACTGTATCACTTTCAGCTAGCAGATTATTTTCCTGTGAAGTTGTCACATCAATGCCATTCCGTCTTAATCCTAATGCAATAGCTGGGTCAACATTCTCATCCAAGTGGAAGCGAATCCGTTCAGGCATAATCCTTCATTGCATTCAGCTTTTCCTGCAACAGCGAAGGATGCTTCAATCGTTCGGCTTCGGCATAGGCTTCCGCCTCAGCCGTTCGTTGGTCAATTTCGGCACGATGGTCATAGTAAAACGCCATTGCCGCATGAACAGATGCCAGGGACAATTCATATTTTCCAGCAATTTCTTCCAACGATTGCCCCATCTTCAAATACATCAGGGCAACATCTGCAACTGTAATTCTTCGACCAGCAATGCGCGGCTTTCCACTCCGCACGCCCGGAGTGATCTCAATATGCCGATTCAGAGTTATTTCCATCGCTACTTCCTTCTACAGGATGCTTTCTCATTGTATCTGGTTCTTGCAGGGCTACGGATTTTATCTTTTCAATAATGGCTTTACACCTGATGCTTAAGAGACATCTTGTAGCAACTCTAAGAATCTTTGCACTGTTGGAGTGGTGCGGTTCTGTCTCCATGCCGCCGCAAACTGAAGCTTGATGGCAACATCTTCAACAGGTCTACACACTACATCTGCACTCACTAACGACTGAACACTTTTTGGCACAAATGTAATTCCCATTCCGGCTGCTACCAGGCAAATGCGCGTTTGATGAGGACTCACTTCTCTGACAATTTTGGGGTGAAATCCTGACTGATGACACAACTGAATGAACCCGTCATAGAGAACCGGGCCTTCCTTGCGGGGATGAAGGATAAAAGATTCTCTAGCTAAAGCGTCGAGTGTGATGTACGCTTGCTTTGCCAGCGGATGCTGCTGCGGCAAAACTGCAATAAATGATTCTTCTGAAATGGGATAAATGGATAGCCCTCGCAGGTCAATCGGCGGATGTAAAAATGCCAGATCGATTTCACCTTGATTCAGGGCGGCAACCTGCGCCTCAGTGGAGAGTTCTAGCAGGTTGAGTGCGACTTGAGGATGGCGATCGCGAAATCGTCGAGACAGGGCTGGCAAAATGGTGTACATTGCGGTTGTAGTGAAACCAATGGTCAAAACGCCCTCTTCGCCACGAGCGGTACGTTTGGTTAGCTGAATGGTTTCATCGACTTGCAACAAAACATATTTTGCTCGTTCAAAAAAAACTTGTCCCGCAGTCGTGAGTTGCACAACTCGCTTTGTCCGGGCTAGAAGCTGCACGTCGAGTTCTTTTTCTAAGGCAGCAATTTGTTTACTGAGGGCGGGTTGCGTCATTTGTAGGCGATCGGCTGCACGTCCAAAGTGCAGTTCTTCCGCAGTGGCGACAAAGTAGTGAAGCTGTCGGAGTTCCATTAATAGCTCAGAGTTATTAATACGGTGCCAAAAATGACTTGGACAATCGTTCTAGGCTTACCTTACTCTAAACATGAACGTTTGGAGGAAGGCTTACATGAAATGGCTCCCATCCTGTTGGTGGAAAAGAACGAGACTGGCAGTACTGGGAGTCGTATTGGCGATCGCCCTCTATGGCTTGCTGCAATTGATTGAACCCGTCGCGATCGCCCCTATCATCCCATCTCCCCAACCTTTCGCTTTCACAGGAAGCGCTCTGCTAGTCGCTTCGGATGCTGACATGGTTGCCACCGCCTATGCAGATGGTGTATTAAACCGGATACCTGGCGTTGAAGATACGTTAACTGTGATTGATTTACCGCTCAATTCTCAAAACCCATCAATTCACCAGGTGCAGGTTTCCAACTCGGTCGCGTCGTGGCCTCAAATCATTGCCGCCTCACCCAATGGCACCAGAGCCTTTGTCGCAGAAGTCCGCGGCCGTCCACCGGATAACGTTCAGGAATATGACTCGATTGATCAATTGCCTGCCGGAACTCAGGTGACTGCGGTTGATCTGACTCAGGAGCCGTTAAGCGCGATCGCCACCCTAGAAGTAGGACAAAATCCAGAACACTTAGGCTTAAGCCCAGACGGAACGCTACTCGCTGTCACGCTAGAGCCGCCAGGGGAAGAATTGGTTCTAATCCAGATTATCAACGGCACCTTTGGTGAACGGTTCAACTTTGCCATGCCTGAAATAGACGGACAGCCTGCTAGTGCCACGTCTGTTGTTTGGCATCCTTCCGGTCAATACCTTGCCCTTAACCTCAACAATCGGGCTGTGGCATTCTATCAAGTGCAGCGTGATGCTCAGGGAAACCCAACCCTTCAGCCTCAAGGTGAACCGATCAGAGTCGGAAATTGGCTCACAGCAGGGCGATTTATCTCAGACGGTCGATTCTACTTAATCCCAGATGTGAAGTGGCGCACCTATGGTGTCCGACAGCTAGATTATTTAATGAATCCGAAAGGGGCGCTGATTGCGATCGCCTTTACCCCAACCGAACAGTCACAAGTCACCTCCATTGCAGAAGTCGGCCTCGGTCCAGAAGGATTTGCCATCAGCCCTGATGACTCTCTGGCAGTGACAGTCAATTTGCGTCGCACCTATTTACCCAACTGGCTACCTGCATGGCGTGGCAAACCCTATAGCTCCCTATCACTCGTTGCGATCGATCGCACCTCTGGTGAATTGACCCCCATAGATGAATATGGCTTTGAGGGGCTACTACCAGAACAAGTCACCTTTGACGCAGCAGGAAACTCACTGGCCGTCGTCATCTACCACTATCGTGAGGAAACTCCAACAACAGGGGCCGTCGAGTTTTGGAGAGTAGTTGAAGGCAACAATTCCAGGCTTGAACGAACCGGATTAACGCTGGACGTAGTGCGCGGCGCACATGACATCGTTCTAATTCCATAAACTCGAAGAGTCCCATGAGATCTTGCACCAGTGCAGGAGACATTGCCCTAGCGCCTTGAGAGCAATCTCAGGTTTATCTCCACCCAACCTGCGGGATTCAAAATAGGAAATATCGCTGGGCCATAGGTAAAACGGTAGCAGGTTCGCAAGTGAGTAACTCCCCATCGGCTCGAACTTCATAGGTTTCGGGATCGACTTCCATTTGGGGGAGCGCGTCGTTCAGTTTCATGTCGCGCTTAGTGAGTTTGCGAATCCCGGAAACGGGAAGGGCCGACTTTTGTAGCTTCAGGTGTTTGGGAATCTCGTTATCTAACCCGGCTTGAGAAACAAAGGTGAAAGAAGTGGTGGCGATCGCCCCCCCAAAAACTGCCAAACATCGGTCGCATATGAACGGGCTGCGGAGTGGGAATGCTAGCATTGGCATCGCCCATTTGGGCCCAGGCAATTAAGCCACCTTTGATGATCATTTCGGGTTTTACCCCAAAGAAAGCGGGTCGCCACAAACACAGATCGGCAATTTTTCCTTCCTCAACGGAACCGACATACTCAGCAATGCCATGAGTAATTGCAGGATTAATCGTGTATTTCGCCACGTAGCGCTTGGCGCGGAAGTTATCATTGCGCTCAGAATCTTGGTTCAGGGCACCCCGCTGTACCTTCATTTTGTGGGCCGTTTGCCAAGTGCGAATCACCACTTCTCCAATTCGCCCCATCGCCTGAGAGTCCGAGGAAATCATGCTAAAAGCGCCCAAGTCGTGCAGGATGTCCTCAGCCGCAATCGTTTCCCGCCGAATTCGTGACTCCGCAAACGCCACATCTTCTGGAATGCCGCGATCGAGATGGTGACACACCATCAGCATATCCAGATGTTCCTCTAAGGTATTGAGCGTGTAAGGGCGAGTCGGATTGGTGGAAGAGGGTAAAACATTTAACTCACCGCAAACTTTGATAATGTCGGGAGCGTGTCCGCCGCCCGCCCCTTCCGTGTGGTAGGTGTGAATGCAGCGATTTTTGAAAGCAGCCACCGTATCTTCAACAAATCCGGACTCATTTAGGGTATCCGTGTGAATTGCTACCTGAATGTCATAGTCTTCAGCCACGCCGAGACAGGTGTCGATCGCCGCTGGAGTCGTTCCCCAATCTTCATGTAGCTTTAAGCCCAGTACTCCAGCGTTTACCTGTTCGACTAAGCTTTGAGGCTGAGAGGAGTTTCCTTTCCCTAAAAAACCGATATTCACCGGGAATGCGTCAGCCGCTTGCAGCATTCGATAAATGTTCCAGGGTCCAGGGGTGCAGGTTGTGGCGTTGGTGCCTGCGGCGGGGCCCGTGCCACCGCCAATCAGGGTAGTTACGCCAGAGGCGATCGCCACTTCCACTTGCTGGGGACAAATCATGTGAATGTGAGCGTCGATTCCACCCGCAGTGAGAATTAAGCCTTCTCCGGCGATCGCCTCCGTTCCAGGGCCGACGATGATATCAATGTTGTCTTGAATGTAAGGATTTCCGGCTTTACCAATTTTGAAAATCTTGCCGTCTTTGATGCCAATGTCCGCCTTTACAATGCCCCACCAGTCCAGGATTAGCGCATTCGTGATGACTGCATCTACCGCTCCATCTGCATTAGAGATAGGAGACTGCCCCATGCCATCGCGAATCACCTTGCCGCCACCAAACTTAACTTCATCCCCGTAAGTGGTGCGATCTGCTTCTACTTCAATGATTAACTCGGTGTCGGCTAGACGAATGCGATCGCCAACAGTCGGGCCATAGGTTTCAGCGTAGGCACGGCGATCCATGCGGTAACTCATCGGGGCACTCCTTGCACAGCACAATCAGAACGGCAATTTGCCTTAGCTACTGTAGGGCAAGCTTGACGGTTGATATAGTCAAACAGCCTACAGCAAATTGGGATACATCGCGCTGCTGAGGTGGTTGAGGTGTAGGTATCAAACGCCGACTTTGCTTACCTGGCGGAACACAGAGCCGTAAAACACCTGACCAATCCACCTGATGAGAGCAGAACGCGGATTCTAACCAAAAGGTTTGATGGAGATTACTCTTCAACTCGGTAGCCAAATTCTGCCAGCCGCGTGCGAGACTGCCGCCATTTGGGTTGCACCCGCACGAATAGCTCCAGGTAAACCTTTCCCATCACCAGCTTTTGAATTTGCTGACGGGCAGCCGTGCCGATCGCCTTTAGCATACTCGCGCCCTTGCCGATGACGATGCCCTTTTGCGACTGCCGCTCAACGTTGATGGTGGCGAGAATGCGGGTAATGTCAGGCTCCTCGTCTACGCGGTCAATGGCAATCGCCACCGAGTGTGGCACTTCTTCACGAGTCAACAGCAAAATTTGCTCTCGAATCAGTTCAGCCATGATGAAGCGTTCTGGCTGATCGGTGACTAAATCCGGTGGGTAGTAGTAGGGACCTGGCTCCAGTCGCTCATTTAACAACCTTTGCAAACTTTCTAGCCCGTCTCCTGTGAGGGCAGAAAATTTTGCCACTGCCCAGCCGTTTGTTTCTGCCAGTTGAACGTAGCTCTGGTCAATCCATTCAGCATCAGCAGCTTGCTGGTCTGCCTTGTTGATCCCCAAAATCACGGGCGTTTTAGATGGGCTGAGCAACTCGACGACAAAGCGATCGCCCCCGCCTGCCTCCACCGTTCCATCCACTACAAGCAGCAGCACGTCTACCGAGTCGATTGCAATTCGGGCATTTCGCACCAGCACTTCTCCAAGCTGGTGATGCGGCTTGTGAATTCCCGGTGTATCCACAAAAATGATTTGCACTTCAGAGGTAGTGAGAATGCCTCTCAGACGATTGCGCGTCGTTTGCGCGACGGGCGACGTGATCGCAATTTTCTGACCCACCAACTGATTCATCAGCGTGGACTTGCCCACATTCGGTCGTCCCACAATACCCACAAAGCCCGACTTAAAGCCCTCCGGAGCCTGCGGAATCAGAACTACATCTGATAAAAGAGGGAGCGCCTCCGCCTGATCGCTAGATTCAAAGTCTACATCTGTCATCGTTGCTATCTGCTCATTTTGGTGGCTCAGGCAACCTGACAAAACTCCAATAAGTTGCTGCAACCCAAGCTTTTACTACTGCTATGGTATCCTGCAAGCTCAATCAATAGCCTGTGTAGCTACAGCCTGTGTAGCTACAGCCTTTAATGGAACAAGGGGCTTAAGCGCCTTGTTCAGTGCAACTCATAACGAATTGGTATGGCAAATGATTCTAAAGGTCTAAGCTGATTCTCATCGTTGAATGGGAAAATGCAGAGCGGGTATGGCTTTTGGTCTACCCGCTGATGGATTCTATGAAAGCTTTATGCAATTTCCTAAATCTTCTGGCTCGACGGGTTTTTCTCAAAGCAAAATTGGCGATCGCCCCTCCTCTCAGTACAACCTGGAGGAACGTCTACAGATCGAGTATTTAATCGATCCAGCCAACGCTCAAACCGATCTGGAATCAACCCAGGATGTGATCAGCGGCTTAAGCCAAACGCCAAAATCCTTACCGCCACGCTACTTTTATGACGATCGCGGCTCTCAACTGTTTGAGCAAATCTGCGAATTGCCGGAATATTACCTGACGCGCACAGAAGCCGCCATTTTTCGGGAATATGCGGGGGCGATCGCCCAACTCACCGGAGCTTGCGAAATCGTTGAACTGGGCAGCGGCAGCAGCAGCAAGACTCGCCTCCTGCTCGATGCCTACCAGCAGCAGGGCTATCCTCTGCGCTACTTGCCGATTGATGTCAGCGCAGGCATTCTCGAAAGCAGCGCCCGTACCCTGTTAGCCGACTATTCCAGCCTCAAAATTCACGGACTGGTCAGCACCTACGATCTAGCGTTAAAACGGCTCAGCCCAGCCCCTTTGCCCACCCGAATGATTTGCTTCATCGGCAGTACCTTAGGCAACCTGAACCCAGATGAATGTTATGTTTTCTTCTCACAGGTTACTCAGGCGTTGCAACCTGGTGAATATTTCCTCTTAGGCATCGACCTGCAAAAGCCCAAAGGTTTACTAGAAGCTGCTTACAACGACAGTCAGGGTGTCACTGCTGCCTTTAACCTGAATATGCTCCGCCATTTAAACCAGCGCTTTGGTGGAAACTTTGACCTGAACCAGTTTGAACACTGGTCTTTTTACAACGAGTCGCTGCACCAGATTGAGATGCACCTGCGAAGCCTGAAGGCGCAAACGGTGGAACTGCAAGACCTGAGAATGGCGATCGCCTTCCAGCCAGGAGAAACTATTTTGAGTGAAATTTCGCGCAAATTTGACCTGACTCAAATTCAACAGGAGCTTTCAGCCAAAGGACTTCAGCCTATCCAAACCTGGACTGACCCAAATCAATGGTTTGGGCTATTGCTCTGCCAGCGACACAATTCTTGATATCTCAAGACAGATTATTTAACATTCATTACGTTAGTTGACATCAATAGGTCATACTAAACTCAATTTGAGCTTGCACAGAATAAACCCTATTGGAACAAGGGGCTTAAGCCCCTTGTTCAGTGCAACTTCATGAAGAATTGGTATTACGGAGTTGCATTTGCCCTTGTGTAGCAATTCTAAATAAACTTTGGAAGGCTTTATTTGAGGGAGTTGCAGCTTGTGCAATCTACTCATTTACAGACGATTTGGGGGTTGGCCTGCATCGTTTTGGTAATAGTGGCAAAGCCAATTCACTTGGGTACTATAGCAGTACTTTGATGGTGCATTTAATAGTGCATTTGATGGTGCAATAGATTGCTTGATGCAATTCAAGCAACACACATGAAAGCAATAATTTTTGCCTTTAAAAACTCGTCCTGAAGATCTTTGAGGTGTTTAGTTATGTCTGATGTCGCAATTCCTGCGGTTAATCAACTGCGTACTGAGCTAGGTGACTTTAGCAGCATTATTTGTTTCAGAGCAATCGTAACTGGAACTGAAGATGCTCTGGGTGAAAAGGCAGCGGCGATCGCCCTGATTTCTGCGGGTCGTCGCCGAGGCAAGCAACTCGCAGAACAGCTTGGTCTAACTGGAATGGGAATTGACTCTGAGAAGATTGTCTCACTTCTCCAGTCCGCACTGGGGAAAGAAGGCACTCGGCTCTGCATTGTCGATAAAGTTGTCAGCGACGGAGAAGGAATCTGGGTTTACTGCCGGGAAACAATTTGCTCGGCTGGGGAACCTCAAGGCTCTAACCGTCAGCTAACTTTCACTCTGGGAGCGATTCAAGGCGTAATGGAGCAAGTCACAGGAAAACGCTTGCGGGGAAAACAGATAGAATCTATTCTACGCGGCGGTTCTTTCGATGTAATCGAGCTTCAAGTACTGGGCTAATTCCTTCAACTTCTTTGTCAGGCTGATGGAGTAGTTCTCTTTACAGCGTCTTGCAAACAAATCCCGGTAGAGACGAACGTCAGTCTCTACCGGGATTTGTGTCTTATGCAGGTAAAAACTGCTGTAAGTTTCCTATGTATGGATGCGGCGCTACGCGTCTTGATTGAGACATTTTTGTGTAGAAGCGCTTCTACACAAAAATGTGTCCTGCCCTTACAGAGGACGTTTGCGATACTGCTCGAAACTGGGCTAAGCCTCTTCGTTAGGTTTTTCGGGTTTGAGTAGAGGGAAGGCGATCGCATCGCGGATGCTGGCACAGTCACACAGCAACATCACTAGGCGATCGATGCCAATGCCCACGCCACCTGTGGGTGGCATTCCATACTCCAGGGCAGTGAGAAAGTCCTCGTCTACACCAGGAGCCTCCAAGTCTCCGGCCGCTTTACGGGCGGCTTGTGCCTCAAAGCGTTCTCGCTGGTCGATCGGGTCAGTCAACTCAGAAAAGCCATTCGCCGTTTCGCGCCCGACTACAAATAGCTCAAATCGTTCAACCAAACCGGGTTTGTCACGATGGGGTTTTGCCAGCGGCGAAATTTCCACCGGATATTCCAGCACAAAGGTTGGCTGAATCAACTGCCCTTCGACCCTTTGCTCAAACGCTTCGTTCAAAACGTGCCCGATGCTGGAACATTGGTCAAGATCAGTCAAACCCGCCGCTAAAGCGGCCGTCTTTGCTTCGTCTAGCGTTTTGAACTGACTAAAATCTAGCCCCGTTTGCTCTTGCACCAGGTCGTGCATTGTGGCTCTACGCCAGGGTGCCGTCAAGTCAATCTCCTGCCCCTGATAGTTAATTTGCAGCGTTCCCAGCACATCCTGAGCCGCAGTCGTAATCAGTCCTTCCACCAGCGCCATGATGTCACGGTAGTCCGCATAAGCCTGATACACTTCCAGTGTTGTAAATTCTGGGTTGTGGCGGGTGGAAACGCCCTCGTTGCGAAAGATTCTTCCTAGTTCAAATACGCGCTCAAATCCGCCCACGATCAGCCGCTTCAGGTGCAGTTCCGTTGCGATTCGCAGGTACAGATCCATCTCCAGCGTGTTGTGATAGGTGACGAAGGGACGCGCCTCAGCCCCACCCGCTTCTGCCTGAAGAACAGGAGTTTCGATCTCAATGAAGCCGTGCTGATCTAGATAGCGACGAATGGCGGCTGTAATCAAAGCGCGGCGGCGAAAAGTTGTCCGCACTTCTGGGTTCACGATCAGGTCAACGTAGCGTTGGCGATAGCGCTTCGCCACGTCCGTGAGTCCATGCCACTTGTCGGGCAGGGGCAATAGGGATTTGGTCAGAATGGCGTATTGCTTGACATAAACAGACAGTTCTCCCTTCTCGGTACGCTTGATCGTGCCACGAACGCCAAAAATATCGCCTACGTCTGTAAGCTGCTTCACGTGGTCAAACGCATTGGGATCGTGGTCTGCCATGCTTTCCTGAATTCTGGTTTTGTCCAGGTAAAGCTGAATTGCGCCCGTCTCATCTTGCAGCGTGAAGAAGGCAAGCTTGCCAAAGACGCGCCGCGCCAAAATGCGTCCGGCGATCGCCACTTCTACATCAACTTCTTCGCCGCTGGGCAGGTCGGCATATTTTTCCTGAAGCTCAGCCGTATGATGAGTCGATTCCCACTGATAAGCGTAGGGATCAAATCCTAATTGCCGCAGTTGAGCAACTTTGTCGAGTCGGGCAGCGCGAATTTCTTCAGAAGACATTAGGGAATCTGGGATTGGGAGTTAAGGAGTTGGGGGGTGGGAAGGGGCTAGGGGCTGGGGGTTAGGGATTGGGAAGGGGCTGGGGAGTGGGGATGTTGTTGATGCTCTATGTTTAGGGTAGCTAAGTTGGTTAGGGCGTTGAAATGTTGGAACATGAACCAATCGCTGGCAACGGCTAGCCCCTAGCCCCTAGCCCCCTTCAATCCTGCTGATGAGCAAACTGATAAGCCCCGATCGCAGAAAGGGCGATCGCAATCAGCAGCAACACCGGAACACTGTACCAGGGAAACTGCGAAATGGGCAGGTAGGCGGCGGCTCGGAGTCCAATGCTGGTGTAGGTTAGCGGCAGACAGTAGACGACTGCTTTAAGTACCAGAGGTAGAGTCGTCGGATCAAAAAACGTAGCACCTAAAAAGGACATTGGCACAATTAAGAAATTGTTGAGTAAGCCAACGCCTTCTAGAGACTTAACGTTTAGCCCAACAATTACGCCGAGTCCTGCAAATACAGAGCAATTCAAGACTAGCAGCAGCAGAAATAGCGGATTGAGAAAACTTAACTGCCCCGTAAACAGAATAGCAATCAGAATCACAGAGGCAGAGGTCATTAAGCCACGCACTACGCCGGCCAACATCTTTCCTAAAAATAGGGCCAGCGGATGCACAGGCAGCAGCAGAATTTCTTCAAAGGTTTTGGTGTAAAGCCGTTCGCCGCAGATTGAGAAGGTTGTGCCACCAAAACTAATGGTCATCGATGACAGCGCTACCATGCCTGGCAGAATAAACTGAAGGTAATTATCGCCGACTGGAGGCTGCATAGCTGCATCTAGAGCGCTACCCAACCCTAGCCCAAATGCCAAAATATAGATCAAAGGAGAGACTAACCCCGAAGCCGCAACCTGAAGGATGCGAACCCGCAAATCGAGCCAGTCTCCCCAAAAGACCGTGAGGCTATCGGTTAAGATGCTGCGAAGTAAAGAAACTTTGTAGGTTTTACCCAACTGGAGTGGGGGTTGAGAAGCCACGATTGCGACCCGATAGAGACGACAGGTGATTTTCTCTATTTTTGCATTTCTTGCTAGCCTAGCTGACAAATTATTTTGAGTAATCGGTAATTGGGGGTTGGCGAAACAAGTAGGTTGGGGCTTAAGCTAGACTGATAGAGGTGGAAATCTATTTAATCAAATTCGATATAGCTTTTCATTTAGGGTCGGTTGTTCAGTCCTCAGTTGAGTTGTGAATTAATCTCTAACCTGTTGTGAACCTAAGTTGCTATGAGACGTAAGACAAAATCACCCCCTAGACCGCCAGCCCGTGCGACGCAGGATCGGTATCAGGACAGATACCAGGAAGCTCCGGCGGGGCGATCGCCCATCATGGCAGCTTTGAATGCTACAACAATGGCGATTCTGGCAGGGATCTTCATTTTGGGAGTAGGGATCGGTGTGGCGATTAGCTCAACCGCAAACTTCACCCCCGAAAACGTCGCCTCCCGCGAATTTATTGATAGAAGTGCGCCAAACGCTGAAATCTGCGTTCAGTATGGCGCAAGTGCAGTAACGATGGATTTGCGGGCGTTTGTCACGCTCAGCCCGTTTAACGTCTACGTTTCTCAGCCGTCGATGCAGCCAGGCTGTGTGCTTCGCAACAACAACTGGGCAGTTCTAGAGCGAAACAATCTGATCTCATCTCAGCAAGTGCGCGAGTGTAAGAATCGAATGAATACCTTTGGTTTTACAGGCAGCATCGAAGGAGACGGTAGAGAACCCAAGATTGACTGCATCTACCAAAATGACAGTGCGAAGAATCTGTTCCTTGACCAGCCTGGCGGTGGAAGTTCGCCCCCTGAGTCGCAGCGGTTCTAATTAAAATTCACACACCATTTAAAAAACAAGGGGCTTAAGCCCTTGTTTTTTATACCAATGACGGCC
>JAAUTN010000201.1 GCA_012031415.1 Leptolyngbyaceae cyanobacterium SM1_4_3 | reverse complement strand
CGCAAAAGGCAAACAGGTTGAGAGCGAATTCGAGAATCTTTTGTTGCCGACTCCGTTGCAGTATTGGTTGCTAGAGTGCTGTTCTTACGGCTGGTTGAAGACTTAAAGCTGACCAAAAAAACGCCGCTTATCTAACGGTGGGCCACAGGACTGGGCAGCATTTGTCGATCACTTAACGGGGGATGCAAAAGCACTGGTGCAGCTAGTTGCTGAAGACATCGGACGGCTCTATCATGAACCCTTTGAACGCAACTTGTTTGACTGGATTTATGAAACGAACGGCGCGTTAGATGAAGCATTACAACGCTTAATTTTGAGGTTTAATGCCTACGATTTTTCGGGTTTGTCAGAGGAGATCTTAGGAGATATCTACCAGACCTTCTTACCCACTGCAAAACGCAAGCGGCTAGGCGAGTTTTACACACCCGCTTCCATCGTTGATTGGCTATTAGCACAAACTGTTTTCAGTCATGGTGAGGGAAAATTGCTCGATCCGTCCTGTGGAAGCGGTTCGTTTTTAGTGCGGTATATTCATCGCTGTTTGGAAGACGCAAAGGCGAGAGGGCTAGATACAAATACGGTTTTGCAAGAGTTACAAACTAGCGTTTGGGGGTTTGACCTTAACCCGTTTGCGGCATTTATCAGTCACTTTCAGCTGATGTGGGCGCTAGTTCGCTACAAGCCATCAGTCCAGCCTGGAGATGTTCCCAAAATTCACATCTATAACATCAACAGTCTGTTGCGAGAGCTAGATTTGGTGGGGCAATCGGGGAGTCGATTTGCTTGCACCCGGTTCGTTAGAGCGAGATAGCGAACAGTGGAAATACATCGTCGGAAATCCGCCTTACATTCGAGCCGAGCGAGTCAAATATAACGATGAGATGCGCGGCCTGTGGCATCAAGTTTGGGGACAAAATGCAGATACAGGCTTGGTGTTTCTCTACCGTGCCCTGACTGAATCGCTGGAAGCAGGCGGATGGTTAGGCATGGTCGTGAGTGGCGGCTACGCTAACTCAGAAGCAGCCGCAAAGGTATGGAAACTCTTATATCCTCGTCGAAATGCGGCTTTACGGAAAGTTGTGTGGCTGGAGTTTGCTGGAAAACAGTGGGATGCAAACGTAATTCCAATGCTGTTGATTATCGAGAAAACTTTAGCACAGGAGGAGGATGAGATTGAATTATTTGTTCCTTCAAGTTGGCCAAGCGACAAGTCATCAAACAGAATTAAGTACAAAGATTTTTTTGATGCTAAAGTCAGCCCAAGAATTACAGATATTGACCTTAGTGACACAGCAGAAGGTTTGTGGGGAAACTATTTATTGCCACTGTTACACCATGAAGACATACCGATTCTAAAAAGGCTATATCCAAATGGAAATGGCGAGAAAATTGTGGAGTTAAAAGAAGCGGTTATGCGGCAACTGAGCCGAAACAATCGCCCATTTTGGTTTACTTATGGAATTCAACGTGGAGGGACAGCAGTTACAGCAGAATCCACAGGAGAAGATTCTGTTCAGGTTATTGCAGGACGTAGTATATCAATAGGCTGGTCAGGAGAGCCTGTTGGTTGGGTTAGCTTAAATGCAGTTAGGGAAAGGCCCTATGGTAAGTTAAGTCTATGGGCAAGTAAGAGACTTGAATCTTTCCTAGCTGTAACTAATATCGGTTTAGCTCCTACAGCAACTCTTGTTAACAGTGACGTGATTGCTGCTGTTGATTCTCTAATCGTTGCAGTGCCAAAAATTGGACTTGATCCTAAAACAGTTGTTGCTTATATCAACAGTAAGTTAGCTCGTTTCTATTATTTGGTGAGACTACGGACAGGAGTATTAGAAGGCTCATCCCGTGCCCATGTTTACCCACGTACTCTTGAAGCGTTGCCCTGGGTCAAAGATCTAGATTCGACGATCGCGCAGCGGCTAGTAGAAGGCTATGACGGTCTAGAAAAGTTAGCAGCTAGAGCCAAAAACAATCCTGATGAATGGCTGTTGTCTGAGGTTGAAACTCGACTTGAGACGAGTCGATATAAGTTGAGCGATCGCCACTTAAACCTCAACTTTTCTAACTGGAGTCCTGAAGATGTGCAGGTAGAAGAACTGAGCCTGGATGGAAACTGCATTCGAGCCGGATTGTTTTCTCTGGAACTGGTAGACGCGGATGTAACCGAACTGGTTTACAAACTTTTAACGCTCAACGCTGATGAAGAAGCCACCATTTCTAGAGCCATCATTCAAAAACTCCTCGTTCCTCAAGATTATGCTGCTGTCATGCAAACCTATCGGCAGAGATTAGCTAGCTTTCAACAGGTTGAGTCCGATTTCTTTGCGGCTCTGGCACAAATCGACCAAACCGTTTACGAAATGTTTGAACTAACTGCCGAGGAGCAAGCCCATATTGAAACTCGTTTGGCTAGCTTTCCGCTCAACAAGCTCCAGCCGCGCTATCCCTGGCAAACGGTTAAGCCCAGACCGATTAAGGCATATCTGAGCGATCGCTTTGCATAATTTATTTGGAAAAGCCAGTCTTTAGAATCGTTTAGATAGTTTGTCGAGGGGCTGCTGTTTTTTCGTCTCCAGTGTTTGGGGTACCAGTTGGTTCAATCAAGAGAAGATGCACTTCTTCGGTGGCAACGGGACGATGCTCAACGCCACGCGGTACGATGGACAATTCTCCTGGTTCGAGGTGAATGTCGCGATCGCGCAATTGAATCGTTAAACGCCCTTTGAGAACCAGGAAAAAATCATCGGTGTCATCATGTTTGTGCCAGACAAACTCATCTTTAACTTTGACAACCATGATGTCGTAGTGATTGAGTTGGGCAACGGTTTTGGGCGACCAATATTCTGAGAATTGGGAAAGCTTTTCGCTCAGGTTAATTTTGTCCATATTTGTGCGCTCGCTAATATAGCTGTATGCATACAAATTAGGACATTCCTGCACGGGAAGCACCTGCCTCCTGAACAAGGGGCTTAAGCCCCTTGTCCTAACTTGAGTGATTATCGCTATAGAGATGTCACACGATGCAGAAGCATTGTGTGCCCCTACATTCTTAATGCAGCCATTGCAGAAGCATTGTTTGCCAATACAGAAGCATTTAGCTGCTTGCTAGTTCTTTGAGGACAGATTTTCGGCTTTGTTTGGCCAGCTCATAGTTGGGGTTGAGGTCGAGGGCGTGATCGTAGCTGGCGATCGCTTCATCTCGCTGTCCCAATCGGCGCAGGGCGTTTCCTCGGTTATTCCAGGCTTGGGAAACTTCAGGATTGAGCCAGAGGGCGCGATCGTAGCTGGCAAGTGCATCGTCGTAGCGTTCCAGGCTATACAAAGCGATGCCGCGATTGTTCCATGCCTGGTAGTAGTCAGGTTTGCGCTGAAGGGCTTCGTCAAAACTGGCGACTGCTTCCGAGTGGCGACCTAAAACAGTGAGTGCTAATCCGCGATTATCCCAAGTGAGGTAGAGTTCTGGATTGAGTTTCAGGGCGTTGTCGAAGCTGGCGATCGCTTCTTCATGGCGTTCTAACCTGATCAAAGCCATGCCGCGATGGTGCCAGATGTCGAAATGGTCCGCTTGCTCAAGGGCGCGGTCGTAGCTGGCGATCGCTTCCTGGTGATGCCCCAGATTGGCTAACATCATGCCTCGGTTGTGCCACACTTCGGGCGTACTAAACCCAAGCTGAAGGGCGCGATCGAAACTGTTAAAGGCTTCGGCGTTGCGCTGCAAACTTGCCAGAGCCATACCTCGGTTGTGCCACGAGTTTGCATCGCTCGGTTCCAGTTGAAGCGCCCGATCAAAGCTGGCGATCGCTTCCTCAAATCGCTGGAGCAACAGCAGCACATTCGCCTTGTTGCTGTAGGCCTGATAGTAGTCCGGTTCTAGCCGCAAAGCCTGATCGAAGTTAATCAAAGCTTCCTTAAACTGATTGCAGCTAATCAGCGCAATGCCGCGATTATTCCAGGCTTCGCAGTCGTCCGGCGCAAAGGCTAGCGCTTTATCAAAATTGGCGATCGCTTCTTCATATTGCTCTATGCCTAGCAGCGCCACGCCGCGGCCATTCCACGCCTCAAAGTAGGTTGGCTCCAGTTCTAAGGCCTTGTCGAAGCTGGCGATCGCCTTCTTGTAGCGCCCCAACGCCGCCAGACAGTCCCCTCGATTGCTCCAGGCTTCTGGGTATGTCGGCTTATGGCGCAGCGCCTGGTCATAGCTAACCAGCGCTTCCTCATAGAATTCCAGGTCAGCTAATGCCAGCCCGCGATGGTTCCAGGCACGATGAGCGCTAGGTTTGTTTTGCAAGATCCGGTCATAGGTGCGATCGCCTCCTCATACCTTTCCTCCGCATGAAAGCGTAAGGCTTGCTCAAAGAGAGAATCAGCTTCTTTCATGGAGATTTAAAGATACTCATGTTCTACTCTCTTGAGTTTTGCAATAGAAACCGGAAAGGAGAAGGAATACCAAAAGCTTCATTTTGATCCAGCCGAAGATGGGCATGATTCACTATGATGGAGTTAGAGAAATTCACTATTTGTAATAGGCTACGGTTTCATGACCTCTCAAATTCTGGTTGAAAAAAAGAAGTTAGCAAAGCCGCCCCTTCAGCTTCACTATCTGGGCGATCGCGTCCTGCGCCAGCCCGCCAAGCGGATCAATAAAGTTGATGACGAAGTGCGGCAGTTGGCAAAAGAGATGCTGCAAACCATGTACAGCGAAGATGGGATTGGTCTGGCAGCGCCCCAGGTTGGAGTTCATAAGCAACTGATTGTGATTGACTGTGAGTTAGACAATCCCACTACTCCGCCGCTGGTCTTGATTAATCCGACTGTTAAGCCGCAAAGCCGGGATATGTGCGTCATTCAAGAAGGTTGTTTGAGCATTCCGGGAGTTTTCCTGGATGTAACTCGGCCTGAAGTGATTGAGGTGTCCTACAAGGATGAGAATGGACGACCTCAAAAGCTGACTGTAAATGGGCTACTGGCGCGAGTAATCCAGCATGAAATGGATCACCTGAACGGAGTGATGTTTGTCGATCGGGTTGACAATGCTCTCCTGCTGAATCAGGAGCTTGCTAAGAATGGCTTTTCGACCCAGGCTGTAAAGGCTGTGAGCTAACCCGTTTTCTGGTAAATTAACGGAGTTGGGTGAGCAGAGGTGACGGAGCGGAAATGACCCCAAAGAGTAGTTTGTTCCTTGGTGGTTCCTGTGTAGCAGCGATCGCCGCTGTCGGTTCAATCTTTGAGCTTTCTTCTGGTACTCCTCAACTGGGTACGCTACTGACGAGTATCATTTTGGCCTTGAGCATTCCTGCGGTAGGGCTGCTGTTCTACGCTGCGGTTAGAGATGCAAGAGCAAATCAGTAGCTATAGCAGTTAGGGATGAGAGATGAGGCTGAACCTTGCCATCCAAAATGATCGGGAAAGGCCGTCTGAATTCGTAGGATGTTGAGCTTATAGTTAAGGCAGGATCTTTAGTTTTTATTACCCTTCCTAGCGCGACATCTTCACCGATGACGGGACCATCTTCTCGAAAGGCAATTCTTCGTCAAGTTTCCACTGACAACCCTGAAGCCAATTCTCTATTACATTTTCTTTCACCTACTTCAGAAGTTCTGATTGGGCGCGATCCTCGGTGTCAAATTGTGCTTGACTCTTTGACCTATGGAGGGGTTTCCCGTCAGCACGCCAGGGTTTGCCTCACTTCAAATCAAACCACTGGACAGCCGCTATGCTGGCAGCTTTGCGATTTAGGCAGCGCCAATGGTACTTACGTCAACGGACAAAGACTTCAGGGGTGCCGCACTTTGCAGGAGGGCGATCGCATTACGCTGGGTCAGAATGGCGCTCAGTTTATCTTTGAATATCGGGTAGCCGCAAGTAGCCCCACCGCAGACTTTCCCCCGATTCAACCTGTTGTCTCCCCAGCAGCCTACTCAGCAACGGCTCGTCAGGCACAGCCTCTAGGGGCAACGCCCGCAGCAGACGTGACGCTGAGCCAGCTTTTCCCAATCGTTTCTACGGGAAGAGATTTGACTCGCAAAGCGTACCTGATACCGGGCAGCATTATCGTCTGTACAGTGGTGCTGATGTTTGCCTCGATCGGCAACACCATTTTATTTAACCTGCTGCTGGCGCTGTTGCTGGCAGGCGGCGCGTACTATTTCATCTATCAGCTTTGCGGCAAGCACAAACCCTGGTGGCTGTTGGTGGGGGCAGCTATGCTGACGATGCTGCTGTTGGTCAGTCCGGTGTTGAGCATTTTTATTCTGGTGTTTCGCGGCATACTTCCAGGCGATGTGCCAGAAGATATTGAATCGATCGGCTTTCCGGTTTTGCTGGTCAGAATGTTCTTTGGTGCAGGACTGATGGAGGAGTTGCTCAAGGCAATTCCAATCTTTGTGGCCTATGCCTGGGGGAGTCAGATGCGATCGCCCCAACGGGAGCGCATTGGCGTTTGGGAACCGCTAGATGGCATTTTGCTAGGAGCCGCCTCAGCCGCAGGTTTCACCATTTTAGAAACATTAGGTCAGTATGTTCCAGGCATTGTAAATCAGGTGTCGATTCAGTCGGGAGAGGGGTTAGCTGAAGTGTACGCGATTCAGCTATTGATTCCTCGCATTCTTGGCTCTGTTGCGGGGCACATGGCCTACAGCGGCTATTTTGGCTATTTTATTGGTTTAAGTATTCTCAAACCCTCTAAGCGCTGGCAGATCCTGGGCGTGGGCTATCTCACTGCCTCAGCCCTTCATGCGTTATGGAATGCAACGGGAGTGCTGAATTTGCTGATTCTAACGCTAGTGGGTGTAATGTCTTATGCATTCTTAGCTGCGGCAATTTTGAAAGCTAGAACGTTGTCTCCGACGCGATCGCAAAACTTTGCCACTCGCTTCTCACGGCTCCCTTAATGAAAGACTTCTGTATACTGCGCGGATACTGTAGAGATTCTGGTTAAGCCAGACGGGAAGCGGCGAAGCTTTGATGGGCAAAGTTCAACTTCATCCCTCATCCCTCATTCCTCATCCCTCATTCCTCATCCCTCATCCCTTATTCTTACTGCTACATCTACTCTGGGATAGAGGAGTGAGGAAGTTGGGCGATCGCATAGCGAGCAATGGCCAAACTTAAACGGGCTTGCTCGATTCCTGATAGCTCAGTCCACGCAGCACATCGAACCGATCGCAGGGCAGCTTCTAGCATTTCGGTTTCTGCACCCCGCATCGCATAGGCAAACGGACGAGCAAGCACCTGAAGGTCATCCTCACCCCATTCAGGTAAAAGCTCTTGCACACACTGCACCAACTGATCAGCCAGGGAAAGGTTGGTTGCAATAATCTGGTTAGCGCGACCAACAATTTTATCGAGCAAAGATTTAGGCACCTGAGCCGCAAACTGCCCAAACAGATCTGCACTAAGTGACTGGGCTGCGGTTTCTTGAATCGTGGCTGTTGGCAAAACGGTTGCCCAAAGCTGCTCTAGCTGACTCGATAAGGCCTGACCCTGAGCCGCCAGCTCAGCAGATGACCAGCTCGCCGCCACTTCCTGCTCAAGCTCAGCAAAATAGGCTTCTGCCCCTGGATCTGCTGGATTCCAAGGGTAGGAAGCTTCTGACTGCAAAATGAGCTGCAAAAGCTCCCGCTCTGCTTGAGCATGAAAAGATGAGAAGTGAGGACGAACTTGATCGCTTGCCATGAGTTGCTCCTGAATGCAATAGCTAACCAGATCTGAACATCGATATCTACAAGCGGGGGTGAGCCTGTTCCGTAATTGGCTGCAATTTCGGCTAATTGGCTGAGCTTATCGAGGGGAAAATGAATCTTCAATCAAGAATTCCAGCGCTTGACTCTGAGAACTGCCAAACTTTAGCTGAGTCTTTGATTTCAAGGGAACTTCCTGGTGATGAATCTTATGCCAGCCGTTGGTATCCAGCACGAGCGTCCCAAACCGAGAAAAATCTCTAAGGAAATAGGTTGGCTCTGCGGTGCCCTCCAGGAAAGCATCCCGGTAGAAAATCTCAGCGTGTTTGCGGGAAACACCGGGTTCACCCCGCAGCACCAGATCGTTGCCGTCCTGACTGCCAATTCGCATTCTGCCACCGTGAATGCGCCAAATTCGGCTGGGAGCCGCTAAGGAACGCAGCGACGCTTCGGGGGTTTGCCGTCCAATCCAGCTAGGGGAGTGGTCAGGAATTTCGGTGACGTTTTCAGCTAAAGGCCTGATCAACTCGCCGTTAAACTCTGGATGCATATAGAGGACGGGCAGCGTCCAAGCAGGCTGGTTGAATTTGTAGAGGGTGAGGAGATGCTGTCGGGCGATCGCCACAGCCTCATCAATTGGCGCTCTTTCGGCTAGCGATCGGGCAAACGCCTGAATAAAGCTGAGTGCTTCACGGTCGGCGATCGAGTCGCGCATTGCCAGCACTGCCGGAACCCCGTGATGAATCAGCACTTCTGCTAGACTGCTACGCGGAATCGCCTGCTGACCCTGCTGGTCAGGTTGTGCCCCCCAGCAGGCATTGAACACTGCCAGCTTAACGTGGCAGCGAGTCAGCACTTGAGCCAGTTCTGTTCCATTTAAGGTGGCATCTGATCGCAAAAACAGTAATCCTCCATCTGGTGCAGGTATTCCGTGACCAGAGTAAAACAAGACGTTATAGGTTTCTGTTTCCAAATGATCAATTAGGGCGGCGGCGGTGGGCTGTAGGAGCGTGGTCACTTCACAGGGCACGGGCAGGGTAAATCCGTCATTTGCCTCTACCTCACCGGACTGTTCCAAAATTTTTGATAGCGCTTCTGCTTCTTGTTGGAGTTTTAGCGCGGGTTGTCCCAACGCGGCTGAAGGGTTTTTTCCTGAAGTAGATGAGTCTGCATCCTGACCTAAAACCAGCAAAACCTTAAGGGCTTGCTCTGGACGCAGCGGCTGAAGTGGGTCTACGTCACTGGTGGTGCGGCTAAACAAAATTTGTTGGCTGAGGGAAATGGCTTGCTTTCCGGGCTGCGGCTGCATAATTTCCCAGGGAAGCTCAATCAGGTCGGGGTCACGAATCTCTAGCCGCAGCCGCAGCGGGTTGCCCTGACCGATCGCAATTCCCTGACTTTGGTCGAGGCTGCTTTGTATCGGGCCGTCAAACAGCCAGCGCCACAGGCTAATTCCTAGATGCTGCATTAAGCGGCTGCTGTAGCTAGTTCCCTGATTTGAAGAGGATGGCATCGCCACTATTGGAGTCAGCGATGGAATGGGTTGGGGAAGTTGGGCAGGAGAGATTCGAGGGACATCGGGCAGCCCACGCAGCGAAAATAATTCTTGCCAGGCCTGCCAGGTTTGGGTTAGCTCGTCAGACCCTATGCAGTCGTGATGAACATACCCTCCTGGAAAAGGCGCTTGTAAAACCCAAATCGCATAATGCTCAGGCTCAGCAGCCTTTAGGCGGGCGATCGCCAAGCTCAAGCAAGGACTCTCAGACACAAACATGTAAAACTGCTGATTCTAGACCCGAACACATTAATTTCCTACTAGTCTATATGGTCTTTCGGAACAAACACACTTTCAAAATTTCTAGCCTCAACCAATTTGACAAATGTTAAGGCGCTGGGCGATCGCCTCTACTGTAAAAATGCCAAACTCGTCTCCCAGGAAAGGCAGATGCCCCAGTGGGGCGCTGAGCGAAAAGGTGATTTCGTCGTAGCGCTTCCAGCGGCGGTCTACCAAAAAGCTGGTGGTGCGCCAGCCAACCCGACTGCCAAATCTGCTCCAGACCTCGGTTTTATCCCACAGCAGGTCTTGTAGCGGTTGCCAAATTGCTGCCTGTACGCTGAATCCAAAGCGATCGCGACTGTATTTACGCCAAAGCCGATCAATAATTTGCAGGTCGTTGCAGGGAATATCGGCAATTTGATAGCCAGGAAACTGATGATCTAGAGTCAGTCCGCAGATCTTAAACAAGGCAAGTTTTGTTTCCTGGTCTGCTTCCTGCCATTTGCCTTGAGACAGAACGTGTTCGAGACGGGTGTAGTGCGATCGCTGATAAAACTGTCGTACTGCCTGCTGCACTCGCGGCTCTGGTCTTTCCCGCAGTAGCACATAAGCCGCCTGCTGCACTTCAGCCGAAGGATCGTTCAATGCTTTAACGACTAGAAATAGTCCCCTCTGACCATACTTCAAGGCTTCTGGTAGCGCTTCAATTCGGTGTTCGGCTGAGCTAGCTAACCGTCGCTTTACCCCGTCAAAGCCACCCAGGACAACACCGCCTGCTGGAATCGCGCCCTGACCCCCCAAAACTGCATCCTGATTTTGAGGTTGGAAACTGCTAGACATGGGGCGATCGCGTGTCAAATTTAAGGATCTGAGGGTAGGGGAATGTCTTCTAGAAAGATTTGACCAGCTTCTTCTTGACTTCTTCGAGACTGTTCAATGATGCTGGAGAACTTTGGATTCAAGCTTAAGCTGAGAGTTTCCAGATCAATATTTTCTACAGGAACCAAAGCGGCAATAGGTTGACCGTTGCGCGTCAGGATAAAAGGTTGCGTAGTTTCATCATAATTTTCCAGTAAGGAAGTTATTTCACTAATTTCAACAGTTTTCATAAGTCAATAATCTCTCCGCCAATACGAACTTGGTTTCCTTCTTTGATCCCGATAGCACGAATATTAACGACTGATTTCCCCTCGTCTACATCGTAGTACACGCGAAAATTGCCTATTCGTAGTTCCCAAACTGCAAGCAAGTTAGACCGCATTTCTTTTCGATTTCTAGTTGATACCGTTGGTTCATAGCTCAATTGTGTGGTGAGTGCATCTCTAATGATTTTTTGCTCTCTTGCTGTGAATCCTTGCAAGTGGGACAGACTAAGCCTTGAAAGAGCGATGCGATATGGCAAAATGCAGCCTCCTTAGCTGATTCCCCAGGCTCGAATGGTTTTATCTTCGCTGCCGCTGATAAGGATCTGTCGTTTGGGGCGATCGCCACTGCCGTAACTAAACTGGTGTGCCCTCTGAGGATGCAAACCTCTCGCCCTGCTTTGAGATTCCAGATTTTAACTGTATTTTGACTGCCGCTGATCAGGTGTTTGGCAGTGCGGTAGCGGTCAGGGCTAACGGTGACGGATGAAATGCTGCGAGTTGGCAGGTCATCTGCGTCAATTTGCTGTTCGGTTCGCATATCCCAGGCTTTGAACGTTTGTTCTCTGGTTTTAATGACGAAGGTGCGGCTGTCGGGGGTGAGGGCGATCGCATACACAAAACTCGGCTCTACAACCCGCATCACTTCTTCCATTGCTTGCAAATCCCAAACTCTTAAGGTTGCATCACGACTACTGCTAACCGCGATTTGCCCATCCAAGCTAACGGCGACTGCGGTAATGCCGCCTGCATGACCTGTGAGCGTATGGAGGCATTCAAACAGTGGGTAAGTATCGTAGTGGCGCAGAGTGCTTTTTACGGCTGCTTCCTGACGTTGACAAAGCAGCGTATAGGCGGCTTTCTGCACCTGGATAGATGGATCTTGAAGTGCCTGAATAAGTAAGTCTAAGCCTGTTTGCCCGTGCTGTGAGAGTTGGGCGATCGCCCCCATCCGTTCCTCGACTAGAACGCTTGACAGTCGCCGCTGTAGCCCTGCCAATCCACCCAAAACAGCACCGTTAACCGGAGGTGGATTTTGCCCACCCAAAACAACGTCATAGTCCTGAGGCTGGGTAGATCTAATTTGATTGGGACTTCGTACCACAGCTAAGCAAATTTATTTGTTCTACGGCAATCGAAGAGATTAGGACAAGGCTGGCTGGTCAATGCTGCTTCCAGTCAAAATTTTACTTTATCCCTCATCCCTCATCCCTCATCCTTCTGCTATAGTCTGCTACCAGACGCGCCAACACATCCAGCGCTACAGGCTTGGGCAAATACGCTACGGCTCCAGCTTCCAGGCACGTCTCGCGATCGCCCACCATCGCCATTGCCGTCTGCACCACAATAGGAATTGACTTGTATTTTAGATTGGCCCGAAGCTGTTTGATTAGTGTAATTCCGTCTACGTCAGGTAAACCGATATCCATCAGAATCAGCGCAGGCAGCGTATTTTTTAGACAAATCCATAGCTCCTCCGAATTTTTTGCCCACAGCACCTGATAGCCTAGCTTTGCCAGGTAGGTCAGGACGAGTCGGGCATTGGATGCATTGTCTTCCACAACCAGGATGGGCTTGCCCAATGCAGATGGAGGGGCTGTGCTAGTGGGGGTAGTTGGTGCAGTTGGGCGATAGGTCAGGTTATGGGGGGCTGAAGCGTCCCGTGAACCAGGAATAGCGGTCGGAGAGGAACGAGGCTTGGGTACAGAGATTTCAGGGGGTGCTTGGCGATCGCCCACTGCCGGGGTCAGCGGCAACACCAGCGTAAACTGAGAACCTTGATTTAACTCAGAGTGAACTTCGATCCGCCCTCCATGAAGCCGTGCCAACTTTTTGGCTCACTACCAGCCCCAAGCCTGTACCTTCATGGGTTTTTACGACCTCGTTGGGAAAATTGGGTAT
>JAAUTN010000026.1 GCA_012031415.1 Leptolyngbyaceae cyanobacterium SM1_4_3 | reverse complement strand
GCTCTAATCACCGGAGCCGCAGGCGGAATTGGTCAAGCGATCGCTCCTGTTTCAAGCTGGAAGGGTGGTATGTGATTGGCATTGACCAGAAGCCCAATCCGGGTTTGGCTGGAATCGACTGCTACATTCATGCCGATGCAGCCGATCCGCAAAAATTGTGGAGGCGATCGCCCACATCGCTCAAACCGCTGGCAGACTTGACGCACTGATCAACAACGCCGCTATTCAAGTCTGCAAACCCGTGATTGAAACCTCCATTGCCGAATGGGATCGGGTGATGGAGGTAAACTTGCGCTCGGTCTTCCTCTGGTCAAAAACCGCCTATTCCTTGCTGCGGGCTTCCCAGGGCAATATCGTTAACGTCAGTTCTGTCCACGCGGTAGCCACCTCTGCCAACATTGCTGCCTACGCCGCCAGCAAAGGCGCGTTGGTTGCCTTTACCAGAGCCTTGGCGATCGAGTTTGCCGCTGACCAGATTCGGGTAAATGCAATTTTGCCCGGTGCGGTTGACACGCCAATGCTGCGGGCAGGACTGGAGCGAGGACATCTTGCTGGCACTAGCCTTGTGGAACTGATGCACCAGTTGGGACAAAAAACTGTGATGGGCCGAGTCGGTCAGCCTGAAGAAATTGCTCAGGCAATTCTGTTTTTAGCAGACAATCACCGATCTGCTTTTATGACAGGTCAGGCATTGGTGATTGACGGTGGCGCAACGATTCGACTGAGTACGGAATAGCCATGAATTCCTTTCCCAATCCATCCACTAAACCATTTGAGAATCCTATTCTGGTTCAGAATCCAACGATTAACCCCTATCGTCATGCCGTTCATGAACTCTGGAATCGGATACGTTGGGATTTGCAGCCCGACTCGTGGCGATCGCGCCAAAAGCTCAAAGCCCTAAAAAACCGCTATTTGGGACAAAAAGCCGTCATTCTCTGCAACGGTCCTAGCCTACTCAAAAGTGACCTGTCGCTGCTGAAGGAGATTTATACGTTCGGGCTGAATAAAATTAACCTGCTGTTCCAATACAGTGAGTTTCGTCCCTCCTGCATTGTGGCCGTAAATCCCTTTGTGATTGAGCAAAACGCCGAGTTTTATCGACACACAAAAATCCCATTATTTTTAGATAGCAAAGCAGTGAAGTGGGTGCGATCGCGCTCCAACACTACCTACCTGCACTCTGCCAACCAGTTCAAGTTTCCTAACGATTGTTCAATTAGCATCTTTCAAGGTGCAACCGTCACCTTTGTTGCATTGCAGATTGCCTATCACCTGGGGTTTGAGCAAGTTGCCCTGATTGGCTGCGATCATAACTTTGTGACCGAAGGAGCCGCAAACCAGACCGTCACATCTGGCGAAAAAGATCCTAACCACTTTGACCCAAACTACTTTGCGGGCGGTGTAAAGTGGCAGCTTCCCGACCTATTTCGCAGCGAAGTCTCCTATCGTTTAGCTCAAGAGTCTTTTCTCGCCAATGGCAGAGCCATCTTTAACGCCACTGAAGGAGGACATCTTGAGCTATTTCCGAGGCTAACGCTGGCAGAGTTTCTGAAAATGTAGTGCAAAAGCACGACAGATACCTCTGACCAAAAGCTGCACTGCAATCAAGCTGAGCGCACCTTGCTTCGCCCTTTCTGAATCAACTCCTTGATGTTACTGACATAGCGATAATCATCACTTTTGTTTGAATAGCGCTCTAGCTGATCCAAAGTGATTAAATTGCGCTCTGCTAAACTCATGACTTCCCAGGGCAGCAAAGCGCTCAGCTTCACGCTCTCAACAAAATATTCGCAAGCCTCACCCCGCTCGGCGTTCAGCGCCATTGCCTGACTTTGAACAGTTTGGAGGTCGTGATAATCAGCACTCCTGGCGATTCCTCCGCTAGAGCGAATTCGGCAGGCTAGTCTATAAAATGTGTCTTCCATAATTAAGAACTAAGAGTCTTCCTTGACAAGTAAGTAAGAACAGGCAGGTAGACACACTATTTCACCTAAGATAGCACTAAGCAACACGATTGCAACACAAGCAAGCACTTTTTAACACTGCACTACCAAGACGCAAAAATGCCAGCTTCTTAAGTTGGAGTGAAAGAGCCATGCCACCTTTTAGGTCTTACCTATGCTGTTCTTATGCGCCGCTGTACAGCTTCGTTATGATATTTACCTCACTTACAGTTGACTTGTAATTTCATAGACAATGGTTGGTTCCTGGCGACCTCGAAGCTGTAAGGTTTGCACGGGGCTACCTGCAAAGTGATGATGGACATAATCAAATGTGGTGCTGCTGACGAGTAATGTGTGAGGTTTGGTGGACTTAAGCTCTTTGTTTAACCGCTCTAGTCGAGCCGCAATATTCACAGTGTCACCAATGACGGAATAGTTAAGCCGCTGGGGACTGCCGACGCTGCCTGCAACAACCATGCCTGTGTGAATGCCGATGCCATGCTGGATAGTGGGTAAGCCAGACTGCTGTAGTCTTTGGTTGAGTCGGGTAAGCTGCTCTTGCATGGCGATCGCCGCTGTGACTGCATTCACCGCATCCTGCTGAATTTCTGTCACTAACGTATGCGGCAGCGGAATGCCAAATACCGCCATGATTGCATCGCCAATGTATTTGTCTACCACGCCGTCATATTTGAGGATGCAGTTGGTCATGGTGCCCAGGTAGAGATTAAGCCAGTTCAGCACCTCACGCGGCGACATATTTTCAGAGATGGTGGTGAAGTTGCGAATGTCCATAAACAACACGGTTGCCATCAGTTCTTGAGCTTCAAGCTGTCCGTGTTGAAAGATGCTGGCTCGGTTGCGCCAAATTAGAGCAGCGGTTTGGGGAGAAACGTGACGCACAAACAGGCTCATGATTTGCTGCTTTTCAAGCTGGTCGCGCACTTGAATGCCCGCCCCTGCTAGCAAAAAGCAACCTACTGGGGCTGCAATCGGAATCCATAGGTTTTGACTGGTGAATAGGAGCGTGGCGATCGCCACCCAGCTAATCGGCACGAGCAGCGTCATTGCCGTTCGCCGCTTAAACCCCAGCGAAGCCAGAATTAAACTAGAACCCACTCCCACACCGACAATCAGCAATCCTTCTGCAAACCAGGGCAATCGCTGCAAAAACCGCTGTTGTAATAGGTTATCAATCACGGCGGCATGGAGTTGCAGACTGGAGGCAGGCGGATTCTGGTCAAACGGCGTTTGTAGTGAACTGAGTCCGGTTGCAGTCGGGCCAACCAGAACAATTTTGCCAGCCAACAATTCGGGCGATACTCTACCCTCAACCACATCTATAAAAGAATAGGTCGATGGGCGCAGGTCTTCTCGTGAACCGGGCCAGTTTACCCAGGCGTTTTGCTCCTCGGCTTTCGGTAAGGGTTGAATTAGGGGAATGGGGCGATCGCTCCCCTCGTTGTAGGTGCGAACCACCACTAACCCAAAAGCCGAAAACGTTGCCGAAGTTCCTGCCGCTGAAGTTCCCCGCAGGTAAAGCGGCACCTGCCGAGTAATGCCGTCTGGCTCAACTGGATTGTAAATGTGGCCTGTTTCCGCTACCTGGTCAAATTCTGGCACTAGCGGCACTGGTTCGGTTGAGACATCCCAACCGACTGCCAGCACGACAGAGCCATTGTCTGATATTGCTTGCGCCAGTGCTGCGTCTTCGGGCGTTGGCTCGGCAAACAAAATGTTGAAGCCGACGACTGCTGGAGGAGATGCCTTTAAAGCTTGCAGAAGTTGGGTATAGCGATCGCGTGACCAGGGAAACGAACCGTATTCCTTCAAGCTCTCATCGTCAATCGCAATCAACACGATTTCTGAAGACCAGCCTTCATGAGGCAACAGTCGCCTTACTTTAAACAGTGTGTTGTAACCCACCCGCTCTAAGGGTTGCCACACGCCAATCTGCCACAAAATCAGCGAAACTGCCGCTGCCGCTGCCCCCGGTAGCCAGGATGGATGGGTCGCCAGATGTTGACGAAAAGCTACACTTTGTACCTTAAGATGTCCACGCCAGTCGTCTGGTGTGTTTGTCTTGAGATAGCCAACGACCTTAACCCGCTGATTCCTGAAGCGATGAACCCAATCTTCGGAATAGTCTGCCCTAACGTATCGCCAAAGTTCGGCACTTCTGGCTTGCAGATGCCGCACCCATTCTCTAGGTGGATGAGTTTTTAAGCGCTGCCAGAGGTCAGTCCCCTGTTGTCTGAGGTAGCGGCCCCATCGTTGTCTTGTCATGCTTTCCTACTGTAAATTGGGCGATCGCTATCATCCAAATCGCCCGCTGACTCAGTAGTGCAACCTGAATCAATTCAAAACCCCTTCACAAATTTAAGCTATTTCCATTTAATCCCGGAATCTTGGCGATCGCTGTGATCCGCACCAGTGACAGTAACTATTGATGTGCAACTAGAATTCCAGAAAACCCTAGTTTCCTGTGGAGCAGACATCTTGCCTGCTTGATTTGGACGGGCAAGATGCCCATCCCACGAGAGGCTCAAAAAGCTGTAGGTTGTATTAACGTGTTGTCTAATTTTTACAGTACGGTAGTATCAATCGTGGAGGTTGCCAACCATGACGCAGACTATATCCGGTTCCACCAAATTTCTGACGATGGAGGAATATCTTACCTATGACAATGGCACCGATAAGCGCTATGAGCTTGTAGACGGAGAACTAGTTGAAATGCCGACTGAATCTCCAGAGAACTGCAAGCTTGCCAAACTGCTGATGTTAGAGTTGGCAAAACATATTTCGATCGTGTTAATTAACCTCAAAGACATAGAGATCGCGGTCAGCGGCAAACGAGCAAAAGTGCGTTTGCCAGATTTGACTGTGCTGAGTGAAGAAGGATATGCGGCTCTAACAGGAAAACGGAGCAATACAGTTACCCAAGATATGTTGCCACCCGTTTTAGTTGTTGAAGTGGTGTCACCAGGAACGGAGAACCGCGATCGCGACTATCGCCACAAGCGCACAGAGTATGCAGCACGAGAAATTACAGAATACTGGATCATCGACCCAGAAATGCAGCAGATAACAGTGTGTCTCTGGGTGAATGGGCAGTATGAAGACACTGTTTACACAGACGATAATCCAATTAAGTCAACAGTAATTCCTGGGTTTGACCTGAGTGCTGCTCAAGTTCTAGCATTTGGGCAAGGTTAAGGGGACAAAGGTCTGCGACTTCTTTGAGAAGTCGCAGACCTTGCCCTCCTCAGATGTCTTTTAAGGATGCACCGAGCCAGCCCAAAAAGTTTTCTTGCTGCGCCTTTGAAGGCTTGTCGATCGTATTAAGCTGATAGCGCGAGGGGCGGGGTGCTGCCAGCCGAACGGGATGCGTTTTCAGTTCATCCTGATGGAAGAAGGTGAGGTGAATTACCTGGTTGGGCTGATAGTCTTTGAGGCGATCGCCCAATTGCTCAGCCGTCACCCGCAAGCCATCGATCGCCAACAGTTCATCCCCCGGATCAACGCCTGCCTGCTGCACTGGAGAATCTGCTTCGACAAACTTGATCATTTCCCGTCCGCCTTCTGTCTTCACAGTCATTCCCAGGAAAGGCGGCTGTTCATCTTCACCTTCAGCACAAAGCTGAAGTCCAAAGGGTTCCAGGTATGGGTTAAACGGCAATTCTTCGGTGGTGTTGAGGAAGCGCTGGAAGAAATCGGATAGGTCGGTTTCGGCAACCGATTCGATCACAAACTGAAGCTGCTCAGGGGTGAAACCTGTTTCAGATTTGCCAAACTGAGTCCACATTTGGCGCATTACCTGGTCGAGCGATCGCCCATTTCCATGCTTTGCCCGAATCAGCAAATCCAGCAGCAGCGACACCATTTCGCCCTTGAGATAATAGGAAATCTGCACATTATCGCTGTGAGCATCGCGGCGGTAAAGCTTAATCCAGGCATCAAAGCTCGATTCGCCCAAAGGCTGTACCAGGCGACCGGGAGTTTGCAGAAAGCGAGTAATGCCTTTGCTCAGTTCCTTGATGAAGAAAGAGACATCGTAAATGCCTGCTCGAAGGGGGAGGAGGCGATCGTAATAGCTCGTTGTACCTTCGCTAAACCAGAGGGAAGGGGTGTAGTTTTCTGCCTCGTAGTCAAACACCTCTAGGGCTTTGGGGCGAATGCGCTTCACATTCCACAGGTGAAAGAATTCGTGAGCAACCAACTGCATGAAGCGGTTGTATCGTTCTGGCGATCGGAAGCCGAGGCGGGGATAGTTGAGTGAGCAGGAATCTTTGTGTTCCAGTCCGCCAAAGCCCTGAGCCGAGAGATGCAAGAGGAAAAGGTAGCGATCGTAAGGCAATCCCTCAAACAGATCTGCCTCAACCTGAATGATTTTGCGCGTATCTTCAACAATTCGCTCTGGCTCAGCGTTACCCTGTCCCCAAATGGCGATCGCATGGGGCTTGCCTAACACCTCAAACTCATACACTTGCTGCTTGCCCACCTCAAATGGACTGTCTACCAGCGTGTCAAAGTCAGCCGCGACAAAGGTATTCGCCCCTGAAGCAGCAGGAAGGGGCGTGGAAACTTGCCAGTCTGGTCTAGGTGGAATAATCGTGACTTGAATTGGCTGATGCTCAAATCCAGGCAAATAAAAGAAAGTAGCCGCTGGATTAAAGTAACCGTGCGTTGCGTCCAGGTGATTAGTTCGCACCGATAGCTCATTCGCAAAAACGCGGTAGCGCACGATGATGTCTGGCGTATTTGCCGTTGTAATCTGCCAGTGGTTTTTGCTTTGCTTTTGGCAGTTAAGCGGCTTGGCTGAATCAGGTATTTCGGCGCTGAAATCTTGAAGGTGTCTGGCATATTCTCGCACCAGGTATGATCCCGGTGTCCAGACAGGCATTTTCAAATCCAGTACATCTGACTGCCAACCTTTGATCTGAAGCGTGATTTCAAACAGGTGGGTTTCAGGCTGCGGCATTGCCACCTGATAGTGAATTGTCATTGCGGTGGGCTTGGCAGCAGGGCGGATTTGAGTAGCTTCTGTCATGTCGCGTCTTCAAGATTCTGCTAGGTATTGTCGATAGCCTATCTCATCTAACCTAGCTTGTTTGTCCATTACCAGGTTGTTCAAATTCTGCCGATAGCGCTGCACTTTTTCTAGCAGGTCGGGCTGATGGCTAGCGAGGATTTGTACGGCTAGCAGTCCAGCATTTTTGGCATTGCCGATCGCCACTGTCGCAACGGGAATTCCAGCAGGCATCTGCACAATCGAGTAAAGCGAATCGACTCCCTGAAGGTGACGACTGGCGACGGGTACACCAATCACAGGCAGCGGCGTTAGCGCGGCCACCATTCCCGGCAAATGAGCGGCACCACCCGCCCCCGCAATGATCACTTTGAGTCCGCGCAAGTGAGCCTGTTTTGCATAGTCCACCATGCGTTCGGGCGTGCGATGGGCGGAAACGATCGCCACTTCGCAAGGAATCTCAAATTCTTCGCAAATGGCGATCGCCTCTTGCATAGTCGGCAGGTCGGAATCGCTGCCCATAATGATGCCAATGGTTGCCTGGGCCATGATTGAAAAAGATAGGGGGAGGGCGGAAGAGGGAAGGGGGAAGGAGGTTCATAAAGCAATTCATCTCAAGAATAAAACCGAGGAAGGCTTCACCCAGCCTACTGTTTTAACCTTTTGTAGCGTGATGCAATGACGAATGCTTTGGGTTAACGGCGTAGTAAATTCCTCAACCGCATTGAGTTTGCTGTGAAATCGCTCAGCCGTTTGAGCCAACTCTTTTGCTTCTGCCTCTGTCCACTGTCCCCGATAGAGAATGGCTGAACCGCCAGGTTTCAACAGCGGCAAGGCGTATTCAGCACAGGCTGCGGCAGAACCAACGGCTCTGATTAGCGCCAAATTATACTGCTCCCGGTGTTGGCGATCGCCCCTCAATTGCTCTGCCCGCCCTACCCACGTTTTCACATTCTCAACAGCCAGCTCAGGAATTAGGGTATCCAGAAAAGCAATTTTTTTGCGGGTTGAGTCGAGTAGAGTGACGGTTGTTTGGGGGAGAGCGATCGCCACAGGCAGTCCGGGGAAACCTGCTCCAGTACCAATATCGAGAACTTGCAGTTGAAAGGATGAGGGATGAGGGATGAGGGATGAGGAAGTTAGTTCATCCAGTGGAGGTTTGTTTTCATCTTTTAACAAAAAAGCGACACCTCGAAGGGAGTCCCACAGGTGCTTTTCCCAGAATTCTTGAGGTGCTGTAATCCGAGTCAGGTTTAGCTTCTGGTTGCCTGCCAAAATTAACTCATAAAGCCGCTGAAACTTCGTCTGCTGTTGCTCATCCGGCTGCCAACCCAGCGTCTCCTGCCACAACTCACTCATCTCAGGCAAAATCATTTTGCCTTCCCCTTCATCCCTCATTCCTCATTCCTCATCCTTCCCCTACCTCACTGTTTGCGGTCTACCGATCGCCAGTTTTGCTGGATCTGCCGGAGCCAACTCTCCATGATTGAGCGTCCAGCACTGGTCTGCGATCGCCAGCAGATCCCCCGCATCGTGCGTGACAATTAGCAAACTCCAGTCCTGCTTTAGCCTTGCCAGCAGGCTCACCAACTGTTGACGCATCGACCAATCTAGTCCTGCTGTGGGTTCATCTAGCAGCAGCAGATAGGGCTGACGAATCAACTGGACTGCCAGAGCCAAGCGTCGCTGCTGTCCGCCACTGAGCGAGTGAGGCGAAGTTTTCAGCGGCAGGTGGGCTAACCCAACTTGCTGAAGGGCTTGCTCAATCCGCTCTTTGCCTAATTCGGGATGACCCAGCCGCAGTTCGTCCAGAATCGTGCTGCCGCAAAAGTGTCGTTCTGGAAACTGAAAAACCAGTCCGCCCAATTGCTGCAAATGTTCGGGTGTGAGTTCTTGGCTGCGCCAGTGAATTGCGCCAGAGGTCTTTTGTGCCAAACCTGCCAAGATTTCGAGTAGCGTACTTTTGCCAGATCCGCTTGGGCCAATTACCAATCCCATCTGTTTGGGCGCTAACTCTAAGTTGATTGATTTAAGAATTGCGGTTGGAGTTGCAGCGGGATGATAGACCAGATTTCTAAGATAGAGCATTACGCAGTCAGGCAAGCAGTGACGTGATTCTTATACTAGTCTACGAATTTAAAAACCTGATCAAAATGGCAACTAGAGGTAGGAACCCCTTGAGGGCGATCGCGTCATAGTCGATGTCCTCAAAATTCCCTTAACCTTTGAGATATACGCTTTTGAGAGATGACCCAAAGTTCACATCACCTGAAGCATCCTTAGAACAGTTTTGACTCTCTTCCCGCTCCATGACCCTATTGAAGCTATTTGTGACTGAAATGCCTACAGTGTTTTTTTTTATCGCAACTACAGCCTTCGCAATCACAGCCTTCGCAATCCCACCAAGCTACAGGACTGCGAAGATTTAAGCGAACAATTGTTAGACAAGCGGCGGCTGCGATCGCGGGAGCAATGGCGATCGCCACACTAGGGGCGACTCCAACGCTAGCGGGCGACCCTTTCAGAGCCAGCAATCCCCGTGCGATCGACGACCAGACCGAAGCTGCTTTCAATGCTCTGTTTGAGCAAGGAAACTATCGTTCAGCGGAACAGTTGCTCCAGTCGGTTGAAACCGATGAACCGCTTGCCTATGCTATGAAAGCTTCTCTGGCTTACATGAACGAAGATCTGGACGCGATGGCAGAGAATGCGACCCTGACCCGTGAAGCGGCTGAGCGGCTGATCGCCTCTGACCCACTGCGGGGAAATATCTACGTCGCCGCTGGTCATTTCCTGGAAGGTGCCCATACGCTTACCATTCAGGGAGTTGTTAGAGGCACACCAACCGCACTCAGTAAACTGCAACTGGTGTTTGACAGCCTCAAGGAGGCGGAAGAGATTGATCCCCTCGATCCAGAGCTAAATCTGGTGAAGGGCTATATGGATTTGATGCTGGCGGTGAATTTGCCTTTTTCCGACCCGGCTCAAGCCATTGAACGGCTAGAGAACTATGCGGCTCCTGAATATCTGGCGCAGCGGGGAATTGCGATCGCCTACCGCGATCTAGATCGACAAGAAGAGGCAATGGTAGCCGTTGAGCAAGCACTGCAAGCAACTCCTGACAACCCCGACCTGCTCTATCTCAAAGCCCAAATCTTGGTGCAGCAGGAAAGAGACCAGGAAAGTCTGGTTTTCTTTCAGCAGGCGTTAGCAAGGCAAACTCAACTGCTTCCTAACCTGGCGGGTCAAATTGCCTGGGAGGCTTGCCGCGCCGATAGCCGCGCAACTGGCAGAAATCAGGACTGCTCAGCCGCAAGAGACAGCGCTGAGGAAGCCAGCCAGGGGTAGGGGGGGTAGAGGATGAGGGATGAGGGATGAAGTCGGTAAGGGGTGCTACATTCAGCACTTTTGCGAATTCACCCTTCATTTTTATTCAGCAATCTCATTCAGCAATTCGTTTTATTGCCCCATTGGGAGAATAGGAGTCACTCGGATATCTGGATTAATAGGAGACTGATTGGGGGTTACAGGAATAAAAGTGGGGGATAGGTCACGGGGGCGATCGCCTGCTGCAATGCAGGTATTAAGAATCTCATCCGTTGGAAATCCAACCTCAGTCCGCAATCCTACAACACACTCTGAAAAACGCTCTGGCAGCAGACTGCGACGGCAATAATCCAACACGCTCAGCCCTTCTGCGGCATCAATATCAAAAGCGATATCCACAACGCAAGTAGACAACTCCTCCGGACGACGCACTCGCTGACAGCCCGACAGCGCATCCGTCGCCTCAACCGCAGTCCCCGCATCAATCTCAATTACACATTCAGATAGCGCTTCAGGGTTGAGAGATGCCGCACAGGCAGCAGCGGCTTCTTCCTCAGAAATGCCTGCACCCAGCAACTCACTAGCACAGGTTTGATAATCATTGCCGATGGCGGCAACCGGAGCAGTGGACACAGCAGCCAACAACCCAGTCACAATGAGTGGAATAGCTGCAACTTGAAGCAAAAAACTGTGGTGCATGGGCAAACTTAAGGGAATTAGCTTACTAAACTGCTTGAAATGAAGAAAATCTGCGACGATTCTCTCACAGTTTCTCTAACCTGACCTCCCCCAAGTAGACCTTCTATAGCATTACGCACATCCTTCTACGGCTGGCGTTGCTGAATTTAAATTACCAAATTGGATGTGAGTGCCGTACTGAGCGTGGCATTCCCATCCAATTTCACACCCAAGTTAAGCAATATATAGCAACCCTATTTAAAAAATGATTTGTAAGAGTGCCCGCCCTCCGGGCGGGCGCTTTTACAAATCATCTAGGATCATGGATTAAATAACTGTGGGGTGGGTGAGACACCCACCCGGACGGGCAAGATGCCCGTCCCACAAAATGTACAGTTTATTTAATTCACGACTCTTAGGATCGCTATAGCTGTAGTCCTAACCTGAGTTGATTAGCACTACACCAGCTAAAGAGAATTAAGACGCTAGAGCTACTTCAACCATTTGCTGAAGCTCGCCTTTTTGGTATAGCTCAATCAAAATGTCAGAGCCACCCACAAGCTGCCCGTTGATGTAAACCTGAGGAATAGTGGGCCAGCTTGAGTATTCTTTGATGCCTTGACGAATTTCGTAGTCATCTAACACATCGACCGTTTCATAGGGAACAGCCAACATATTCAAAATTTGCACGACGTTGTTAGAAAAGCCACACTGAGGCATCAGCCTGTTGCCTTTCATAAAAACAACGATCTTGTTCTGGTTCACCAGATTGTCAATTCGCTCTTGCAGTTCTGGAGTCATAATTCTTTCAAGAAATAGCTACCTGGCTCTATACTAACGGGAACTAAATTTTTGCTTAACTGCGGACTTACACGATCTGACGTGAAGATTGCCAGGTTTGAGGGGTGTAGGTTTTAAGGGACAGCGCATGAATTGCCTCGGAAGACATTGCCTGTCGCACCGCACCGTACACAAGCTGATGCTGCTGAACCAGCCCCTTTCCCTCAAACTGAGATGAGATCACCGTAACCTGATAGTGGTCGCCGCCGCCCGTCAGATCTTGAACCTCTACCTGAGCATCGGGCAATCCAGCTTTAATCATTGCTTCAACTTGACTTGGGCTAATCATTCACCCTCCTTACCAACGCTTTAAAGACCAGTCTTAACCACGAAAACGGAAGATTCTTAAGCCTAATCTAGCGTTTAGTTGTTGACGTTGGGAGCAGGAGCAGCAGACGTTGGCTCGTCTGAGTTTCTAGGATAGGGAGAATCTACAAACCCAAGCTCAAACAACTGACGGTAGGCTCTTTGACCTAGCTCACGAGTGGGCTGCTGGCTGCGGATGATTTGTACCAGCAGCGGTACGGCTAGCTCAGGCTGGTTTTGGGCCCGGTGAACTAGCGCTAGCTGATAGGTTGCCTGGTCGCGCATCTGGGCGGTTTCTAAAGCTTGGCTACGCTGGCTATCTGAAATGCGATTATCGATGCCGGAAAAGCTTGCCGCTAGTTCTTGGTAGAAGTTAGAAAGCTGGTTGAAGACCTGACGGGCTTCCTGAAGCTTGCGGGCGGCTAGAGCGTAGTCTTGAGAGGCGATCGCATCATTTGCCTCACTCATCAAACGCTGTCCTCCAGCAATGCTGAGCAGGCTGCCGTCTTGGGAGAGGGGACGCAATTCTTCTAGACCATCCGTTGAGCCGGGATCTGACTCAGGAGTAATGCCCTCCTCAATTGCGTCAAGGGGTTGCTCAGCCTCGTCTGGCGAAGCAGGGGATTGCGCCTGGGCCGATGCAGGCAGCAATATCAAAGCCGCCATAGTGGATAGCGCCAGCAGACAGACAATAGATGAACGGGCAGTTCCAGGGAATACCATGAAGCGACTTTGAGGATTTACAAAAAATGTGATGAGTTCAACCTTCGGGTATCTTACCATTGCATCCTTGCTCTGTATTAAGGTCTTTGAAATTGCATGAATTTGCTTAGCAATTCCATGAGCAAAGCCTACTTGAATTCCGAAGCTTAATCAGGATGAAAGACCACCGCTCGTTAGAATCAGTTCCCTGATTTGTTTTCAACAAATTTCCGATGAAGTAGCACTAGACTCCCAGCGTAACCATCAGCGACAAGGAGAACCTACTTGCATGATTTGAACGGAATCTCCGGCTGGAATCAAGGTTTGACCTACAGGCACAACCGCAAGGGCGTTGGTTTGAGCCAAATTGATTAAGTTTCCAGAACTATGGCTGCCAGTGGCTAGATGAAATTCGTAAGCGCCATTAGTCAGACGCAGTTTTCCCCACAGGTAGCTCTCCCGCTTTCCGTCAGACTTGAGCGGGTAGAGCGATCGCCCCTCGACAAATACAGGTCGCCATCCGTCTGGTTGTCCAGATAGTTTCCGCAGGGCAGGCTGCACAAAGCGCCAAAAGCTAACCAGGGCTGAAACCGGATTTCCGGGTAAACCAAAATAAAGGAGCGGCACTGCTGATTCAGAGGTTTGATTCTTCTGAAAAGTTGCTACTGTCAAGGGCTTACCGGGTTTAACGGCAACCGCTCGAATGTGAAGCTGTGCGCCCAGATCGGCAAGAATGCGATCGACATAATCGTAATCGCCTACAGAAACGCCGCCCGAAGATAGCACCAAATCTGCGGTAGAAATGGCATTGGCGATCGCCCCCTTCAACGCTTCTGGATGATCGGGCACGATTCCCAGCAACAGCGGCTCTGCGCCAGACTGTGCCACCAGTGCTGCTAGTGCATACTGGTTTGAGTCCACAATTTGTCCGGGCTGTAAAGGCTGATCCGGCTCAACCAATTCGCTTCCAGTCGATAAAATTGCGACTCGCGGACGGCGATAAACCTTTACCTGAGTACATTGAGCCGCTGCTAAGACCGCAATTTCTGGAGCAGACAAAGTTAACCCAGCAGGCAATAGGGGAGTTCCCGATTGATAGAAAGTAGCCCGATGTCGGACAAATGCTTGAGGTTGTGGCGCAGAGAGAATAGAGAGGCGATCGCCCTCCCGTTTTGTCACCTCCTGAATCACCACCGTATCTGCCCCCGCTGGCATCATCGACCCCGTTAAAATTCGGGCTGCCTGCCCTGCCTGCACCGTTTTCTGAGGCACATAGCCCGCTGGAATTTCTTCAATTACCTGTAAGACGGCAGGCGATTCAGCAGTGCAAGCTTGCACATCGTCAAACCGTACCGCATAGCCATCCATCGCCGAATTGTCCCAGTGGGGAAAGTCAAGCTGACCGATAACGGACTCTGCCAAAATTCGCCCCGAAGCCGCCAGCAAATCTATCATTTCGCAGTTCTGCTGGGCATTCAGTGGTTTCACCAGGCTCAAAATCAGGTCTTCTGCTTGTTGTGCAGGCAGCATAGTTATAAATGTTCTTAAAACGTTTGACGCAGTGCTGCCTCAAATTGTAGGACTACTGCCGCACCCAATTACCAGTCTTTAATTTGCCCGTCTAAATCAAGCAGGTATCTGGACTATTTCACAGGGAACTCAGGGTTTTAGACTTTTATATTTAGAAGAGGCAGAGCCTCCAAAGCAGCATTTCCATGCTCTGCCTGGAAACGAGGTAACGAGGTAAAACTTTAGTATTAAAAGTAGAACTCAACCCCCCTAGCCCCTAGCCCCTAGCCCCTACTCCCATGCGCCCAAACCTCACTCCCCCTCCCTATCCCAAAGTTCCAGTTGAACGGCGGGGAGCCGCTTTGTTAATTGACTTATTTGCCGTCGGAATTGTTAGCTCTCTGATTGGGGGCAGCATCACCGCAGTCGCCTTTGTGTTTATCGTCGTCTGGTTGGGAATGCGCGTCGTTTGGGTATCTAAAAATCACGGGCAAAGCCTGGGTCGATGGGCGCTGGACATGAAAGTAGTGGATGTACGGGCAGGGGGCACGCCTGGTTTGCAGGAACTTTTGAAGCGAGAAGCCCTAGTTGGGGCGGGCGCGATGTTGTTTTATGTGGGTCTAGTCAGTTTGCTAACGCTGGGTTCTGGAGCCGCTTGGGCACTGATGCTGTTCATTCCGCTGCCGCTTGACTGTAGCTTCGCCTTTTCAGACCGAGTAAAGCGTCAGGCATTTCACGATCAAATTAGTAGAACTCTAGTGGTGCAAACGCGGCGTGGCTATTCTTTAGACCTAAAAATCAAAAGATTGGTTGCTGAAGCGAAGCGTCGTGTGAAATAATTAGGGTTTGTGCTTAACTCTTTACCGCAAATTTGATTTTGTAGAATTATGGCTAAGGGCGTTCGGATTATCATCACGCTAGAGTGTACGGAATGTCGTACTAACCCTGACAAGCGATCCCCAGGGGTTTCTCGCTACACGACCACCAAAAACCGTCGCAACACAACCGCAAGGATAGAACTCAAAAAGTTCTGCCCCCATTGCAACAAACACACGGTTCACAAAGAAACTAAGTAGAACCTGCACTTAGTTCTCTACTCAATTCTCTATTGACTTGCAAAATCTCAAAGATTTCATCGACCTATGACCTACTATCGCCGTCGTGTTTCACCCATCAAGCCGGAAGATCCTATTGACTATAAGGATGTCGATTTGCTGCGGAAGTTCATCACTGAGCGCGGTAAAATTTTGCCCCGTCGCATTACAGGCTTAACTGCAAAGCAGCAGCGCGATTTGACCCAAGCTATCAAACGGGCAAGGATTTTGGCTTTGCTTCCTTTTGTCAACCAAGAAGGCTAAGAGGCTAGGGGGCTGGGGCAGCGAGTATCAATTGTTTACCGTTTCCGGGTTGTTTACCTGTGGCCACACCTCTAACCTCTTAACTTGTAATATCTTCACCCCCAAGCCTCAATGGAGAAGGGAACACTTGTTGAATTTCGGCTGGATGGCGATCGCCGTCTGGCAGTAGTAGACCGCCCAGAGGGAAAGAAGCACTGGGTTGTAGTGGATGAGCGGGGACAGCCTTACACGCTGCATCCTCGTCAGCTTACTTATGTCGTTGCGGGTCAAGCTTTCAAGCCCGGTGAAATTCTTAGCTTTCGAGCAGAAGTTCAGCCCTATCTTGATCCCTCCAGTCTGGAGGTGGCCTGGGAACTGCTTGTCGAAGATGGTGAATCGGCTGACCCTTCTGGGATGGCGCTCCTCTTATTTTCTGATCAAAGCCCAGCGCTGTGTTATGCAGCCTACTGTTTGCTGTCAGAAGATAGGATTTATTTCAAACAGAAGGCAGATGTTTATGAACCTCGCTCAAAAGCGCAGGTGACAGAACTGAAACACCAGTTAACAGTAGAAGCTCAGCGAATTCAAGAATGGCAAGGCTTTTTGCAGAGAGCTAATCAGGCTCTCCAGCGAGAACAGGTAGAATGGCAAAATAGCGATCGCCTTCGTCTTGAAGCTTTGGAAAGGTTTGCTGCCTTTGGGGAAGAAGCCAAAAATCGGACTCCTGCACTGGAAGTTTTAACCGCTTTGGGACGATCTGAAACGACCCAAGCCGCTTTTCAGCTATTGGTAGACCTCGGACTCTGGAGTCCTCACGAAAACCTATTTTTGCGGCGTAGTCAAATTCCCACACAGTTCTCCAGCAGGGTACTAGAAATGGCTCAACGCCGCTTAGCCGATCCTCCATCTGACCTTGACCCCAATCGTCTAGATTTGACCCATCTCAAGGTTTACACCATTGACGATGAAAGTACCCGTGAGATTGACGATGGGCTGAGCGTCGAGGTTTTAGAGTCTGGCCAGCAGCGCCTGTGGATTCATATTGCTGACCCGACTCGGTGGATTGCTCCGGAAGATGAGCTTGATTTAGAAGCTCGTCGGCGTTGTACAACGCTCTACCTGCCGACTGGAATGATCCCCATGTTTCCACAGGATCTGGCAACGGGGCCGATGAGCCTCACCCAGGGAAGAATCTGTACGGCGCTGAGTTTTGGCGTGGTGCTTGATTCGGAAGGGGCGATCGCAGACTACAGCATTCATGCCAGTCAGGTAAAGCCGACCTATCGCCTCACCTATGAGGATGTAGATGAAATCTTAGAACTGGGAGTTCAGGCAGAGCCAGAATTGGAATTTCTTGCTCAGTCGGCAAAACGCCGTCAGACCTGGCGACAGTCTCAGGGGGCAATCACTATTCATATGCCCGAATCTTCTATCAAGGTGCAGGATGACGAGATTACTATCGATGTTCTAGACAACTCGATCGCCCGTCAGCTAGTCGCGGAAATGATGATTTTGGCGGGCGAGGTCGCGGGACGCTATGGGCGCGAACATGGACTACCTCTACCTTACCGGGGACAGACTCAGCCAGAGCTACCTTCTGAAGAAGAGCTAATGCTGCTGCCTGCTGGGCCTGTGCGCTATTGTGCAATTCGGCGCTGTATGCCGCGCAGTGAGATGAGCATCATGCCGCTGCGTCATGCCAGTCTTGGGCTGGACAACTACACTCAGGTGACTTCTCCCATTCGTCGCTACACAGACCTGCTGGCGCATTTTCAGATCAAGGCACATCTGCGGGGAGATGCGCTGCCCTTTCCAGCGGAGACCATGAAAGAGCTAATGCTGGCTGTGAGTACGGCCGCTTATGAGGCAACGCTGGTTGAGCGTCAGACGAATCGCTATTGGGGGCTAGAATATTTGCGTCGCCACCCTAAGGAAGTTTGGCAGGCGTTGATGTTGCGCTGGTTGCGAGAACACGAAAGCCTGGGGCTGGTGTTGCTGGAAGAGTTGGGTTTAGAGCTAGCAATGCGGTTTAACCGTCCCATTGAACTGGGCGATCGCCTCGATGTCAGAGTAACCTATGCTGATCCCCGGCAAGATGTAATTCAGTTTGCCGAGTCTACGGAGCGAGAAGCCCAACCCGTAGGAACTTAGAAGAAAAGTTTTACTGGGTTTTGCTTTGCTGCGCCCAATCTATTAGGGCCGCAGATAGGGCAGCAGATCTGAAGCATTTTTGTGACTCCCCCTGCACTGTGGGGTTCACACAAGGTTCCTGAGAAAGTTACCTTTCGGGGCGAACGTCCGTTCGCCTCTACCAAAGCGTTGCTGACCATACGATAATTTCTTTCCCGGAAATCTCCCAAAAATGTCTTAATCAAGGCGTGTGGCGCTGCGGAAACAGTGAGCCAAAGGAGAAATCTATCTATCTAAGTATGTCTGTCTATATATAAATCTTAAATACAGTAACGATTAAACTCTAATTGTTAAGTATCGTAAGTAATTCAACTGGAGGTTTTGATCTTCGTCCCTTCACAGCCTAAATGCTGACATCAAAAGAGGTAACTCGTGAGTCAACCACTACGTATCCTCTTGATTGACGATAATCAAGACGACCGCTTTTTGACCCTGCGTGAGCTAAGACGCAAATTTTCTGACCTTGAAGTCAGAGAAGTCTCAGATGCTCAAGGGTTTGAAGAGGCGCTAGATAACTGGGAATTTGACCTGGTAGTCACGGACTATCAGCTAGGTTGGAGTACTGGAATCGACTTACTGCACGCCGTTAAAAGCCGTTTTCCAAATTGTCCAGTCGTGATGTTTACCAACACGGGCAACGAGGAAATCGCAGTGGAGGCAATGAAGTCTGGGCTAGACGACTATCTTGTGAAAGCGCCAAATCGCTATGTTCGGGTGCCGATCGCAGTGAATATTGCTCTGGAGCGGGCTGAGTCCCGTCGTACCAAAATTCGATTTGAGGCAGAGCGATCGCAATTTTTGGAACAGGAGCGAGCTGCCCGTGCTGAAGCTGAAACCGCTAATCGCCTTAAGGATGAGTTTCTTGCAACTCTATCGCATGAACTGCGAACACCCTTGAATGCAATGTTGGGCTGGGTGCAGCTTTTGCGAATGGGCAATCTGGATGAAGTCAACTACGCTCGTGCCGTAAAAACCATTGAGCGCAACACTCAAACCCTGACTCGGCTGATCGAAGACCTGCTAGACGTTTCTCGCATTATTACTGGAAATCTACAGTTAGCCATGCAGCCAATCAATCTGGAAGCAGTGATTAGAGCGGCAATGAGCAACCTTCGCCCAGCCGCAGAAGCAAAAGCGATCGCCATCCAGTTTCAGGCTAATTCTAAAATCGAGCCGATTGCCGGAGACTCCCTGCGGCTCCAGCAGGTAATGTGGAATCTACTTTCCAATGCGGTCAAATTTACGCCTGAAGGGGGACGAGTCCAAATACGGCTGACGCAAACGGACACCGCCACAACGGTAACGGTGCGAGATACGGGACAAGGCATTAGCTCCGACTTTATTTCCCATGTATTTGATCGTTTTCGGCAAGCCGATGGCTCCATCACCCGACGGCAGAGCGGCTTGGGGTTGGGGCTGGCAATCGTGCGTCACCTGGTTGAGCTACATGGCGGCACCGTTCAGGTAGAAAGTGCTGGACTTGGACAAGGCAGTTTGTTCACCGTTAGCCTGCCCAAAGTGCGTGAAGATACAAGCTACAACGATGCAAACGCTCAGACTTCCGCCAATACAAGAATTTGTCCCGATCCACCGGGTGTTCATCTGCTGAGCGGAGTACGGGTACTGGTCGTCGATGATGAGCCAGATACCTGTGAGTTGCTTGCCCTGATTTTGGGGGAATGCGAGATGGAAGTCAAAGCTACAACCTCACTGCCTGAAGCAATCAGCTTATTCAGTCAGTTTGCACCAGAAGTGTTAATTAGCAATGTGATAATGCCAGGTGAAGCTGACTATGCGTTGATTAACTATGTGCGAAGTTTGCCTGCTGCTGAAGCAAGAGCGGTTCCGGCGATCGCCCTGACCAGTTACGCCAGACAAGAGAGCAGCGATCGCATCCTTGCCGCAGGCTTTCAAAGTCATTTTGCAAAACCGATTGAGCCAGAAAACCTGCTCCAAACGATCGCCAATCTGTTGGGACGCAGTACAAACGCCTAGAATAGAGTAGATACCTACCTGAACTTCAGCAGAATTTACCTATGTCAGTTTTGGCGGCGATCGCAGTTTTAGCGATTTTGATTGTGGTACACGAAACGGGGCACTTCATGGCAGCCCGTCTTCAAGGAATTTATGCTAATCGCTTCTCGGTTGGCTTTGGTCCGATTCTTTGGAAATATCAGGGCAGCCAAACAGAGTACGCGATTCGGGCCATTCCCCTCGGCGGCTTTGTGGGTTTCCCAGATGACGACCCCGAAAGTGACATTCCTGAAGACGACCCTAATCTGTTGCACAATCGCCCCATTCTCGACCGTGCCATCGTGATTAGCGCCGGGGTGATTGCCAACCTGATATTTGCCTACCTGGTATTTTTGATGCAGTTCACGGCGGTAGGCATTCCTGATGGGATCGATTTTCAGCCCGGTGTATTGGTGCCTCAGGTAATTTCTCAAAACTCACCCGCTGCTCAAGCCGGAATTCGCTCAGGCGATATTGTTCTGGCAGTGGACGGTAAACTGCTTGGCTCCTCTGAAACTGCGCTCAAAACGCTGATGACAACGATTCAAGATAGCCCAGATGAAGCGCTAGATTTGACCGTGCAGCGGGCGATCGCCAGCTTGAACTTACCGTCGTTCCGGAGCCAGGAACCGACGGCAAAGCCAAAATTGGCGTACAGCTTTATCCCAATGGCACCCCTGAATATCGCCGTCCAGAGGGAGTATTTGAGGTCTTTGGTCTTGCGGCTCAGGAGTTTCAAAGAACCTTCGTGAGAATTGTTGAAGGCTTTGTCATGCTGATCACCAATTTCTCCGAAGTCGCAGGACAGGTTGCTGGCCCCGTCAAAATCGTTGAACAGGGAGCAGGACTTGCTGCCTCTGACAGCGCCAGCCTCTTCCCCTTCACCGCCATCATCAGCATTAACCTGGCCATCATCAACATCCTACCGCTGCCTGCACTGGACGGCGGACAGTTAACCTTCCTGCTGATCGAAGGGCTGCGCGGCAAACCCCTGCCCAACCGCCTCCAGGAAAACGTGATGCAAACCGGACTGGTGGTGCTGTTGGGCTTGGGTATTTTTCTGATTGTGCGAGATACTACCCAGCTAGAGGTGTTTCAAAAGCTGTTCCAGTAAAAGTGTAGGCATAATGGCTTCTGTGGGATGGGCATCTTGCCCGTCCAAGCAGGAGTCAGCCTTCCCCTCAATTCCTTTAATCTCTCTCACTTTCCCCTGTGAGTAACACCCGTAAACTTGCCGCCAAGCGAAAGCTGGCATTAGAAATCCTGGTGCGTCTGAAGCGTCTTTATCCTGACGCAACCTGTTCGCTTGACTACGAAACCCCCGTGCAGCTCCTGGTTGCTACCATTCTTTCAGCCCAATGCACCGACGAGCGGGTGAACAAGGTCACGCCAGAGCTATTTCGCCGCTTTCCCGATGCAGTTGCCCTGGCATCGGCTGACCTGGATGAAATTGAAACCCTGGTTCGCTCGACGGGTTTCTACCGCAACAAAGCAAAGAACATCCAGGCAGCCTGCCACATGATTGTTTCAGATTTTGCGGGACAAGTACCAAAGCTGATGGAAGAGTTGCTGAAACTGCCGGGGGTTGCCCGCAAAACGGCAAACGTTGTGCTAGCTCACGCCTATGGCATCAATGCTGGCGTAACGGTAGATACTCATGTGAAGCGGCTGAGCGGACGGCTGGGTTTAACCACAGAAACCGATCCCGTTAAGATTGAGCGAGATTTAATGAAGCTGCTGCCCCAGCCGGACTGGGAAAACTGGTCGATTCGGCTGATCTATCATGGACGGGCAGTGTGCATGGCGCGAAACCCAGCTTGCGATCGCTGCCTCTTAGCTGACCTCTGCCCCTCCGCCGATCTTTCCAAAATTACTCCACCCCCCACTAGCATCGTCACCTTCTCACCTAGCTGAACGTCCAGATCTGCGACTTCTCGAAGAAGTCGCAGATCTTAATCGTTTCGCTACTTTAGTAGGTTGCGCGTTGCTAGCTTGTATTTCCGTCAAAAGTCTGTCAAGGTAGTGACTTTGGTGGCAACAGCCACTACAATTAGCGCTCGTGAAGCAGTCCTGGCTTTCAGTCAACCATCAGAGCATTTCGGTGCGATTCTTATCTATTTCAACAATCTACTCATTGTTTCTATAGACTTGCTCTATGGCTCACGTCACTACCGAACCGCCTTTAAATTCAGGCTTTGGCTCTTCTGTTGAGCCTTCCACCGATCCTCTCACGGCTGCATCTCCGTCTGACTCGAGCAAGGTTGGTAAAGTTATCGTCAGCCTGCAACGAGTCAGCAAAGTTTACCGGAATGGCAGTCGCGCCCTGGTAGATGTGAGTTTGCAAATTCGACAGGGAGATTTTTTGTTTATTACAGGGCCGTCTGGTTCTGGTAAGTCAACGCTGTTAAAGCTTCTGTACGGCGAAGAAAAAGTTAATCAGGGGGAGGTCATTGTCAACGATTGCAACCTGTCTCAACTGCGGGGAAACGACCTATCCATGCTAAGACGACGCATTGGAGTAGTGTTTCAGGATTACAAGCTGATTCCGCGTCGTACCGTTTCTGAGAATGTGGCCTTTGTCCTCTGGGCGCAGGGCTTTACTCGTAAAGAAATTCACCGCCGCCTGCTGCCGACGCTAAAGATGGTGGGCTTGCAGGATAAAGCAAACTGCTTCCCGGATGAGCTTTCGGGCGGTGAACAGCAGCGCGTTAGCATTGCTAGAGCGATTGTTAGCACCCCGCCGATTTTGCTAGCCGATGAGCCGACCGGAAATCTTGATCCTGACAATTCCTGGCAGGTCATCAAAATTCTTAGAAAGCTAAATGGAATTGGGATTACGGTTGTGGTGACGACTCACGATGAGCATCTGGTGAGACTGTCCAATCATCCGGTGGTGCAAATTCGCAATGGTCGGCTGTATCATCCTCGCCACTGAGCGGTTTACCCTTCTTCTGGGGCGCTGGCTCGTTTGCCTGCTTGCATCAGGCGATCGCGAATTTGAATCAGTTGGCTCTGAGTGCTAATGGGCGATCGCGGCTGCGGCATTTCCGTATCGGGCCAGGTGGGTAGGTCAATGCAAGGGCAATTTAGCGCAGGCATTCCTAGATTGGGCATGGGTACAGGCATTGCACAGCGGGCACAAGCGCTAATCTCCCAGGCTGGGTGAGCAGTTCAGCAATAGACTGATCGGTTCCTTCCAGGTAGCAGTCTTTTGAATGGAGGGATGAAATTTGCTGCCAGCATTCCTCAAATTCGTCACTGTAGCGATCGCCCCGAATCACGGGCTGAGGCAAAAGCGCCGCTTCACCATTTTTAATAAATACTTTTTTGCCTAACTGAAACCAATAGGCAAGATATTGTCTGACTTGATCTTGAGCTGCCATAACGTTCCATCGAACCCGTTGCCTAACTGACCTGATCCCTCACCCTCTATATCAATGCTACAGGGCAGCAAAGAGCGCAATTGGGGTGGAATCTGCATCTATTGTTAAGGTTTGGTTGAGTTAGTTTCCTCCCTAGCAGGGTGGAATTTGGGTACGGGCGAACCTAGATGGTTGAGATTTAAAGCAAATCCTGCGGTAACTAAATAGGTTGAGGTCGCGATCGCCCCAATTTCACGGGTTAATCTGCCGAGGCGATCGCGAAAAGTTCGCCCGATTGGATAGGCAGGCACAACTCCCCAGCCCGTCTCTTCAGAAACAAGAATCACATCGCTTGTTGCGTCCAACAAGCTTTTCAATAGTTCTACTAAAGTTTGCTCCCAGAGAACTTCATCTTGCTCCAGCAAATTTGCTAGCCAGGTGCCTAAAGAATCAACTAATAAACAGTCCGTCGGAGCAGCCTTACAAATTGCGGCCGCTAATTCTACCGGAATAAGCTGCGTTTTCCAATTGGTAGGACGACGTTGCTGATGCTGAATAATTCGAGTTTGCCACTCTGCATCATCTGGAATTTCTTTAGCCGTTGCAACATAGACAACTGACTTACCGGATTGCTTAGCTAAATGTTCAGCCCATTCGCTTTTGCCTGAACGGGCAGGCCCGGTAACTAAAATCAACTGCCTTAAGTTAGAGGGCACAATTTAGAACTGATAAAATTGCACTTTATGAAAGTATTCTAACCTGTCGAAACGTCGTATCTATCGGGTATCATCACTGGTGGTAGTTTCACGAGTAGTGCTTAGAAATACTCGTTTAACGCGATGTGCAAAATCAGTAAAAATTTCAGGTTGCACTAACTTTTGTATCTCTACGTTTTGATTCACCTGTAGTTTTTGATTTCCTGGAGGGAAGTAGCCGATGAGAAAACCAGGTCTGCAACGGATCGAAGCAACCCTGGAGCAGCTTCAAACCCAGCGGGTTGCGACCGCTGATCAGGCTGGCGATCGCGCATTTTCCTTCAAGCTGTCCGCTGCCACGCCATTCCGACGTTCCAGGATAGCAACTGAGCAGGTGCGCCCCTTCCCAACCCAGAGAAGCAGCGCTGAAATTCCCAATCTGCCCAAGTTTAAGTTGCCCAGCTTTAGCAGCCACCGCCATGTCGCAAATCCTGCCCTGGCAATGGGGTTGCTCAAAGAGCTAGAGGGCACCGTAGAGGGCTGGCAAACCGAGCTTCAGCAAATTTTGTTGAAAATTCAGGCGCTTTACCTGGAAGGTCCGATCATAGACGGATGGCTAGAATCTCATCCTCGTGAGGCTCAGCCAAACCCTTCAACCGTAGAAAGTTCGACCGTAATTCGTCATGCTGAGGTTGACCGACTGATGGATTACGTGCAGGAAATCTGCAATGTGCAGCCTGAAGCTGAACAAACCGTCGCCTGTGAATCGCCGCGCACAGGCTATCGGCTGTGTGGGCTGGGGGAAGACGGACAGCCCTGGTCGCGTCCCTGTCCGCCAGAACAAATTGCTCAGGTGAGTTTGGCGATCGCCCGCTATCAAAAACTGCGGCAACTATTAGGACGAAAGCAGTATTTAGAAGCGCGGCTGAGTCAGCTTGCCCAAACGCTAATTGCACTGCACGGTCGCCTGCACGATCCCACCCTCAAATAGGGTACGGTCGTAAGAATACCGAGAAATTTATTTTCACTATTAGCTTCTTCATAAAAAATTGATGAGGCACTATAGGTTTATGGGCTAAATAAAGAGTAGCTTGGTTGAGCTAGTCCACAGCAGCCTGAACTGCTGGCTGATCAGAACCCAAACCTCAGAATTAAAACTTATGTCTGAGCCGCAGATTTCGGCTATTATCTGCACCCACAACCGCGATACCTATCTCGGTGCCGCGATCGATAGTTTGCTAGAGCAGGAGTTTGCAGACGACTTTGAAGTAATTGTGGTCGATAATGCATCGAGCGATCGCACCCGTGAGGTCGTCGAAGCTCGTCTACCGCATCCCCGTCTGCACTACGTTTACGAACCTGTCACGGGACTGTCGGTTGCCCGCAACACGGGAGCCAAAGCCGCTCGTAGCGCCATTCTCACCTATTTGGATGATGATGCGGTTGCTAGCAAAGGCTGGCTGCAAGTGCTGTACGCTGCCTACGAAGCTAGCGAAAAACTAGCCATTGCAGGCGGCAAAGTGACGCTGCTGTGGCCGCCCGGAGTTGAGCCTCCCCGCTGGCTTTCTCCTGGTTTGGCAGGCAATTTAGGAGCCTATGATTTGGGAGAGGCGATTGTCTACATCGACAAACCCGGACTGACTCCTAGAGGCTTAAACTACTCCATTCGTCGCTCGTTTTTAGACCAAATTGGCGGATTCGATGTGAATTTGGGACGGGTTGGTAAAAACCTGCTGTCGAATGAAGAATTGCACGTCACCGAACTAGCGCTGACAACAGGCTGGCAGGTTGCCTACTTACCGGATGCGCTGGTGGCTCATAATGTCGCTCCAGAGCGACTACAGCGATCCTGGTTTCTGAATCGAGGATGGTGGCAGGGGATCAGCGAATGTTATCGGGAACAGCTAGCGGGCCGGGCTGGGGTAGGGCAACTCAACCGAGGTGGCGAAAGGTTCCTGCGCGGGCTGTATCGCTCTGTAAAGTACATTAGCGATCCGGCGCAGCGGTTTGACAACTTCGTTTATGCTTATGGGCAAATTGGCTACTTAAAGTCTGCGATTCAAGGAATGGTGTCTGCTCCCCAGTGGGCTAAGCGATCGCAGCAATCCTCCTAACCTGACCTGTCCAAGCTTCCAGTTCTATTGGCTATCGTTCAGGCTTTTGTAACTTTCAGATTAAAATTCCGTCTATTCTGTTTAATCGTTTGCCCGGTTCACAAAACTCCCTTGCTCCCTCTGTTCTAGTTGTTAACCCGCTTTGACTCGATATGACTATGACCTCTAAACTTCCCGTGTCGGTTCTCATTCCCGCTAAGAATGAGGAAGAAAATTTGCCCGCTTGCCTGGCTAGCGTTGCCCGTGCGGATGAGGTGTTTGTCGTCGATTCCCAGAGTGGCGATCGCTCCGTCGAGATTTCTGAGAACCTGGGCGCTAACGTCGTTCAGTTTCACTTCAACGGTCGCTGGCCGAAAAAGAAAAACTGGTCCCTCGAAAATTTGCCCTTTCACAACGAGTGGGTTCTAATCGTCGATTGCGACGAGCGCATCACCCCCGAACTGTGGGATGAAATTGCTGAAGCGATCAAAAATCCAGACTTTAACGGCTACTACCTCAACCGTCGCGTCTTTTTCCTGGGCAAATGGATTCGGCATGGCGGCAAATATCCCGACTGGAATCTGCGCCTGTTCCGCCATCAAAAAGGCCGCTACGAAAACCTGGGCACGGAAGAAATCCGCAATACGGGCGACAACGAAGTTCACGAACACGTCGTGCTAGAAGGCAAGGTCGGCTATCTCAAAGAGGATATGCTACACATCGACTTCCGTGACCTGTTCCACTGGTTAGAGCGCCACAACCGCTACTCTAACTGGGAAGCTAGAGTTTACTACAACCTGCTGACTGGCATGGGTGAAAGCGGCACCATTGGCGCAAACCTGTTTGGCGACTCGGTGCAGCGCAAGCGATTCCTCAAGAAAGTGTGGGTACGCCTGCCGTTCAAGCCTTTGCTGCGTTTTGTGCTGTTCTACTTCATTCGCTTGGGCTTTTTGGACGGCAAGGCAGGCTATATCTATGGTCGTCTGCTGAGCCAGTATGAGTATCAAATCGGGGTCAAACTGTTTGAACTACGGCAGTTTGGGGGACGGTTGAATACAACCCCTGCACCAACCAGCGCCCCTGCACCCGTTCCTCAACCTGATGCCTGAATTCTTTCCCGTTCCTGATTTTCTTCAACCCTGGCAACTCTTAAACTCCCAGGATTCTTCCCCGGCTATGACTGCTCCACAGCTTAACGCGGATGCGGGCGATCGCCTCCCTTCGGCAACATCTGCATCAACCGATGCCGATCCAATTCTCAACGCTGCGCCCCTGGCAGACTTGCGCCTGTATGACCAATCCTGGTTTGATCGGGGGCGACCGGGCTGGTTTATCTTGCTGTGGTGGCTGGTGCAGGCGATCGCCTTCCCGCTCAGCCCCCACCCCTTTAGCGGCATTCGAGTTTGGCTACTGCGGCGATTTGGCGCTGAGATTGGCAAAGGCGTTTTGATTCGCCCCACCGCCCGCTTTACCTACCCCTGGAAGGTCAGCATCGGTGACTATAGCTGGATTGGCGATGATGTGGTGCTGTATAGCCTTGACCGAATCGAGATTGGTCAGCACTGCGTCATTTCCCAGAAAACTTACCTTTGCACAGGCAGTCACGACATCAGCGACCCGTCCTTTAAGCTAAAAACTGCGCCGATTGCGATCGGCAATGGAGCCTGGGTTGCCTCGGATTGTTTTGTCGCCCCTGGTGTAAAAGTCGGCGCAAATGCCGTAATCGGTGCCCGCAGCAGCGTCTTTAACAGCATTCCCGCTCAGCAGGTTTGCCTGGGAACGCCCTGCCGCCCTCGCTATTCTCGTCAGATGCGTTAGGGCGTGAATCGGCGAGAGAAATTTCATATTTAGCATTAGCCCAAAGCCCTTTCAATTCAGGAATTTCACCAAAGAAGGTTTTATCCTCTAAAAGCTTATAAACAGCCCTGTGCATAGCAGCTTGAATGTAGCTAGTTAGCATATTTTGTAAACTTCCTAAAAATTCTGTTTTACGCCTACGCTCCGTTGTTTCTTCTGTCAATGCCTTTGCCTAAAACAGCAGCAGCTTCAAAAGAATCATGTAAACCTTAACTGGGAACTTTGTTTTCAGCGTTGAGTGGAACTAAATCAGCATCCTTTAGTAGTTCAGCTACCAGAAAGTGTAGTAGCAAAAGCTTGTCAGAGTAGGATAGTTCTTTGAGCGAAGGCACCAGTTCGGTCAAATTTATAGTCTGCTTGATATTCATAAATTGTTTAACTTAAATAGACTTAGGTTTCATACATTCTAGAGTAGGACTGTTTGCTATGGCTTGATTCAATTGTTGCTCTTGGACGTGCAGTGAGTCACAGCAAAAATTAAAGCCTCAACAATTTGAATTTGTTAGAGGCCTAGTTTGCTTGATTTTGCTTGTCAGCAGATCAGTTGTCAAAGTTGATTTTCAGCTTTTACTTGCTGATTTAGGGCGATCGCCCCTCCTCAACCTACCGAGAAGCCATCTGCGGCGTTGACTCCTGCTGAGAAGCATTTCCCTGCGTTCCCAGTTGAATTAGCTCAACCTTGTAGCCATTTGGGTCTTCCACAAAGGCAATCACCGTAGAGCCGTGCTTCATCGGGCCGGGTTCGCGGACGACCTTGCCGCCCAATTGCTTAATATTTTCACAGGTAGCGTAGATGTCATCCACGCCGATCGCAATGTGTCCATAAGCATCGCCCAAATCATAGCGATCGGTATCCCAGTTGTAGGTTAGTTCTAAAACCGTATGATCCGATTCCTCGCCATAGCCCACAAATGCCAGCGTAAACTTGCCGCCTGGATAGTCCTTCTGCCGCAGCAGTTTCATTCCCAGAAGATCGCAGTAGAACTTAAGGGACTCTTCTAGATTGCCAACCCGCAACATGGTGTGGAGTAATCGCATCGGTTTTTCCCGTTTCTTTCTAACGTTTTACCTCCTTCATTTTGAAGCAGACTTTTAGGTTTAACAAAAATCACCTGCCAGTACTTCAGTGAACAAGGAACTGCTATAGGATAAGCCTGTGACTAATTCCAAGTAGGGGAGAAAGGGATGATTGACATCTCGGATACGACGATTGAAGAAATTCGGGCCAGGGAAATTCTCGATTCTAGAGGTCGTCCTACAGTTGAAGCGGAGGTCTATCTGGCGAGTGGCGCGATGGGCTTAGCTCAAGTGCCGAGTGGCGCTTCTACGGGAAGTTTTGAGGCGCATGAGTTGAGGGATGGAGATGGCGATCGCTACGATGGCAAAGGCGTACTCAAAGCAGTAGAAAACGTCGAAGAAAAAATTTCCTCTGAGCTACTGGGGCTAGACGCTCTCAACCAATCCCTCATTGATCGCACCATGATTGCCCTGGACGGCTCTGCAAATAAGTCCAACCTGGGTGCAAACGCGATTCTGGCAGTTTCCCTGGCAACAGCAAAAGCAGCAGCAAATGCGCTAGAAATTCCGCTGTATCGATATCTGGGTGGCCCGCTGTCTAACCTGCTGCCCGTTCCGCTGATGAACGTGATCAATGGCGGTGCCCATGCTGACAACAACGTGGACATTCAAGAATTCATGATTGTGCCAGTGGGAGCCTCATCGTTTCGGGAGGCGCTGCGCTGGGGGGCAGAAGTGTTTGCCTGCTTGAGCAAAGTGCTAAAGGGCAAAAAATTATTAACGGGTGTAGGAGATGAAGGCGGCTTTGCGCCCAACCTGGAGTCCAACCAGGCTGCGCTTGATCTGCTGATTGCGGCGATCGAACAGGCAGGTTACAAGCCGGGAGAAGAAGTTGCTCTGGCGCTGGATGTCGCTGCAACCGAGCTTTACAAGGATGGGCAGTACACCTATGACGGCTCGGTTCATTCCCCGACTGAGATGATTGACTACTTGGCAAACTTGGTCAGCCAGTATCCAATTGTCTCCATTGAAGACGGGCTGAACGAAGATGACTGGGAACACTGGCATCTGCTGACTGAGAGATTAGGAAACAGCGTTCAACTGGTTGGAGATGACTTGTTTGTGACCAATCCTGAACGCTTGAAAAAGGGAATTGAGCAGGTTTCAGCCAACTCTATTTTGATCAAGCTAAACCAGATTGGCTCCCTAAGTGAAACATTGGAAACGATTGATCTGGCAACGCGCAATGCCTTTACCTCTGTGATTAGCCACCGCTCTGGCGAGACGGAAGATACGACGATCGCCGATCTCGCAGTCGCTACTCGCGCCGGACAAATCAAAACGGGTTCTCTCTGCCGCAGCGAACGAGTTGCCAAATATAACCGCCTGTTGCGAATCGAGGACGAATTGGGAGAACAAGCGCTATACGCAGGGGCAGTTGGTTTAGGTCCGATAGGGTAAACGATTTGCAGCCTCCTCTCTCTTGACCCTCGTTCCCAGGTTCTACCTGGGAATGCCCGTAGCGAGGCTCTGCCTCGTGGTCGATACGGGAGGCAGAGCCTCCGGTGCAGCATTACAAGGCAGAGCCTTGTAACGAGAGGGCCGAGAAAAGTGGGGAAATTCTTCCTTCTGTGGCTACATTTTTCTGGCTTCAGCAGTTAGGCTATAGCAATTTGTGTGCCTGTTGCAGGTTCGGTTGGCGTATGACTTCGCAGCTCAAACCCATCAGCCGTTTTCCCTGGTTTTGGTTTGGCATGGCTGGAGTATTTTTACTTTCGGTCTTGCTGCGCTTTTGGGGATTGGGTCGGTTTAACACGCTGGTGTTTGATGAGGTGTATTTTGCCAAATTTGCCAGCGGCTACCTGAACGGAATTCCGCTGTTTGAGGGACATCCACCCCTCAGTACCTACTTGATTGCGCTGGGCATCTGGATTGCGACTCATACGCCAATTGGCGATGGCGATTTGAGAAATGGGCTAACGGGGTTAGTGTTGTCGCCTGTCAGCTATCGCTGGTTTAATGCGCTGACGGGATCGCTGATTCCACTGGTGGCGGCGGCGATCGCCTACCACCTCAACAATCGCCGCAGTTTTGCCTTAATTGCGGGTCTATTTGCAGCAGTAGACGGTTTGTTTCTGGTTGAGTCTCGCTATGCCCTGATCAACGTCTACCTGGTGATTTTTGGGCTACTGGGACAGTTATTTTTGATCATGGCGCTGAAGATTCAGTCTTATCGACGCTGGTTGAGGCTGGCGATCGCAGGCGCATTCTTTGGAGCCTCGGTTGCTGTCAAGTGGAATGGGTTGGGCTTTCTGCTCGGCGCTTACCTCACCTGGAGTGCAGCCTGGGTGCTTCAGTGGAGCAACCAATTCTTCCCCAAAGCCTTTGTGCCCAAAGCCACTTACAAAACTGCGTTGGAACATCTGACGCAGCTAAAGCTCTGGCACATTCTGCCCAACCTGGCGCTGATTCCCTTCCTGATTTATTACGTCAGTTGGATTCCCTTTATCCGGCTTGACCCCAGCACCAATTTCTGGCAGTGGCAGTCTACCATTCTGGAATATCACGGGCGCGTCGGCGGCATGGATGCCCACCCGTACTGTTCGCCCTGGTATACCTGGCCGCTGATGATACGCCCCGTTGCCTATTTTTATAAAGCGACTCAAACTGCTAGTGAACCCGTTCCCGTCATGGGGCCACCTCTTCCCGAAGGAACGGGAACCGTAATTTACGATGTTCACGCGATGGGAAACCCAATTCTCTGGTGGTTTTCGACAGCCGCACTGATTTTCTTGCTCGGCGTACTGCTTTATCGAGCCTGGAAATGGCTTGCTGCACCAGGAATGAAACCTTCTAGCACTTCCCCTGCTCCCCCACCGCTTCCCCCCTTCCTCCGCTCTCACCCTTCTCCTGCGCCTTATCTCATCGCCCTTTACCTCCTCCTTAACTACGCTGCCAACTGGCTTCCCTGGGCAAAGGTAACTCGCTGTGTGTTTATCTATCACTACATGGGCGCGTCAGTGTTTGGGCTATTGGCGATCGCCTACCTCAGCGATCGCTGGCTCTGGCATCCCCAAGCAGGGTTTAGAGCCACAGGCATTACAGTAATTTTCCTGATTGGGCTGGCGTTTGTATTCTGGTTGCCGCTTTATCTAGGGTTGCCGCTTTCAGTGGAAGGGTTAGAATTGCGCCGCTGGTTTGAATCCTGGACTTAAACCAATTAGAGTCATTGGCGGCAAAACAGGATGCGGTAGACGGGTTCACCTCGCAACAGGGTAGATTGTTCCCGCTCGGTCATCACGGAGAGCGGGTTGGTGGGAAGCCACCCGTCGGTTTGTGAGGCGAAGGCAGGATGTTCTAGGAAGCGATCGCGCATTTCCACCGCAACAGCCTCAATGTCTGACTGAAGCAGGACGACACTACCGCTGACCAAATGTTTTGCCAACTCTTCCACTAGCTCTGGTTGCACAATCCGCCGCTTTTGATGCCGCTTCTTAAACCAGGGGTCAGGAAACTGAATCGTGACGCGCTCTAAGGTGTTTAGTGGAAAGGAATTGAGCAGCAGCCCTAGAGAAATATTTGCATTGCAGAATAAATAGTGCAGGTTTGTAAGCCCCAATTCCTCTCGGCGTGAATTGGCATACTCGACCAGCGGTTCACGAATTTCCAGTCCTAAAAAATTCCAGTCAGGCTGCTGCTGCGCCATGTTTTGCACAAAGTAGCCTTTGCCACAGCCAATATCTAGATGCAAAGGCTGGGTCGGGTCAGCATAAACTTTTCCCCAGTCGGGCGGGGTAACGGGCTGCTGGTACTTATCGCTGAGCGGGTTAACGTGCTGGCGCACACGAACGATAGGCAATTCAAATACTCCTGTATAGAGGAACCTGCTTGTTTTATGATGTCGTGAATACTAGAACTATGACGTTCATTAGCTTTTTAGAACAAAATTGATAATAGCTAAAGTTGAAGGAATTTACCGAAACGGTCAAGTAGAACTCATTGAACAACCTTTGGATATCCGTGAAGGAGCGCGTGTTATTGTAGCTTTTGTTGAATCAGATGAAATTGACCTTGCTTCTCAAGGAATCGATAAGGTGAAAGCCAAAATTCTACGGATTGATAAAGCATTAAAATATACTCTCGGCTTACAGTAGAAGCCATACAGCATAACGGGGGTTTAGATGCAGCAATATAGATAAAGGTTGCTAGTGCTAGATTTGAGGTTATCTGCTGCCGCTAATTTGAATCGTTAGCCTTTTGTTAACCCACTCGATTGAGGCTTTATGAATTTAGATTTTCGGTTTGCGATCGCCAGCGACCTTCACATCGCCCTTCCCCAGACGATTTGGGATCATCCCACTCGCTTTCATCTAGTAGAAGTCAGCATTCCCGCGCTAGAAATTGTGCTGGAGCGGCTAGAGCAGCTAGAACTAGATTTTTTGCTGCTGCCGGGAGATTTGACCCAGCACGGCGAACCAGAAAATCATCGCTGGCTGGCAGAGCGACTGGCAAAGCTGCCCTACCCAGTTTATGTGATTCCGGGAAATCATGATGTGCCAGAGCAGTTTGCGACCGATCGATCGATTGGGCTAGCTGACTTTCCTTCGTATTACCAAAAATTTGGCTATGACGACCCGACGCAGATTTACTACAGCCATGAAATTTTGCCAGGGGTACGGCTGATCGGGCTAAATTCCAACTTCTTTGACGCTGAGGGAAAGCAAATTGGTACGGGCTACCTGGACGATGAGCAGTTGACCTGGCTCCAGGAAGTTTTAGCAAAAACCCAGAATGAACTGGTCATCGTGATGATTCATCACAACGTGGTCGAGCATCTGCCGGGGCAGTCTCGCGACGGTCTTGGTCTCCGCTATATGCTGAAGAATGCACCAGAACTGCTGAGCCTGCTGCGGTCTGCCGGGGTGCAGCTAATTTTCACAGGGCATCTGCACGTCCAGGACATTGCTTGCCACGAGGGGATCTACGACATCACCACCGGATCTTTAGTCAGCTACCCTCATCCTTACCGAGTGCTGCATTTTTCTCAGGATGCTCAGGGCAAACAACACCTTCAAATTGAGTCTGACCGAGTTGCTGCTGTACCCGAATGGGAAGATCTGCAAACGCTATCGCGAGAGTGGATGGGCGATCGCTCCCGTCCCTTCATGCTCAAGCTTCTGACCCAGCCGCCCCTCAACCTTTCCCTTGCAGAAGCAGAAGCCCTCGTCCCAGACTTGCGCTACTTCTGGGCTGACATTGCTAACGGAGACGCGCTATTTGACTTTCCCAAATTTCCCGATGCAGCTCGTCAATATTTTGAACGATTTAGCGCCAAAGACCATGCTGGTGAACCAGCTTTGATTGATAACGATACAACGCTAGTAATAAGAGAAGGGGCGAGGGGCTGAGGAATCCCTTGCTCGTTGCCAAGCTCCAGCTTGGCAACGAGGAAAAATCAAATTGCTAGGGTTGCCGACAAATGCCAAAGACCGAAGTGTAGCCATGTAAAAAAGTAGCGTCTCCAACTGGGCCAATTTCGCCGCCGCAGAAGAAGCCGCTAACGGGAATATTGCGGATGTAGCGGCTAAACAAGTGCGAGTCAAAATTAGGCTGTCCGTACAACCCTTGCCCGCGACCAACGCACGAAAAGAGCAAGGCACCTGCCGCTTCGGAGTTTGCCTGAGTGTTTTGCTGATAGCGTTCTAGCATCATTTCCAGATCTTCGGCTGAGGCTTGAGCATCGCGCAGATGAAACTGAATGCGCTGCCCCGGACGGACGCGATCGCCAATGGCGATCGCCCCCACCTTCGGGTCAACGCCCAGCAAATTGCGAATCAAAAAATCTCCCTGTTCCAGCCGCTGCTTAAATGCGTTCCGGGCAATTCCTACAAATAGGGAATGTTGCGCTAATGCCCGATCTTCATCATCCAAATCCTGAAACAGAGATTGAAGCACTTCCAGCGGAGTTTTCGCCATGCCGCAGGCTAGAGCATCTGCATCTATCTGTTCCTCAAGGCTCAGGACAATGTTTCGCTCTCCCTCTACCACGCGGTAAGTCTGCCCAATTGGGCGACAACCCTGAGCCACAATCGTTTCCATCACAACGTTGCCGCTCAGGGCCACGCCAACCGTGCCGCTGTGAAGCACCTGATCGTTGTAAAACAGGGTGCTGCCGTTGGTCATTGAGCTAACGCTAGCTAAACCACCAACCTTTGCAGAACCAGGATAGGCATAATCCAATCCTTGCAGTAAATCATTAATTCCCGAAGAAAAAGGATCAGACAGCAGCACAAACTGAGGTTCATCTTGAGGCGAAATGCCTGTCAGGTCTACCCAAGCAGACGGAGGGCTGTCCAGGTCAGGCAACTCGTCTAGGGGGATGTGAAATGGCTGCACTTTCACGCCAGGCAGATGAGCCAAGCTGAGACTCAAGCCAGCTTCTTGCTCAATTTCCTGAGCTTCACCGGATTGATCCATGCCAATTACGCCGCCGCCGCTACAGCCAATCAGGGCAGGCAGAGAAAGTCGTTCTTGCAATAAAGGCAGTAGGCGAGAATATTCACTGGCAAATGCCGAGGAAATGAATACTAACCCTAAGTCTGCCGGAGCCTGTAGCGATCGCTCAGCCCGCTCGACCACTTCCCCAACTGCCGCCTCTAAGGACGGGCGGGTTGATAAAGCACTAGCCCATTTCATCCGGTCAATCATGAGTTCTACCCTTCTGGTAGCGCTACTGTTAACCAAGATACATCAATGCTCTGTGGCAATTCCAACTCTCTTGCTAAACTAGACGGAGATGAGTATGTTTTCCTATCAGCTTTTGTATCTAGACGGTTACGACCGTTCTAAGCGGCAGATGCGATCCAGGAAGTCGTGACCAGGCTCAGCTTATGCAGAGGGGTAACGAACCAAACCTTAAAAAATAGGGCTTAATTTGGCTTCGTTCTGCCGACCTCATGCATTACTGAAGTATAGAGGTTATGTTCCAGGTCATGTTTCTCTGGAGAGTTTAACAAACAGTTTGTTAAGCTACCCTGTGATAGGAAAGCTTGAAGTTCACTAGATAAAACTGATTGAAACCGGAAAGTCTATGAGCGATATCCAAAAGTCAAATCGAAAAGAGCGTGAACAGGCTC
>JAAUTN010000200.1 GCA_012031415.1 Leptolyngbyaceae cyanobacterium SM1_4_3 | reverse complement strand
AGCCGCCTAACACTGCGTTGGTGCGGACGGTACAGAGGTTATCGGTAGAAGTTCAAGGTTATCTGCCGCCGCACAACTTTATCGTTCGACGGCTTTAGGTTATCTGTTGGGGGGTAGTTGAGAACTTGTCTGTCAGAGTTGGATATGACGTACAATCTGGGCATTTCTGATTAGTAGTTTTCTTGCCCAAGAAGGAAATATTTCATGCCCGTTACCTTTGATGACATCATCAATACCTCCAGTTCTGAAGAGCTATTTTTACAAATCTTTCAAAATGCTTTTTCCCAGCAAGGTCAGCCATTCCTAGAAGCTCATCACACGATTTTAACAGCCTGTTACAGGAATCCAGGGCTTTCTCCAACCCTGAAAGGCAATACGCCGGAAGTTCTAGCCCAGGCTTGGCTGAAAAAATACCGTGATAGTTACGAGAACAGAATTTCCAGACGAATCTCACAACCGCCAGGAACAGTTGCCGATCCAATTGTCAATACAATCATTAATGCCAGATTGACACGGCTAACAGCAGATCATCTTGAGCAGATCAAGTATGCTCACAGGCTGTCGATGTCAGCCGAAAATATTCAGGGACTACTTCTCGAAGAATTTCTGGCTGAACAGTTAGGTGAATATGGTTGGTATTGCTGCTGGGGCGAGTCCGTTCGTCATGTCGATTTTTGCAATGTCGATGGTTCTCTCTTGCAAGTGAAGAATCGCAGCAATTCGGAAAATAGCTCATCTTCCAGGGTTAGGATCAACCAACCCATCGAAAAATGGTACAGAGTTGATGCTAGGACAGGATTATATCGATGGTCGTACTTCAATGATAAGTACGGAACGACTCGTTTCTCGGAAGAGAATTTTGCCATGTTTGTTCAGCAGATTTTAACAGGGAATCCAAATGCTTTAGCCGTAGAGGTAAGCAATCCTTGGCAATTTTTGCCTGAGTCGTCAGATTAAATTCAAAGAAAGCTGTGCTTCCAAGGATTCTTCGAGATCACCTAAAGTTTCAACTGTCCAACTCACATCATCTGTTTTGTGATAACGCGAGTAGGGAAAGTCTGGATAGATGATCGGTGTTTTGCCCTCCAAATGAGTCAATAACATCCTAGCGATCGCCCTTCCCAGAGAACAGGGCACAGCATTTCCAACCTGCCGATACTGATCCAATAAACTTCCCGCGATCGCCCAATCATCAGGAAACTCTTGGATGCGCTTGTACTCTTCAATACTGAGTGGTCTATCCTCTTCTGGATGTGCCAGATCGGTCGCGGGCATGGCTGGATGAGTTACCAGTGTTGGAGAAGGTTTATCCCAGGCTAATCTCCGATAAAAACCAGTTTTTCCACCTCCTGCATGATACGAAGCCCCAAGTGCTTCTTGGTGTAACTCTGCTGGTAAATCTCGCCAATATTGTCCAGGTTTCAGAAGTCTGTAGTATTTGAGTCGTTTCTCAGGAAACTTGACAAAATGATGCTCATCTTTGGGTAGTCCTTCCAAAACCTCTCTCAATGTCCGCCACTGTGGAAGCCCATACAAACCTTTCGCCGCGTGAGTCGGTGTGAGATAGGGAAGTTTTTCGCCATCACGACTGCACATGATAACTACTCTTTCCCGTTGTTGTGGCGCTCCAAAGTTAGCGGAATTGTATAAGTTAAACGAAATACTATATCCTGCCTGTTTGAGCTTTTGGGTAATAAAGAGCAATGCCCCTCCTCGTTGTTCATCCTGAGATAAGGGTGGAAAGTTCTTCCCTCTCATTTCATGAGGTCTATGCTTCAGTGGAGCAGATAGTAATCCTCGAACGTTTTCAATTACGGCAAATCTGGGTTGAAGTTCAGTAATTAAATCGATGAATGTTAAAAAGACATTGCCGCGATCGTCATTGAATCCTTGGCGTTTTCCTGCACTGCTAAAAGCTTGGCATGGCGGACTACCAAGATGACATCAATCTCATCGGTCGAACTCAATCCTGCTTTTTCTCGAATTTCTATCGCTGAATAATCCCTAATATCTCCAATCAACGCCATATCCGGTCGATTCGTCTCTATTGTTTTGCGCGCGGCTGGATCAATTTCGCAGGCAAGCAATACCTTGATTCCTTCTTTTTCTAGTCCCAAGTCTAGACCCATGCAGCCAGAGAAAAAACTTAAGGCTTTGAGATCTGGTTTACTGAAGGATCGTCGCCCATGATCGGGAACGCCTAGATTGGCATCCTCTCCCTTGCAACGGTACTCATGCACAGATTCTGATGCTACAATCCAGCGGCTGCTAATCCTCTCGCCGCTGATTTCACCATACCGGAGTAGTTGGCGAACGTATTGCTCTGAACAATTGAGAATTTCAGAGCTTTCTTTCACAGAAAGGTATTGGTCAGGCATGATTTCGGGAACGAAACTAAAATTAAGTACCCTATATTACAGTCCAAAGAATCTACTTGCAAGCTTTGTGAACAAATGTCCTGATACTGCCGTTTTGCCTGAAGGTAGCGTCAGCCGTCGAACACTGCGTTGGTGCGGACGGAACAGCGTTTATCGGTGAGAGTTCGAGGTTATCTGCCGCCGCACAACTTCACCGTTAGACAGACAAAACTTGGCAATCTACAGCCATCTTGCGTAAAGTATGAAGTTATGGAATACATCGACGGAATACCAATTTATACACGCGAAGAAGCTCTTACCGAGACATACGAACACTTCGGATTAAGATACGGTGATCCTCAGATCGTAATAAAGGCTATTGAGTATCTAAAGCAAATACAACAGAAAAATACTACTGAAGCGCTTCGAGAAGCTGTATTTCTCCTACGATCACTATGGTCTGCTGTCTCTGAACATTGGGAGTCGGAGCATTACTACAACTGGATATGCACTTATTCCCAGTTTTTCCTGCATGTCATTCAGAACACTTATGAGCTTGATCTAGAGTACGAAATTAAGTATTTGTTGCTGGGAGAACAATTTCTTGACGATATGAGCAGAGTTGTTCCAGGTTTAGATGCTATTGCACGCATCTTTGATGAGCGAGGTTTAGATTTCTTTTGTCCTACTATTTTTGTGGTGAAGTCAAAGAAGAAGTATTGCTGGAATACTCTGGTGATAGACTTTGCAGAGCTATGAAAGAAGTGGGGCGAATAGAAGAATCAGAAAAAATATCTCTTGAGATTGAAAATAGGGCTAATGGACTAAGGAGTGCTCAGCAGGATGGGGTACTTGATAACTTAAGGCTGGAAGGTGAGCGAGCTTGGTTTCAATATTTAGGAGTCGAAAACTGGCGGATGCTACCTGACAAAGCAAGAAGCGAGCTAGTTGATTCATATTCAATGCAAAGAATGATTGAATATAGAGTTCTAAAAATGTGGGCACCTGTTGTTTTAGCAATAGCTAAAGTTGCAGAAGCCGAGTTAAATCAAGCTCTTATTGAACCTTGGCGAGAGGTTTTTGCTTCATCTGAGTTTCAGGCAGTTGATATTTCCAGCAAAAAACAGGAAAAGAAGATCGAAAGACGCAGACAACTGTTTACTTCTGTGAAGAAAGCTGCCACAACAGGACCAGAACTAACTCTTGGGCAAATTCAGGTATTTCTTGAAAACTTCGACGACGATCTGATGGACAGTTGCACTGATGCTTTCGTTAGGATTCGATTAGTTCTTGATAATCTACTCCCAGAGTTTCAGGAGATTTTAACTCGTATTACAACCTGCTTTCTAGCCCGCGAGTCAGAAATGAGTATTGTGGACTTGCGAAATGCTAGTGCTCATCCTCGACCTGATTCAGCCAATATCGATTGGGGAACTTCTGTGCTATGGCTCCGGCAACTGCTTGGAACTCCACCTTTAGAGCTTTTAACAAATATTAGGATATTGAAACGGCTGTCTAACACTGCGTTGGAGCGGCGAAAGGAGCAATCTTAGTGGAGTCTTCAAACTTGTCTATCGCCGCTCAACTTCACCGTTAGCTGGCTCCGCTGAGAGTCCTTGCACTCGTTCCTTGAGGTTGTCTGCAAGTCCGAAATGCCCAGAAAATTGTCGGTGGGGCAATGGTTTCAGTATTGTCTGTGGCTGTAAAATCACCTAGAGGGTTGTCAGTAAGGGCAGTGGCGACGGGTGATCAGAAAGCTTCAAGCTATACTGAAGGCTAAAGGACAAGGATTATCTTTCCTTTTGAGTTCTGTTCCGAGCAGCTAGCGACCTCGATATCACAAGAAGGCTTGGTGCAATGGTTCAAAAAATTGCCTTATTTAACCACAAGGGCGGAGTTAGCAAGACTACAACCACCTTCAATTTGGGCTGGATGCTTGCCTCGAAAGGCCAAAGAGTAATTCTTGTGGACAGCGACCCACAATGTAACCTCACGGGCATGGCTTTAGGAGAGGAAACTGAGGATGACGAGGCGCGAATTCAAGAAATTTATAATACGACCTCGAACATAAAGACAGGTTTAGCTCCGGCATTTGAATCACAACCGAGAGCGATTGAAGCTGTCGATTGCATTCCAGTACAAGGTCGGGATGATTTATTTTTATTGCCTGGTCACGTTGGTTTTGCTGAGTACGAAGTAACCCTTGGTATTGCTCAAGAACTAAGTGGTTCAATTCAAGCTCTTAAGAATTTACCAGGTTCTATCAATGATTTACTTGAGAAAACAGCAACCAAGTTTGATGCAGACTATATTTTGATTGACATGAGTCCTAGCCTAGGTTCAATTAATCAAAATCTGCTGATGATTAGTGACTTTTTTTGGTACCTACAACTGCCGATTTTTTCTCTGTAATGGCGATCGATTCTTTGGCTAAGGTACTGCCGAGATGGTATGCCTGGGCTAAGTCAGCAAGTTCGCTTCAAGTTTTAAGAGAAGCTAATTATCCTTTTCCTAATGTTAAGCTGCGTTTCTTAGGAACGATCGTTCAAAACTATCGAATTATCCGAGGCAAAGAAACGGCTGCGTTTCAAACTTGGATTGAGAAGATTGAGAAAGCTGTCTCCGAAAAGCTAATTCCAACTCTGAGACAGAGCAACATGATGTTGCCAAATGAGGCTTACAGAGATCAGGGAATTGCAAGCAACCTTTCTCTTGCAAAGATTTCCAATTTCAATAGTCTCATTGCTCTATCCCAGGAACATCGCACTCCAGTCTATGACTTGACCCCTCAGCAGTTAAGGCAAACAGGCATTGTTTTGGAGCGAAATCAGCAGAAACAGGAAGAGTTTAGGCAAACCTTTTCAGATTTGGCAGACAAAATCATTGCATTAAGTTCCGAAAGCTCCGTCTATGCAGTCAGCGCTTGACCAATTTCGCATTAGCATTGGTCGTGTCCGAGACCTAATTGCACTTCATAATTCTGTTAAAGCCCAAGCTACAGGCGCACTTGACGTATCAGATATGTTACGTGCTGCGCTGGTTCTCGCTGTGAGCGCATTGGATTATTATGTGCATGAAGTTGTGACGCTAGGAATGCTGGAAATCCATCGAGGACAACGCTCTGAGCCAATATCTTCAGCGAACACGCCTCAGTCAGCGTTTTCACGCTTTCAAGTGTCGTTGGGCGGTGCGCGTCAAGATCGACTGACAGCGATTGATATTGCCTCTTGGCTTGAAGCTGATATTCAACAAGCTCAAGGATATGAGTTCCTCCAGCAATCCCAGAAGATTTCAACGTTGATCGCCACAATATCGAGCAGCATCCTAAACAGGCTCAACAATACTTCTTGGTTAGAGAGTGAAATTAGGGAGCGTTTGGGATATCAAAGTTTTCAACAAGCAGACAAGATCGCTGATGCAATCAGATACATCTCAGACAAAAAATTGTGGGATGAGGTGGCTATCCAAATGGCTAGATCCGCGAAAGATGTGAAGCAGCAACTGAATTCAATCGTTGATCGAAGAAATAAAATCGCTCATGAAGCCGACATAGACCCAACTTTTAATATTGGAAGCCGATGGAACATTGATGAGGTACTTGTCGGTGATGCAGTTGATTTCATTGAGATACTGGTCGAAAGCATTCATCAAGTGCTGTAGGAATAGCATACGGTGTAAGCCAGCTAACAAATCGTTGCAGCGGCGGAATGAACGTTATTGGTTGGAATGTAAAGGTTGGTAGCCGCCGCTGAACTCAATCGTTATACGGCTCCATCTTTCGATGGGGACTGTACTTAATTGCTACCTGTGAGTTGGCAGCATAAAACTTTAGATTAATTTAATAAAAACTTTATCAAAACCTTCCCACGCTATGGATAGAGGTGGAAATGTGTTGTTACACTATATGCAGGATATTGGTATAGGGATTACTCAGTTCTGTGGAGATTTGCCTGTAGCGCGACAAGATGAGCGTCAGTAAGGTGATGAACGAAGAGGATTTATATTTCAATCATTTATCGAATACAGCACATGAAAAAGCGTCGTCACTTCACTTCCATACAGAAACTAATCATTCTTAAAAGATCGGGATATCTTTGTGAGATCTGCGGTGTGTCGCTAACACCTGAAACTTTTCATGCCGATCACAAGATTCCATATTCATTAGGCGGCGAAACGGCAGTTTATAACGGTCAGGCTCTATGTTCAACTTGTAACCTTAAAAAAGGAAATCGTCTTGAATGAACTCACCTTCTTATTTTCATCAAAATAGTTCGACTGTTATTCAACGTCTTTATAATCACAAGACGAAGCTTTACCCCCATCAACAAGCTGCATTATTAAAGCTCTTTGAGATGGGCGCGAATGGTGAACTGTTACCAGAGAATCGTCAAGCCGATAGCGGTGCTGCATTCTTTCTTGTTGGTGTAGGGTGTGGCAAAACGGTTATTTTACAAGCGGCACCTTATATACTTGGTCGCTTCATTCAGGGCAGGCAAGTGATTTTTCTGTCGCATAATTGTACTCTTCGTCAAAGAGTAATGGAGGATTTTCCTAGTAAAAAACTTCCAAAAGGTAGGTTGAACCTCTTTTAGCAGAGTGGGAGCTTTATAAGAGAGGATTACTAGATGAAACAACTCCACCGCCGCAAATTTTGGAGTTAAGTGCTGAGTCTTATTCTGATGTAAGTTTTTTGTTAGACAAAGTTGATATTCTAGTTACAAATTGGCAATTTCTCAAAAATTTAGTGAGCCGAGGCGACATTGATCCTAAAAATATTGGATTAATAGTCGTTGATGAAGCTCACCACAGTGCAGCATCTAGTTATCGAAGTATATTCAATTACTTTAGTCATGCTAGCCTTGTTTTTCTGACAGGGACTCGTCATCGAGGCGATCGTGAAGATCTACCCTATGTGCGCTACGTGGTCGAGCAATGTGAGGAGTTAAATGGGCAAACTGTCCGGAAAAAAGCACCTAGAACAGACTTTGAATTTACGATTCAGGATGCTTGGAAGCTAAAAACTCCAATTATTAAACGTATTACCTTCTCACCTGCGAAATCAGAAGGTTTTAAGGTCGAAGAAGATGGGAATGAAGTAGAATACACTGCTGAACAATTTTATGAAAAGGCAGAAAAAGAGCGTTCTTGGTTTCAGGAATGCATTTTGGCAGACTCATTCTGTCAACCTGTATTAGATCGTGCTGTTGAAGTTCTAGAGCTTAAACGTAAAAGCGGAAAACCTCATCGGATGATTATTAGAGCGCTTAATATCAAACATGCTTATCGTCTACGCGAGCTTTGTGAAAATTATCCACTACTCAATGGAAGAGTAGGCTTGGTTCATTCAGAAATGATGAGTATGATCCGGAAGGTAGACCAAGCGAAATTTTTAGCAAATTCGCTAAAGATGAGTATATCGCCTTGATTCATGTCTCAATGGTGGGAGAAGGTTTTAACGTACCGTATGCTTCAGTGTCTGTTCCTTTGTGCATCATGCGTTCTACTCAAAAGGCAGAACAGGAATTCGGACGGATCATTCGTAAAGTAAATGGTACTTATCCAAAAGCTAATGATTGGGGAGATTTTCAGTCTGACAACTCAGCAGTTGTTGTTACTCATGAAGCGCTTGGAATAAGTGAGCTTTTTGAGCAGTTTATTCAGGGCGAGGAACACATTATCATTGAAGATGAGCTTGTCACTGAAGCTGATGTAATTCGGAATAGAACTCTGCAAGATGACTATCGGGCTGGCGATACAGTTTTGTGCCTAAATAATACTGATGGCTTATCAGATGGTGACGAGATACTTGTTCAAGTTCCTGACAGTAAAGGAGAAGAACAAACACTTGTGTTTAGCATCGAGAGAGTTTTAGATAAAGAAACTGTAGAAGTCTTTCCTCTATTAGTTGATATTCCGCAGGGTTCATTAGCTCGTAAAGCTGCAAGCCGAGAAGAGAATAGCTCTGAATTTATCGGGCATCTCGGTTTACGCTGGTATTTGAGAGTAAATGGTAAAGATGTTAGTGTTGAAGAATATCGAAGACAAAAAACTTTGGATCAGCGAGAACTGACACGTAATGAAAAGGGTGAGATAGTTACGCTTCAAGGTCAAAGGATTCAAGACTTAGATCCAGCCATCCGCAAGATGGTTATTGACCTTCTCACTCAAGAAGAGGAAAAAGTAGATATTCCTTTTCAAAATGTTGAAGTTGCCGCTCTTCCTGGACAATCAAAAAAAGGATTGCAGGACTATCACAGAAAAAGAATTCAGAAAGCGGTGATAGATATTTCAAGCTTGGCTCTAGACGGAAGAAGAGGGAGGGATCTAATTAATAATCCCCTAGAATCTCTCAAAGAATATACTGGTAGAGCCGCATCCGACAATGAAAAACTTCTGCATGAATCTATTTTTAGATGTGTGAAACGTAAAACGGATAAGAAGTGGTCAGAGCACAAGACTGAAGAAGAGTTTGAAGCTGCCGTACAAATCGCGTTTGAAAAAATAGAGGAGGTGAGAGAAGAGTTGAAAGCACGAAGGAAGACCAACGGTTTCTGATGCTAGTTCTTGAAGATAAAGGTTGGCGTAGCAACACCGTATAACAATCCTGGTGCAGCGGACGGAATCAAGATCTTGACGGTGATGCAAAGGCGATTTGCCGCCGCTGACCAGGAACGTTATACAGACAAAATCCTGGCAATCTAAAGACATTTTGCGTAAAGTATGAATGGACGGTTCGCTCATTTTCCATATGTAGAGGAATTACGGCACAAATTCAGAACAGATAACTTAGTCAAGCTTTTCGCGCATAATCTTTAAAAATTCACGCAGTGTTGGGCTGATAGAGTTTTGCCGCCAAGCCGCCGCAAACTTTAGGCAAATGGGGCAGTCTTGCAAGGCTTTACAAACCACTTCGCTGCCAACCAAAAACTGTAAGTTTTCGGGAACAAACGTAATTCCTAAGCCCGCAGCAACTAGACAGATTCGGGTTTGTAAAGAGATAGATTCTTTGACGATTTTGGGGTGAAATCCTACTGCCTGACAGATCTGAATGAATCCATCGTAGAGAATGGGTCCTTCGTGGCGAGGATGAATAATGAACGACTCATTGGCTAGAGCTTCTGGCGTAATCTTCTCGCACTGTAGCAAGGGATGTTGTTGCGGCAAGACGACCACAAAATTTGCTGACAAGATGGAGTGCAAATTCAAGCCGCGCTCATCAATGGGAGGATGCAAAAGGCAATGTCGATTTGATCTCGGTTTAAGGCAGCAACCTGTGCTTCTGTGGAAAGTCCTAGCATGGTGAGTTCGACATTGGGGTAATTGCTACGGAATTCTTTCACCAGGTTCGGTAGCACGGTATGTGTTGCGGTTTCTGTGAAACCGATGGTCAGATGTCCTGCCTCACCACGAGCCGTGCGTCTGGTGAGTTGGATAGCTGTGTCTACCTGAGACAGCAGTTGCTTGGACTGCTCTATAAATACTTGTCCAGCAGTTGTTAGCTTAACGGTGCGTTTGGTGCGAGTGAGTAATGCCAGACCGATCTCTTTTTCTAAATTAGCGATTTGCTTACTCAGTGCAGGTTGGCTGATATGTAGGCGATCGGCGGCGCGTCCAAAATGAAGTTCTTCAGCAACCATGACGAAATAGCGAAGCTGTTGGAGTTCCATGTAATAACTCAAAGTTATTAGTTTGATGCCAAATATGACTTGGACGATCATATAGCGATCGCCTACGCTAAATTCAGGTTTCTAAAGAAATGTGAAAGGGTTAGTCCGATGCGAATGATGCGTTGGCTGAAATTCAAGCGGTTTAATTTTGTCATCTGGGCCGCATTGGGGATGTTGCTAGCCCTAATCGGCTACGGATTATTGCAACTGATCGAACCTGTAGGAATCGCACCGATTGTCGCTCAGGCTCCTCAGTTTAGTGGACGTGCCCTACTCGTTGCGTCTGATGCCGATATGGTGGCAACGGCTTACGCTGATGCTAAGCTCGATCGCATTGCTGGACTGGAGGACACGCTCACGCTTGTAGAACTGCCGCTGAATCCAACAGAACCGATCGTTACCTCTGTTCAGGTTTCTAATTCAGTCATGTCATGGCCCCAGAATATTGCGGTTTCTCCAACGGGTGAGCGGGCATATGTATCAGAGGTACGATCGCGTCCTGCCGACGGAATTCAAGAATTGCAATCCATTGATGAGATGCCATCAGGTGAACGAATTACCGTTATAAGTATTGCTAATTTGCGTCAACCACAAGTTCTGCAAACCGTGACCGTTGGTCGAAATCCCAAAACCCTAAGCATTAGCCCTGATGGTACATTTCTGGCAGTTGTCTCAGAAGAAACCGATCGAGAGCTAGCCGTTTTCCAGATTCAACCCGATGGAACCCTGGGACAACGCTATGACTTTGCGATCGCTCAAGATTTTGCTCGATCAGCAGTTCCAGGATCGGTTGTTTGGCATCCTTCCGGGCGCTTTTTGGCAGTCACTACAACAAGTGATGGTTCTGAAGGGTCATACACTTCTTTTGTTGCCTTTTATAGCGTAATTCAAGAGAACAACGCCGTTCGTTTAGAGCTTTATCATCCCCCTCTGGCAGCAGGGAATCATCTCAGTAATGGTCGTTTCAGCGCAGATGGGCGCTTTTTCCTGGTACCAGATTTGAAATGGCGGATGTATGGGCTGCGGGCGTTGAATTATTTATTGAATCCTAAAAGCGAAATGATAGCAATTGGCTTTGATCCTGAAACTAGTAAGCCGCCAAGCATCGTTTCTAAAACCGAAGTAGGACTTGGAGCTGAGGGGTTTGCCCTGAGTCCCGATAATAGACTCATTGCAACTGTAAATCTGCGTCGCACGTATCTAAGCAATTTGCCCCCGTTCTGGCGTGGTAAATCCTACAGTTCGCTGTCGTTAGTTAAGTTTGACCGCACTTCTGGACATCTGAAAACTGTTGATGAGTATGGCTTTGACGGACTTTTACCCGAACAACTCACTTTCGATAAAACTGGAACATCTTTGGCTGTGGTGATCTACAACTACCGGGAAGCTAATCCAAAAACGGGCGCGATCGAATTCTGGAACGTGATTGCGGACAATCGTCCACGACTGGAACGAACAGGCTTTAAACTGGATGTCACTCGTGGCGCTCATGATATTATGCTGGTTCCGTAGGTTTCTGCGTAGGATGACAGCGTAGAAAGCAGCATAGAGGCAGCATTTGCAGATTAGCTGCCCAACAAGTTGATGAAGCGGACGGTTAAGAAATCTTGGTGGAGATGCAAAGGCTACCTGCCGCCGCTTATCTTGGTCGTTGGGCGCTCAGCTTACGAAACAAATCATATGAATGACGGAAAGCCAACACGATATCGAGTCAAACAGGACGGCTTGCCCAACAAAGTTCCTACTCATGGACATGAGGCTACCTTTTGGGAAAGTCTGGGTCGTGCCGTTGCCACATTCGGGTTTCTAGAAGATGTATTAGGAAAGGCAATCTTTGCATTCACAGCAACGCGAACATACGAAGAGGATGAGATTGAGCAAGCTTATGTCGATTGGTTGCCTAAGCTGGAACGTGCTCTCATTGATCCTTTGGGGAATCTGGTTGATACCTATGGAAGAGCAGTGAAAGACAATCCGGATGCTGTAATAGAAAATCTTGATGAGCTTTTAGATGATTTACGACAAGCATCACAAATGAGGAATATTCTTTGTCATGGATCATGGAGGCTGCCAAATGCAAGCGGCGCTTCAGTTCCATTTTTTGTAAATCGCCAGAAGCAGATTGTTGATACCGCAATGGATCAACAATTTATTGATCAGGTACAGCGACATACGGTTAATCTGATATGTGCAGTTATCAATACTGTTACTCAAATGGGTTGGCAGTTTCCTGGGACGGTTGGTTCAGGTAAAACGATTTGGGAGTCCACCGCCCAACAATCCACAGCAGCAGACGGACGAAAGTAACTCTAGGTACAAGAGAATTGGTCACAGCAAGCATCTTTTGGAAAGTGAACAAGTAGCTGGGAGTCGTAACGCAAACATTAGCTTGGTCATTCAAGATAGGATTGCTCATACTAGTACCGCATGGCGTAAATTGCGTTATCTTTAGAGGCTTCTCTGAGACTTTAGGTGATGCCCCGTCTTTCTGCCCCAGCGATTAGTTTGAGCGACTCCGAGCAGGAACAGTTAGAGTCCCTGGCGAACCGTCCCAGCACCCCTCAACAGATTGCC
>JAAUTN010000025.1 GCA_012031415.1 Leptolyngbyaceae cyanobacterium SM1_4_3 | reverse complement strand
CTGCTCCGTTCTCAGGTTAAGTGGTTGACTCGTCTATTGATTGGGCGATCGCATTCTAGGAGGAAGTACCATCTGGTTAGGCTACAGTCGGCTACCCGAAGCGCTGCCCCTAATTCAGTCTATTTACGGTAATTCTCAAGACGCAAAGCGATAGCAAGTTAATAGAGGTTTTTTGGAGCATCCTGCCAGAAATCGATCGGCTGACGCTCGATCAGGAGGCGAGCGCCACCTGATTCTCGGCGGTCTGGCAGCCCAACATCTGGCGGAACATATTCTTTTGCTGCTAACACCGCTGGAGCAAATGCCCCAAGTAGCCAAACTAGGGTCAGGACGAGGTAAGTCGTCACAAAGAGCAAACGAGCTTGGATACTGGGTTTTAATTTATACATACCGATTGGGTTTGCTCATGTGCAGATAGACGATGCGGATAGATTTCAAAGCAGCACAAATTTCTCTGCACCGCAGAGAAAGCTGCACACCCTGGTCGTTTCCCGGTGTTTGCAAAAGTTTCCAAACTCGGTTAAAGATAGACTATCCGTTCCTGTCTGCTAGTGCCCAGTCTCAGCACTGAGTCTTCAAACAAGAATTACACTCCTATTCTGTAGGGTGCAGAGAACTTTATAAGAGATAGCGTCATGGGCATTGATTAAGAAGTTTTTGTGTGTGAAAGCTCCCGAACGGGTAGAGACTTTTACACACAAAATTGCCTGGGAATAAGCGTGTAATGAAAGAGGTCTAATGCGTCAGACTCATCTATTCTCTAGTTGCGGTGATTGTTGCTGTAGCGCACCAGCGCACCAGCCCACTGCAACTTTTCACGCAGGGTTTGGTAATAAGAATAGTTTTCGCGCAGGATGATGAAATTGGCGTAGCAGTCTGCCATGCGAATGTCTACCCGCTGCCCCGGCCAAATTGAAGTTGCTAACACGCCATCCATCCACAGTTTGGTAGTCAAGTCTCGATCTGCCAGGGGCCAAATGCTGATAACTGAACCGGGAGGCAAAACAATTGGGCGACTGGAAAGGCTGAGGGGGCAGATGGGAGTGACCGCGATCGCCTCCATGCCGGGATGCATAATTGGACCATTGGCCGCAACAGTGTAGCAGGTGGAGCCAGTTGGAGTGGCTATAATCAAACCGTCACCCTGATACTGATCGACTACTTCTCCGTCAATTTCCATTTCCAGGATAGAAGTAATCATACGATCGGCAGAGCCAGGTTTAACGCACATTTCGTTGAGGGCGAGGTGGCGATCGCTCATTGGCTCCAGGTTCTCGCGTCCCCCCTCAAAGGTGCAAGCTTGCAGCATCATGCGTCGCTGCACCGCAAACCGATCTTGCAGCAGCCGATCCCACAGTTGCTCAGAGTCCTTTAAGTAGTCGGAAGATTCTGTGAGAAAGCCCAAATGTCCGCCAATGTTGATTGCCAAAATTGGAATTCCTTCAGGCGCAAGGTGACGAGCAGCGGCTAGAGTCGTGCCATCCCCGCCAAACACCAGTCCTAAGTCTATCTTCTGCTGTACTGATGCCAAAAATACCGGATAGGGGTTGTCCCTCGCACCACTCGGCCCGACCAGGACACGACATTTCCGGTTTTCCAACTGCTCAGCACACTGCTCTGCCCTGCGCTGGCTAAGGGAATCCCCAGCTTTGTAAGCAATAATGACCTGATTTAGCTCCAAGCCTTCACCTTACTAGAGGCATTACCATTTGAGCAGATTGAACTGCTCCATATCTACCGTATCGCGGTTGCGGTAAATTGAAAGCACGATCGCCAAGCCAACGGCTGCTTCAGCAGCGGCGATCGTAATCACAAACACCGTAAAGACTTGACCTTTAATTCCAGCCGGGTCGAGGTAGTTAGAAAACGCCATCAGGTTGATGTTGACCGCGTTAAGCAATAACTCAATCGACATCAGCACCCGAATCGCATTCCGGCTTGTCACCAGACCATAGATGCCGATGCAAAACAGCGCGGCTGCCAGGATAAGGAAGTATTGAAGGGTCATAAGCTTTTACAACTTACAGTAGGGGTACATTTTCAGAAATTAAACGTTGCGCTTTGTAGGGGAAGTGCCAAGCGTTCGGTCAGGACTACCAGGAGCGGCTGAAGCCAATTCGCGTGGGCGTTCTGGCAAGGTCAGCACGGGCTGCTGGGTTTGCTCTCTTTCTAGAGCATCGGGCAGAAACTCGCGTCGCGCCAGCACAATCGCCCCAATCAACGCCATCAGCAGCAGCACCGAAGCTAGCTCAAACGGCAGCAAAAAGTCACTAAAAAAGTGAAGACCGATCACCACTGTAGAGGTATCGCCAGCAACCGGAGCAGTGGAAATCGCCCAGGGCGTTGATAGCACCATCGCACCCAACAGTGCAAATAGCCCCAGGCAGACAACTGCTGTTGTAGCTTTGCCAACCCAAGCGTTCCGCAGTGGGACAAAATTTTGACGCTTGTTAACCAGCATGATTCCAAACAGAATCAAGACGTTCACGGCTCCAACATAGATCAGCACTTGAGCCGCAGCGACAAAGCCCGCATTCAGGAGAATGTAAAGCCCTGCAATGCTAATAAACACGCCGCCCAGTAAGAACGCCGAATAGACAATGTTTTCAAGCAGCACCACACCCAGAGCCGCACCAAGCATCATCAGCGCCAGCACGCCAAAGGAAACAATCTGAACTCCGTCCGCTAAGTTCACGGTTTGCTAATCTCCATCATTTTTTTACCTGGGGATGAGACAAAGCGAAATCTAAATTATTTCGCCCTTTGACCTCTACTTCGCGCCATTGCCTTCAGCTTCTTCCAAAATTTCTTCTGGAAGCTTACCCGCACGACGAGAACCAGGAGGCAATCCATGAGGGTCAAGCACACCTTTTGGCAGGTATGCTAACTCTCTTAAGGGTTGCACCATCGGATCTTCAGTCACTTTGTAAGGTAGCCGCCCCAACGCTACATTATCAAAATTTAGTTCGTGGCGATCGTAGGTACTTAGGTCGTATTCTTCAGTCATTGAGAGGCAGTTTGTCGGACAGTATTCGACGCAGTTGCCGCAGAAAATACAAACGCCGAAATCAATGCTGTAGTGGTTTAACTTTTTCTTTTTAGTTTCTTTGTTAAATTCCCAGTCCACAACGGGTAGGTTGATTGGGCAAACCCGAACGCAGACTTCACAGGAAATACACTTGTCAAACTCGAAGTGAATCCGACCCCGAAACCGCTCTGAGGGAATTAGCTTTTCGTAAGGGTATTGCACCGTAATTGGACGGCGCTGCATATGATCAAAGGTGACAGACAGCCCTTGACCAATAAATCGGGCAGCTTGAACGGCCTCTTTGGTATAGTCGGTAACTTGTTTAAGAAACTTTAGCATGAGTGTCACCTAGCAAGGATGAAGGATGAGGGTTGAGGAATGATAAGGAGAAGATAAGGAATGGGGATTGTGCTGATGAAGGGGTTGCTGTAAATGCATTTGTCCTTCATCCCTCATCCCTCATCCTTCTACATCACCCCCCAAAGGCAAAGGGGAAGGCGAGCTTGAGCGCTGCGGTAAGCAGCAGGTTGACCAGGGAAACGGGCAATAAGAATTTCCAGCCCAGGTCTAGCAGTTGGTCAATGCGAACGCGAGGCAGAGTCCAGCGCAGTAAAATTGCCAGGAAAACCAGCAGATAGGCTTTGAGCAGCGTCATGATGATGCCCAGCGACCCGGTGATAACCTGGAGCCAGGGAGTTGACTCACTCACGCCTAACCAATCGGCTAAAACCTCAATAGGAATAATGAAATTCCAGCCACCTAAATAAAGAACGGAAACAAATAGAGAAGAGAGTACCAGGTTGACGTAGGAGCCGAGATAGAACAGCCCAAATTTGATGCCTGCATACTCAGTTTGGTAGCCTGCGACCAATTCTTCTTCTGCCTCTGGGAGGTCAAAGGGGAGTCGTTCACATTCTGCAAGGGCGGCAATCCAGAAAATCAGGAAGCCGATTGGCTGCCGCCAGACATTCCAGCCGAGAATGCCGTAGCCAGACTGCTGTTGGACGATATCTACCGTGCTGAGGGAGTTGGACATCATGGCGATCGCCACCACCGACAGCGCCAGTGGAATCTCGTAGCTAATCGACTGTGCCGCAGCTCGCAGCCCGCCTAACAGTGAATACTTGTTGTTTGAAGCATAGCCCGCCATCAGCAGCCCAATTGGTGCAATGCTAGAGAGCGAAATCCACAGGAAGATGCCAATCCCTAAATCAGTGATTAGCAAATTTTGTCCGAAGGGCACAATCAGGAATGACAGAAATACTGGAATGACAACGATCGCTGGACCCAGCGTAAACAGCAAGGAATCAGCTTTAGCAGGAATGATGTCTTCCTTGACTAGCAGCTTTAGACCATCCGCGATCGGGATCAGCATCCCTAGTGGTCCAGCAAATTCAGGGCCAATTCGCTGTTGGGCGGCGGCTGAGATTTTTCGCTCTAACCAGGTTGTCACTAGCACCCCCAACGTTGCGCCAACTAGCACCAACAGCATCGGCAGGGGCAACCAGACGACCCTAGCAGCCTCAGCGGATAGCCCCAGATCGACGAGGAGCTGAATAAAACTTCCTTGTAAATCAATTCCTGAGTTCATGTTTCCTATTACGGGCAACGATTAGAACAACTCATCTAGCCGTCAAACTACCTTGATCCACTGAACCGCCAAGTCCAACTTAGCGGCTAGACCAACCGCCAGACTATCGCACAACGGGGTACAATATTCGTCGTCTTCCAGGCTAAATCGCCTCTTTAATTTGTGAAGATTCTTCACGCACTCTATTGCTTAGTATATCGCTGCCCGGTTTCCAGAACGGGACGCTTAGCACTCAAATCATGGGTAAATCATGAGAAGTTTTACTGAATTGGATAAATTGTGCTTAAGTCTATTCACAACTTTGTGTAAGCCTTGACTGAGCGCTATTTGAACCATAGAGCTTCAGCTATGGCAGCCCGATCGGCGAGAATGTGCAAATGGAAGAGGTAATTCAAAAAAAAGTCTCGGCTGGGCAAGACAGTCGGTATAGTGGGAGCTATTCCTGGAGAACGCATTTACCAAACTAAACAAAATTCTTGAATGTGTTTACTAGATATCTTGATCGAGCTATTTGCAACTAATTAGACGTGCTAGTTCCAAATTTTCCTGAATGTAGTCATCCGCTCGTAAAGTCGCTGTTTCACTATAGCGACCAAGAATTGCTGACGCTGTTTCAGCGGCATCCTGATGCGGGGCAATACTTTACGGCGATCTTTTGTCGGTATAGTCCGATTGTTTATACGTTGATTCGACATTCGGCGCGATCGCCCGTCCAGGCAGACTACCTGTTTGCCATCACCTGGAAGCATATTTACCACGAATTAGGTGGGCTAGATTTATACGCCGCCACCTCTCCCGGTGCTACTCCCCAGTCAGGGCTGTCATTACAAAGCTGGTTAATTAACGTCACCGCTGTCTGCATCAATGGAGCAGACCTGCCTGCGGTCGAGTCAATTCACTATTCTCTGAAGGATGCTTCACCGCCGCTGTGGTGTTACACCGAGCAGGCGCTTGACCAACTGCCGCCCGTGCAGCGGCTGATGATAGTCATGGCGCAGACGTTTCACTGGAGCGAAACCCGCATTGCAGCCTACTTGCAGGCAGAAGGCGAGTCCATTTCACCAGGTGAGGTCAAAACGCAGCTTCAGGATGGCTATCAAAAACTGGAAGCTGCGCTACCCGCAGATATTCGCGCTATTTATCTAGAGAAAAAGGGGTTGAGTCAGCAGCGGAAGCCTAATACTGATCCCGTACCGCTGGAGTCGGGCTTGGAATAGCATAGGGTATGCGCGTAGCGCCGTAAGTCTACGTTCTCAGAATTCAAAATGAATTGAGGACTACCGACTCGTGAAATACTTTTTTCTCTCAGACGGTTGGACAATTGGACGGGTATGGGGAATGGGCGGACTCTGGAATGAAGTGGCTTGGCGGCGCAAACCCCACATTTGCCGCCTGAGTCTTTGCATCGCTGAAAAGGGCGAGAAGCTTTGGCTCTACCGCGTCGAAGATGAGGTGCTGATGGTAGAAGTGAAGCCTGAAGATGAATCCAGTGGCGACGCTAGCGCGATCGGACAGGTGGTGCTAAAGCGGCTGATTAGCGCTGACCAGGCGATCGATTTACTCTGTGCCGCAGAAGCCTTCTACGAACCTGCCCTGCTTGACGAAAAACTTGGACTGGGTAATCAAAGTTAAATCTCTTTCTTTATGGGTCGTCTTCCCCAGGGCTTCAGAACCGAGATTCCAATAATGATAAAGAGAAAAAGGACTTGAATTATAGTTCCAAATAACACGCCTCTAGCATCAAATCTGTAAGTTGAATTGCCCAAAGCTTGCAGCCCTTCCTGTCCCGAAAGCTCAGCAGCAACGTTGCCCCAGGGAAACAGCCAGAAGGTTCCAAAAACTACCAGCCCTGTAGTCAAAACCCACTTTGTAATTACCCAATAAAACTTTGTAAATCCATAGTTTGTCACCCAGCAAAGAAATGTTGCTGTAACCACTGAACCAATCGCTGAAGGTATGACAATCCAATCATCCAGCAGAGTAATTGCGGAATTGAGTGCGTATAGCGCATCTGGCTTCGTTGAACTGGTGTTTCTGAGTGATAAAAGAAACATACTCAAGACGGCTCCTGTCCACAGGGCGGCAAACCCAACGTGCGCCGACAGTAGCCAATTTTTTTGATGAACGCTTAACTTCGGCATTCTTCCTCCTAAATCACGGGTAGTTACACCGGAGTCATAAATTTCGGTTTGTGAACGCTCGATCTGCAAAAACTAAATGTATTAATAGTCAATGTATTAAGTAATTTTCAAGAAGTCAATGCTTTAAAGGCTGAAGCTGCTAGAGCAAATTGTGAACGATTTTATCGAGAAGCTTCAGAATGGATTCCTGTTCTGCTTTAGAGACGTTGTGGGTGGCCTTTTTAATAGTCTCTGCGCCGATTGGGGGTAGGATGTGCATCAGTCGTTTGCCTTCGTCGGTCAACCAGATGCGGACAATGCGGCGATCGCCAGCATCACGCTCTCGATACACTAGATTGCGGCTCTCCATTCGATCTACGACTCCGGTGAGCGTTGCCCCTAATTGCTTGAGTTTGTCAGCAATGCCAGTGGTTGAAAGACCATCCTCTTCCCAGAGGCAGCACAAAACAAGGTAGTGGAATGGAGTCAGACCATAAGGTTCCAGTCGCTCCAGAAAATCTCGATACATTAGCTGGGAGACCAGCTTAACTTTGTAGCCCAAGTTGTAAGGCGCTAAAGCATACCGCCACTGGTCAAGAAAATCGGCATTTGAGGACGTGGGCATTTCAGGATAAGGTTGCCACTTTATTCCTGGGAGTTTTAGGGCAACATGGAAAGGTGGATGCAGTACTCAATTCGATGACCCTGAATTTAACTCCGATCGCTTCTCAGTTTAGTTCACTAGAGCAGGCGCTCAAGCACTTTTTTGGCTACGATCGCTTCCGTCCGGGACAGCAGCCGATCATTGAAGCGGCACTGCAAGATCAGGATTTGCTGGTAATCATGCCCACGGGTGGCGGCAAATCTCTGTGCTTTCAGCTTCCGGCGCTGCTCAAGTCGGGGCTAACGGTCGTCGTTTCGCCGCTGATCGCGCTGATGCAGGATCAGGTTGAGGCGCTGCAAGATAACGGCATTGGAGCGACTTTTCTTAATAGCAGCGTCAGTTTGACGGAGGTGCGTCAGCGTGAGGCGGATATTTTTAGCGGGCGAGTTAAGTTGCTCTATGTTGCGCCAGAACGCTTGCTAGGAGAGCGATTTTTGTCGCTGCTTGACCAAATTCAGGCAAAGGTGGGAATTGCGGCCTTTGCGATCGATGAGGCACACTGCGTTTCAGAATGGGGGCACGACTTTCGCCCAGAATATCGACAGCTTCGCAGTTTGCGCGATCGCTACCCAGACGTGCCCGTGCTGGCACTAACAGCGACGGCAACGGAGCGGGTGCGACAGGATATTGTGCGGCAGTTGGAGTTGCGATCGCCCACCATTCACATCGCCAGTTTCAACCGCCAAAACCTGTACTATGACGTTCGCCCCAAGCAAAAGCAGTCCTATGGAGAGTTGCTGCAACAGGTGCGACAAACGCCTGGATCGGGGATCATCTACTGCCTCAGTCGGCGCAAGGTGGATGAACTGACCTACCGGCTTCAGCGCGATGGCATTGAGGCGCTATCTTACCATGCTGGACTGGGTGACAAAGAGCGATCGCAAAACCAAACTCGCTTCATCCGAGACGACGTGCGGGTGATGGTTGCGACGATCGCCTTTGGCATGGGGATCAATAAGCCAGACGTGCGCTTTGTGATTCACTATGACCTGCCGCGCAACCTGGAAGGCTACTACCAGGAGTCGGGACGCGCTGGACGAGATGGCGAAGCGTCGCAATGCACCCTCTACTTCAGCTATGGTGACATTAAAACGGTTGATTTTTTGATCGACCAGAAGCCTGACCCTGATGAGCAGCAAATCGCCCGTCAGCAGTTGCGCCAGGTGATCGACTACGCCGAGGGAACAGACTGCCGCCGCCGGATTCAACTGGCTTACTTTGGCGAGAGCTTTATTGGCAACTGCGGCAACTGCGACAATTGCCTGCATCCGCGCCCAACAGAAGATTGGACAGTCGAAGCGCAAAAGTTTTTGTCGTGCGTTGCCCGCTGTCGAGAAAGCTTTGGGATGAAGTACATTATCGATGTGCTGCGGGGTTCCAAAGACAAGCGCATTCTCAAAAACGGTCACGATCAGCTTTCGACTTACGGAATCGGGCGCGATCGCAGTGCTGATGCCTGGAAAGCTTTAGGGCGATCGCTCCTCCATCAGGGTTTGCTCGAAGAAACCCCCGACGGCTACTCGGTACTCAAGCTGAATGCTGCCAGTTGGGAAGTGATGCGGAGTCAGCGCACGGTTGAGATTGTGCTGCCGCCTCGTTTGGGCAGTCAGGTTGAGGACGTATCTCAGCCAAAAGCCGATGCAGAGATGCTGTTTGAACGGCTGCGATCGCTGCGTAAAGCTATTGCTGATGAGCAATCGGTGCCACCTTATGTTGTTTTTGCTGACTCCAGCCTACGACTCATGGCGCAAAAGCAACCCCAAACTTTGAAGGAATTCGCCAAAATTTCGGGTGTGGGTAGCCACAAGCGCGATCGCTACGGCACTCGATTTACTGCGGAAATTCGGGCTTTTTGTGAAGAGCAGGGCATTCCCCTTCGCTCAGAGGACGAATCTGATGCCTCTGAACCTGCTCCCTCACCGGACTCCCCGGAGGGAATGATTTCTACCACGCATCTGCACACGCTGGACTTACACCAGCAGGGACTATCTCCCGCCGAAATTGCCGAACAGCGCAACTTCCGCCTCAGCACTATCTTCGATCACCTGGGCATTTTGATGGAAGCCGGACAGAGGGTGGATTTGGATTCCCTCGTTTCCCCAGAACGGCAGGCAGTCATTGAGGAAGCGATCGCCATCACCGGCCCCGATTCCCTTCGCCTGATCCGCGAACACCTGGGAGAAGCTTACAGCTATCCGGAGATTCGTCTGGTTAGAGCCGCCTGGAGGCGATCGCATCTTACCGACGAGTAACCGATGACCATCACCACCCCTACACGCTACTAGCCCTTCCAGTCAAATTTACAATCACTGCCATAAATTCCTCTGCGTCAATTGGTTTGGGCACGTGAATTTGGAAACCTGCTAGCAACAGTTGAGTGCGGTCTTCTACACCAGCGCAGGCAGTGAGCGCCACTGCGGGCAAAATCAGATTGCGATCGCTGGCGATCGCCCGCACCTGTCGAATCAAAGCATATCCGTCTTCTTCAGGCATATGAATATCGCTGACCAACAAATTGGGAATCTGGTCAGTTGCCCCGGTCAGGAAATCGACCGCCATACGGGTAGACTCCAGCGCAATCACTGTTGCACCAGATTGCTCTAGAAGCGTAGTGAGGAAGTCGCGGGTGTCTGCCTCATCATCCACAACCAGAATGCGTAGTCCGGCTAGCTTGTCTGGATGGCAGGTTGTTTTTTGTCCCAACGACAATGAAGAAGATTCTGCCGTTTCTGAATCGGGCGGTGAGACGAGTGGAAAAGTGACTGTAAAGGTCGCGCCCTGACCTTCTCCGGCGCTTTCTGCTTGCACTGTGCCGCCGTGCAGTTCTACCAGGTGTCGAACGATCGCCAATCCCAGTCCCAGCCCACCGTGAGAGCGAGTAATCGAATTATCTGCCTGTCGAAATCGATCAAACACGTGCGGCAGAAATTTTGGATTGATGCCCCTGCCTGTGTCGCTGACTTGAATACTAATGGAGCGACTACCTTGCAATAGCTGAACTTCGACTCTGCCATTTTGGGGCGTAAACTTGATTGCGTTAGACAGCAAATTCCAGATAACCTGCTGGATGCGTTCTGGATCGCCAGAAATCGGCTGACTCGTGGAATCATAAATCGCCTGTAGGTCGATCATCTTTGCTTCAGCCGCAGGGCGAACAGAGTCTAATGCTGCCTCAATTAGCGGACTTAGCCTGATCGACCGAATGTTAAGTCGCACCTTGCCGCGAATGATTCGCGATACGTCTAAAATGTCGCCAACTAGTTGCGTTTGCGATCGCGCATTTCGCTCAATCGTTTCGAGTGCCCGATTGATCGTATCGGGATCGAACTTGCGGGTGCGGAGCAGTTGCGCCCAACCCAGAATGGCATTGAGCGGTGTCCGCAGTTCGTGGGAAAGCGTGGCTAAAAACTCATCTTTCATTCGGTTTGCCGCCTCTGCGTCGGCACGAGCAGTTTGTTCGCGCACCAGCAATTCATCTTTGGCTCGATTTGCTGCTTGCAGTTGAGCAGTGCGTTCAATTACTCGCTGTTCCAGTTCAGCGTTGAGGGCGCGAATCTGGGCTTCAGCCTGTTTGCGCTCTGTAATGTCGTGCATGACCACAACGGCTCCCAGTTTCTTGCCCTGTGGGTCGGCGATCGCTGCCCACTCGCTAGCACCATTCGGGCGCTTCCCTGCTTGGGCAAAATCATCATCTCCTGGTTATGCACATACTCTCCCTGCAACGCCCGAAACAGCGGAATCTGCTCTTTGGATAAAGGGGTTTGTCCATCAGGCAAAAACAGGTTGTACGCCTCTGTCCACTGCTCTGGCGGTAACGCTCGTTCTGGCAGTCCGTGAAACTCTCTAGTCGCCCGATTGAAAAGAGTCAAAACTCCATCAGAATCACAGGCAACGATTCCAGCATTTACATTGTCTAGTACGGCATTGAGAAATTCTTGTTCTCGTACCAGTGCAGCCTTAGCGTTAGAAAGTTCTGCTGTACGCTGCTCTACCCGTAGCTCTAGTTCGTTATGGGCTTGCTTCAGCGCCGACTCAGCCTGTTTTCGTTCAGTAATGTCTAACAAAAAGGAAACACCATACTGTCTTGATTCTTCCAGGAAGGCTCCACCAATTAGAATCGGCACACGGCTACCGTTTTTGCGAACGTATTCTTTTTCATAGGGCGTAAATCCACCTGAAGTGAGCAAATCGGCAATAGCGCTTTCATCCAGGGCGTAGAATTCTGGAGGTGTCATATTTCTCCAGTTGACTTCTCCTGCCCGCAAATCTGCCTCGGTGTAACCTGTAATTTGCAGAAAGGTTTGATTGGCTTCGGTGATATAGCCGTTCAAATTCCAAAACATGATGCCAATCATGTTTGACTCGGCAACCTGTCTAAACCGGGCTTCGCTCTGGCGCAAGGCAACCAGTGCTGCCTGCAATTCTTGCTGTCGATTGGCAATGCTCTCGGTCAGGGTGATTGTGTCCTGATTGCGGGTAGTCAGTTCATGCTCTAACACGTCCCGAAATTGTTTAACGGCAACCTGGTTAGAGACTCTTGCCCGCAGTTCGTCTATGGAGAAAGGTTTGATTAAGTAGTCCTGTGCGCCATGTCGCAGCAGATCAGTTCTCAGGTCGTCGTCTGCTTTGGCGCTCAACAGAATGACGGGCGTGTTGTTTAACTCCGGATACGTCCGCAGCGCTTTCACCAGTTGGTCGCCGCTCATCTGAGGCATCATCAGGTCAGTCAAAATCAGGTCGGGGCGAAGGGCGATCGCCTGCTCTAGCCCAGCCTGACCGTTGTGAGCCGCTGTAACGCGATATTCCGTCTGTAGCGTTTCACAGATAAACCGTCTCATGTCAAGATTATCTTCTACAACCAGCACCAGCGGACGGGTTGCATCTTCTGACAAAGCAGCTGGTGAAGTTTCAAGTGTCGCTTGACTATTGCCTACTTCCAGAGTTGCTAGCGTTTGTCGGGCGATCGCCTGGTCTATCTCGACTTCGACCGCCGCATCTGCATATCGGGCAGACTTTCCATTGCTGGAAGTGCTGGTACTAGAAGTGCCGTTAGTAAAGAGTGGCAGGATGACAATGAAGCTGGCCCCGCCTCCTGGCGCATCTTCTACCGCTATGGTGCCCTGGTGCAGTTCGACAAACTCTTTGGCGATCGCTAGTCCTAACCCAGTTCCACCGGAGGGTTGGCTAGACTGGCGATCGCCCTGCTGATAGCGCTCAAAAATGATTTGCCGCAGTTCTGGTAAGACTCCCGGACCATTATCTTGTACCGTTATTTTGACTTGTCTGGCGGCTTCGTCTACCCAGTTCGTAGAACTCCCAGCTTCAAGAAGCTGTAAGGTACAGCGCACCTCTCCACCGACTGGCACAAACTTAAACGCATTGGAAAGCAGGTTTAGAAAAACCCGCTGTAGCTTTTCGACATCTCCCTGAGCTAAGAGGCTAGAAGGCGTTTCAACGACAAAGTTAATTTGACGTTCTTCTGCCAGTGGGGAAAATTGTGAAGCACCCAGCCGTAACAACTGCGCCAGGTCAAACTGAACCCAGCGTAAGCCCATCCGGTTTGCTTCTAGCTTTGAAATGTCCAACAGATCGTTGACATACTTCAGCAAGGTGTGAGCGTTGCGGTCGATGCTCTCTAAGCTGTGGCGAAAGGGCTGGGCGGCATCTTCCCTTAGCAAACGCTCTGTCGGTCCCAGTATCAGCGTCAGCGGCGTTCGCAACTCATGGCTAACGTTTGCAAAAAACTGAGTTTTGACCTGATCCATTTGCTTAAGCTGTTCGTACAGCGTAGCTAGCTCCTGGTTAGCCAGTTCTAGTTGAAGTCTGCGCTCCTCAGCTAGTTTTGCGCTACGAACCAAACCTTGCACCTGAGGAATTAGCGGAGGCAGTGAGAGAGCGGTAATCACGGAGCGATCGCCGTCACCACTTTCACCCCACCCGCCAGCCAGTAGGTTGGGTGCCAGAGCGTCCACACTTCAATAAAATGGGTTGCGCCACAGGCTGCAATAAACAGCCCAAATGCTAGAAAAACTCCATGAAACGGAAGCTGAATTTTGCGAACCAGGTGAACGAGCGTTACCGAAATTGCAAAGTAGGCGAACCCAATTAATAGGTCAGAACTTACATGAAGCCCTACCAATTCTGGTTTCCAGAGATAGCAATGTCCGTGTGGAATAAAACTATTGGAAGCAAACAAACCATTTAAAAATTCAGACATACCAGATTATCAGGAAGGTCGGCGATCGCCTGTACTAAGAATCGCGAATTGATTAACCTGACATTTTTTTGGAAGTGCCGCACTCCGCGCAGCACTTCCAAAAAAATGTCAGGTTTCATTTAATCCATGATTCTAAATAGACTATGAAATAAATCACGAGGAGGTTTAGGGAGAAACCCCATCCTTTCAATTATATTTTCGGGAAACCCTGCAAATTTCCTGTTACTGAGGAACTTGACCAGAACTTATGCAAGCAGAATACAAAATCAGGCGATCGCCACGCTAACAAGGGGCTTAAGCCCCTTGTTCCCCAGGAGAAGTGCGGAAGTCCTGCTGACAGTCAGAACCGCAACAATCTGCGCCTGCCCTTAAAAATTCAGCGTGAAGACTATGCTCCACGCTGAAAACATGGCGCGTAGCGCCTACCCATTTGAGTTAAAGATGCGGCAGATTCTTGTACAAAACTGGCACGGGTTTCACCCCAGCCACAACCGCCTTAGCGCTGAGCATGATGAATCGGAGTACCACAGGGGTAAGTTGCGACGGGTTCACGCATTGCGGCGACGGGTGCGCTGACAACGGGTGACAAATCCTGTTGAGGCTGCTGCTGCACGGCAAGGTAGTCTTGCCGCAGTCGTTCTAGCAGTTCTTCACGACGATCGTAGAGTCGCTTGAGCGGACGGGGAGGACACTGGTTGGTCACATAAGCCGTCAGAATCGGCAGGGCAATTGTGCTATCGGTGTAGCAAACTACCGTGCTGGGTAGCTCATTCGGGTCAATTTTGCCCCAACTTACAGCTTCGGTGGGGGTTGCGCCAGAGAGTCCGCCCGTGTCGGGACGAGCATCAGTAATTTGAATGAAGTAGTCGTGACCGCGTTCCTCTAGACCCAACACTTCGTGAATTTGCGGCTGGGTTTGCAGCAGGAAGTTTTTAGGACTGCCACCACCGATGATCACCGCAGCACTCTTACCTTCTACTCCAGGAAGGTCTGAGTTACGGGCGCTGTAGGCGATCGCCGCTGTTTCATTCACATCTAGCGACGGGTCAAGCACCAGCTTAGAGCCTTCCAGAGCCAGTGCCGCAACATTCATGCCAATTGAACTGTCGCCAGGAGAAGAGGTGTAAATTGGAACACCGCATTCGTAAGCCGTAGAAAGCAGACAAGGATGCTGTACGCCGCGTCTTTTCTCAACTTCACTGACATATTTACCCAATAGGTGATGAAACTCAGCCGTTCCCATGCGTTTCTGGAAAGGTTCAGAACGCAGCAGTTCGCGGATAAAGGCATCGGTTTCGAGCAGCACATCATAGTCAAATACGATGTCATAAATCCGAATCCGTCCTTCCTGACGGAGCTTAACATCATCTACAAAGGGATTGCTGGCAAACAGATCTAATCCCAGACCATAGTGCATATCGTGATACAGATTTGCCCCAGTGCTGATGATGTAATCGATCATGCCGTTGCGAATCAGCGGAGCCAAAATCGATACGCCAAATCCGGCGGGGGTCATCGCTCCTGATAAGGTCAGTCCGACCGTAACGCCTTCACGCATAACCTCACGGCTGAGCAAGTGACAGATTTCTCGTAGACGGGCCGAGTTATAGGCGGTGAAGTAGCCGTCAATCAAATCGACGACGCTAATCTCCTTAGGCATTGGAGCAGGTGCAATCTTGTGGCTAAGCAATTTAGACATTGGTACACTCCCAATTGGTAAGCATCAACTGTGAAACGGTGAGGGTGCGCCTTTGAAGGATGAATCGCATTGCAAACTGCATCTTTAGGTAAGCCAAAAATCCAGTCTGATCTCACAAAGAGCCAGGATTGGCGATAAGGTTGCTTACGCCAATCGAAAGGTCAATTTGCAAGAAATCTGAATCAGCTTTGATGATGGAATTGGAGCAGTAAGTGCGATCGCCCCTACTGCTCCAATTCACACTGGACAGAGAAAGGCAATAAACCTAGCATTCCCAGCGATCGCTCCCGCTCAAAGCAATTGCGATCGCCACCTGAAAAAAGGTGAAATATCCACCATCCCAGGCTCAAAACTTAGTTACCCAAATTCTTCAAGTTTGCAAATAAACTGATCGACCCAGCTTGCGGGTGAGCTAAAAGCGGCGCTAATTGCCATAGCTCGTGCAGTCATACACTCCGCAAACCTGTAGTTACAGGTCGATCAGCCGATACTGGGCCCCTCACAGCGGTCTGCCCAAGAGAGAGCCGGGTCACATCGCCGTCTCCGCTTTAGTTTCATTTCCAGATACCACAGGGGCATCCAGGGATAGCCAGTAAAAGCAAGGAGTTTCAACGCTTTATGCAACCTTTTGCAACATTACATATCCATATTTTAACACCAATACCTCCTGCCGCTATCCTCGGAATCACCTTATTCACATCTCTTTTAAGAGGGTCTATTCAACAGGACTGATCGGCAAGTTGCTGTAGCATTAAGCTAGCTCAGTTTTGACTGCAAGTTCTGTCCAGATTTTTTGAGATTTATTCACTTCAATTTTAATTTGGGGATCATTCAGTCATGCCAGACTCTTTCGCATTCGTCACTTTGGCAGTTAACAGTGTGCGAAGTTCAACCCAGATTTCAGCCGCCCAGACCTGGCATTCCTTTGAGGGAATTTTGCGACGACTTCACCAAGAAGGAATTTACATTGACTCGGATCAGCTTGCAGAGTTTTTGCTGCTGCATGGTTTGCCTGTGCATTTGCGCTATGTGCCAACTCACTTAAGGCAGAGGGCGATCGCCATCAACCAAAATTATCAGGGCGACATGGCGCAACTGGTTGAAGAATTGGAAGAGCAGCTTCTCTAGTCCAGTTTTTCCGCAGACAAGTGCCAGGTTTTGCGCGATTCTAAGAAAGCGCCTTCAAAAATAAGTCCGATGGAAAACGCCCCCGAATTAGATCAAAGCTCAAATGGAGAAACAGCGCTCGACCAGATTTCCTCTGAGCGTTCCTCTGCGGAACTGACCGATGAGCAATATCAGCGCAAGATGCAGCGACGTAAGCAAATTCAAGAACAGCGGTTAGCAGAAAAAACGAATCAGAAAGGACTGATCATTGTTCATACGGGCAACGGCAAGGGCAAAACGACTGCTGCGTTAGGAATAGTCTTGCGATCGCTGGGTCATGGATATCGAGTGGCGATCGTTCAGTTTATCAAAGGAGCCTGGGAACCCGCCGAAAAAGCTGCCCTTGCTCCCTGGACAGAAGCCAAAGAGGGTAATGCACCCCAGCTAGAATTTTATGCGATGGGTGAGGGCTTTACCTGGGAAACTCAGGATCGTCAGCGAGACATTGAAAAAGCCCAGGCTGCATGGGACAAAGCTCTCTCACTCATGCAGTCAGACTTTAGAACTGTGCTGCTAGATGAGATAAACATTGCCCTTAAGCTAGGCTATTTGCAGATCGAACAGGTCTTAGCAGGATTAGAGCAAAAGCCTGACGATTCCCATGTCATTCTGACTGGACGAGGCGCACCTGCGGCGCTGATTGAGCGAGCGGACCTGGTTACTGAAATGACCCTGATCAAACATCCTTTCAAAGAGCAAGGAGTCAAAGCCCAAGCCGGAGTTGAGTTTTAAGCCATAGTTGCTTTCGATTAGCGCTGACCAAAGTAGGTTTTGTAAACTTCATGGGCAATCGGGACAGCCGTTACCCCGCCAAAACCACCATTTTCAACGACTACGGCGATCGCAATTTGAGGATCATCAACTGGGCCATAGCCCACAAATACCGCATTATCCTCTTGTCCAGGAACCTCTGCCGTACCCGTTTTACCAGCCGTTAGAGGAATTGAGCCATCGTTCAGCCGACGGGCTGTTCCTTCCTGCACGGCTGCAACTAACCCAACTCTAACGGCTTCCAGGTTCTCTGGAGTTATGCCTGTTGACACTCGCTCCGCTGCCATTGCTTCTGTTTGATGGGTTAGCAGGTGGGGGTTGACGCGCCAGCCGCCATTGGCGATCGCTGACACTACAACTGCCATCTCTAGCGGCGTAACCTGTACTAAACCCTGCCCAATCGACATACTCACCGTGTCACCCGTATACCAGGGTTCGCCATACAGTTCTTCTTTTTGTGCTGGCGTAGGCACAGAGCCTCGGCTGCCGCCATCTAATCCTAAATCCGTGACTCCAATACCTAGAGCTTCTGACCAATGCGCGATTTGCTCCGGTCCAGCAGCAATGCCAACTTGATAGAAAAAGGTATTGCTGCTAACCGCCATCGCCTTACGAAACCCGATTGGGCCATAGCCACCGCTATGCTCATTAAAAACTGTACCGCCCACATTCATTGAGGCGTAGGTATTCACAATTGAGTCAGGTGAGAACTTGCCCGACTGTAATCCCGCTACCGCCGTGACAATTTTAAAGGTGCTGCCCGGAGGATAGCCCTGCAAAGCCCGGTTTAAGAATGGCTGGCTTTCTCCATTGAGTTGCTGCCACTCTGACTCGGTGACGCGGCGGGTAAAAATATTGGGGTCAAAGCTGGGTCCGCTGGCGATCGCCAACACCGCCCCTGTCTTCACATCCATCACCACCACTGCCCCTCGCCGCTGGGCCAGTGCCCGTTCAGCCGTTTGCTGTAAGTCTAAATCCAGCGTTAGCCGTACCTGGTTGCCTGCCAAAGCAGGTTCCGTACCAAGCCAGCGCAACTCCTGTCCCCGTGCATTCACCTCCACCTTGCGGTTCCCCCATCGGCCGTCTAGCTCCGCATTGACCAGCCGCTCCACCCCCATTTGTCCTACGATCATGCCATAGGGATACTCTGGGTTTTCCTTCAGGTCTTCCTGAGTCGCCTCACCGATGTAGCCCAGCACATGAGCCGCCAGATCGCCATGCGGATAATAGCGACTTGACTCTGCGATCGTTTCTACACCAGGAAATTGAATCGACTGCTCAGCCAAAGCTACAAACGCATTTTGGCTAAGCTGCTGAGTAATTCGCACAGGCATTGGCGAGTTATAGCCCACCTTCTCTAATTGCTCAATGATCTCCGAAGCTGGCATATTCAGTAAAGGTCCAAGGCGAGAAGCCGTCACCTGCCACTGTTCGGGCGGCTGCTGGCGTGGCCACAAATACACAGAACGGGCCAGCCGATTGGCCGCAAACAGTTTACCGTCGCGATCAGTAATATTGCCCCGATCTGAAGGGATCGGAATCAGGCGAACTCGATTTTGCTCCGCAAGGCGCTGGTTATACTCGCCCTGAACTAGCTGCAATTGGGTAAGCCGCACTACAAATGCACTCATAATTGCAGTCATAAAGAGCATTAAAAATACTCCACGCCATGCCAACTTATCCCGGCTGGATGATCGCAGCAGGGAGGTTTTGGCAGAGCGTCTATCGGATGCATAAGAAATTCCACTAGCCATCTGCACTGCGTCCGCAAAATTTAATGTACGGTATCTTGGGATTTCACAAATTTCTCGGTTTGCGGTCGAATTTGCAGTTCCCCTGGGCACTTATATAGAAATTTTTAAGCCCATTGCTTTGTTACCATCCCTCTGCAAAACAGCCTGATCCGGATCTTTGGCGGTCAGGGCATAATTTCCAGTTTGAGAGTAGGGTACAAGATGAAGATTAAAACTTCGCTAAAGCGTCTAGTTTTGATCAGCCTGAGCTAAGCTTACGGCACCCCAGCAATCGCTAAGATAGAAGACCGCAGGCTTCAAGGTGACAGAACTGTTTCCCAATTCATAGCAGGTGTTCTACCCAAACGTCACCTGTTTTTCAGTTTCTGTCTTAGTTTGTCACGCAAAGCCGTAGGGCAAGCGCACAGCGCCATATTCTTATACGTTAGCACCAGGGATATGTTGGGCAATATGAAAAGATAAGTGTCTTTGTCCAACGCCACAACCGATACAAGCTATGACAACTATCAAAGTAATACAGCCTGTTGGCATCCTGGACGGCGTACAAGCAACCCAAATCCGACGTGAAGTTGCTGATGTGGTGGAGCAAGATGCAGGAATTGTACTGATTGATCTGAAAGATGTAACCTTCGTTGACAGTTCTGGCTTGGGTGCTTTGGTTGTCGCCCTTAGAACCGTTCGAGCAGCAGGCGGCAAACTCTACATTTGCTCAATCAACGACCAGGTCAAGATGCTGTTTGAGCTAACCAGCATGAATCAGGTGTTTGAAGTATTTATAGATCAGGCAGAATTTAATCAGCAAATTTTGCTGGTTAACCCCAATTCTTTGTAAGGCTAGCCTCTAGTGGAAGACTTACAGCGTGGTTCACTTGAGTTGCTTTATGCAGGCTCAAGATTATCTTGCGGTCAATCAAAGTGAACTTTGAGTAGAGATAAATCATCATTAGAGGTTGTTTCATAGCTGAGTGAATGAACCGTCTCCAATAGTTCATCCAAACCGGATGTACTTCCTCGTTCAGTTAACAACTCAATGAATGATTCTAATCCCCAAATTTCTCCGTTGGTTTGACGGACTTCATACACACCGTCGCTAAAGACATACAGGTTGCTTCCCGCTGGAATCTCGCAACGACTGCTTATGAAAGAAACATCTGTCAACATTCCAATCGGCAAGGTTGGAGTTTTGAGTAGCTGAACTTCTAGAGTTTCGTCTCCGGCGTTAAATGATAAAACGGCGGGGGGATGTCCAGCGCTAGCGTAAGTCATTTGGCGCTTGACCTGGTTGTAAACACCGTACCAGATGGTAAAGTATTTTTCATTCTGGCTATTCATTTGAAAGGTTTCATTCAACCCTCTCAGTACGTCATGGGGCTGATAGAAGTTGACATCGGGCAAGGATTGCGATCGCAGCAAGTTTAGCACTGCAATTGATGGTAGAGCGGCTCCTAATCCGTGTCCTGAAACGTCAAGTAGATAGATCACCAGATAGTCTGGGTCAAGCCAAAAGTAGTCAAAGCAGTCTCCTCCCAGTTGGCGAGAAGGAATAAACCGGGCATCGATCGCAATTTTGCCATCTAGGGGAGCGGGAAGAAGCGATCGCACATATTCGGCTGCCTCTGCTAATTCGGCTTCTAAAAGCTGCTTTTGGGTTTGCAGGTCACGAGTGAGTTGGTGTAGCCGTAGGCCAGCCCGGACTCGTGCCTGTAGCTCGGTTAGCTCAATCGGTTTAGCGAGAAAATCATCTGCGCCTGTATCCAAACCCTGAACGCGATCAGCCGTTGCCCCACGAGCCGTTAGTAGAATAAAAAACGTTGTAGAAAGTTCCAGGTTTGCCTTGACTTGGCGACAGACCTCTAACCCATCAATTCCAGGCATCATCCAGTCACAAATAATTAGCGCTGGGTGCAAAGCTTTTGCCTGCACAAGCCCAGATTCACCATTGTCTACCGTTGTAACAATATGTCCTTGGCCCTGAAGAGATTTTCTTAAAATTAATCTAATAACTGGATCATCATCAATGACTAATATTTGTGCCATAAATCAGTATTAATATCTAACGCTCTACTGTAATTTCAAGGTTTAATCTTGCAAAATTGTGTTCTTGTGAAACACCGCTTCGTCAAGTTCCACATAGGTTCTATATCAAGGTGTTCTCAATTGAAAGTCTTTAAGAAGGCGCATCTTCAAGTTAATACAGATCTTAGTGAATTGACTCAGGTTTTATCCTGGTTTGACCAATTCAACAGTGCCATTATTCCGCCGTCAGTTTGGTTACAGTGTCAGTTGGCATTAGCAGAAGGCTTTACCAATGCGGTACGTCACGCTCATCAAAACTGTCCTGAAGAAACACCTATTGATATGGAAATTACGCTGTTTGATCAAGCATTAGAGATTCGTATTTGGGATATTGGCGCGGGATTTGATTTAAGCCAAAAATTAGATGAGATGCCGCCGGAAATCGATCAGGATGCTGAAGGGGGACGAGGCTTAAAGCTCATGCAGCAAATGTCGGATTTACTAAGCTATACCCAAACTGGCGATCGCCGCAATTGTTTATTGATTGTGAAGAAGCTTGAGGGTGAGGAGGCTTAATACTTTGGCTTTGAGTCTAAGGCTGTAGCGCCACGCACATAGCTTAGGACTGCTGTAGCTCAAATTTTGGCTTGAACGAAGGCTTGAATTTGGTTGAGAGACTGCTCAATTTCTGTCAGGAAGCGATCTGGGGTCTGGATCTGATTTTGGCGTGCCTGCTGTTCTAGCTGCTCGGCAGCGGCTTGCATGATTTTGGCACCCACATTGGCGCTGGCTCCTTTAATGTGATGGGCAGCTTGTTCGACTTCCCAAATCTCACGATTGGCGATCGCCCTCTTCAACGCTTCGAGGTGAATCTGACTATCTTCAACAAAAACTTGCAGCAGTTCCAGTTCAAACTCGCGGTTGCCATCAGAGATTTGGTGCAGGTGTCTCCAGTTGAGTTGAGAGCTAAGGGCATCGCGATCTGCATCAGGCGCTGTGGGCTGAGTTTGCGAAGCGGCTGAGTTGGTCAGAATGGCTTTTCCCCAACGATCTAGCATGGCAGCTAATCTATCCTTGCGTACAGGTTTGCTCAAATAATCGTCCATTCCAGCCGCGATCGCTCGTTCCTGGTCTTCTTGAAGCGCGTTTGCTGTCACCGCGATAATTATGGTTGGGTGCTTCAGCTTTTCTTGTTCCATTTGACGAATCAGGCGAGTTGCTTGATATCCGTCTAGCATGGGCATTTGGCAGTCCATTAAAACAATATCGTAGTCAATCCGGGCGATCGCCTCTACTGCTTCTTGACCATTGGCGGCTAGATCTGCTTCAAACCCCAAACTATTAAGTTGCTTTAGCGTAACCTTTTGATTGGTAATATTGTCCTCAACTAGCAAAATTTTGAGGCTAGACTCGCCAACTGAGGTAGACGTTGGGCTATCTGGCGATGCCTTCCGAACGGTTATCGCTGGAACTTCTGCTCTGGTAAAACCGCCAGATGCGAGAGACAGAAAACATTCCAGAAGTCGTGACTGTTTGATAGGCTTTACCAAATAGCTAGAGAAGCCTGATTCTAAAGCGCGATGAACGCCGCTTGCCAGGTTAACAGAGGTCATCATCAGGATCAACTGGGTTGCTGTCAGGGTAGAGTCTGCTTTTATCTGTTGACCCAGCAATTCTCCGTCTATTCCTGGCATTTGAATATCCAAAAGCGCCAGATCATACGGGGCACCAGAAATAGCACCCTGTTGCAACTGTTGCAAGGCGATCGCTCCATTCTCAGCCTCAGCGACCTGCATTCCCCAAACCATTGCCTGGTAGCGCAAAATCCTACGGTAGGTAGCATTATCGTCAATAATCAGCAGCCTCAGCCCACTTAGTGCCTGAATTTCTAGGGAGGGAGGAACAGCCTGCTTATCAAACGTGAGCGAAACCCAAAACTTTGAGCCTTGCCCCAACGTACTTTCCAGTCCAATCTGTCCGCCCATCAGTTCAACAAGCTGTTTAGAGATTGCTAACCCTAATCCCGTTCCTCCATACTTACGAGTGGTCGAAGCATCGACCTGAGAAAATGGTTGAAACAGCCTTGCCTGAGCTTCCGGCGAAATTCCAATTCCTGTGTCAATTACTGAGAAAACAATAGTTGCTGAAGTGGATGTTTCTGTAACTAAAGCAGCTTGAATAATAACTTCTCCAACATCTGTAAACTTAATTGCGTTATTTACTAAATTTGTCAGAATTTGCCGCAAACGGTTAGCATCGCCGCGAAGGTAGGTCGGCACATTGCGATAGATTAACGTCGCTAATTCAACATCTTTTCCGTGTGCTTTAGCAGCTAAAAGTTCAGCAACTTCTTCAATACAATTTGCCAAATCAAAATCTAAAACTTCTAGCTCCATTTCTCCAGCTTCCAATTTAGAGAAATCGAGAATTTGGTTGATTAACATCAGCAAACTATCCCCACTCATTTGAATGGTTTCTACAAAATCTCGCTGCTCTGGACTCAAACAAGAATCTAGCAGCAGCCCCGTCATACCCAGAACGGCGTTCATGGGGGTACGAATTTCGTGACTGACGGTTGCCAGAAACGTACTTTTCATTTGAGAAGCCTGCTCTGCTTCTTTGCGGGCCTGCTCTAGCGCCAAGTTTTGCTGGGCAAGTTGCTGTCGCTGCTGAACTTCTTGAGTCAGCAACCGCGCTTGAACAATCGCAATTCCTACCTGGTTGGCAAGCTGTCCTAAAAATTCCACTTCAAACTCTTGCCAATGGCGGGGAGCGCCACACTGATGAGCAATGAGCAAGCCCCAAAGCTGATGGCTTATAAGAATCGGTACTACCAGATTTGCCCGTACCTGAAAGCGTTCTAGTAAAGCGTAGTGGCAGGGAGTCAGGTTTGCCCGCTGGATGTCGTCGGCTGCCCAAATCCGTCCTCGACGATACTGCTCACCTTGCCCATCTCTAAAGCAGGTATCTTGCACCACTGAACCTAATGCAGCTATCCAGGGCGACTCTACTGACTCAACGACAATCTTACCTACCCAGTCAGGCTCAAACCGATAAACCAGCACGCGATCAGCCTGAAGAAAGCGTCTGACTTCTGCCACTGTGGTGGTCAAAATCTCTTCCAGGTTGAGCGACTGTCGAATGCGAAGGGTGGTATCTGATAGAAGTTGCGATCGCCGACTTTGACGCTGCAATTCTGCTTCGGCGCGTCGGCGCTCTAAAATACTGCCGATGCCGCCTGCCAGCGCTAGTAATGTTGATTCCTCTGCCTCAGACCACTGACGTTCAGAGTGGCAATCATCTAATCCAATAAATCCATGAAAATCGCCGTTGACTAAAATTGGCACCACCAAAACAGATAGAATTCCCTGTGTTTTGAGGATGGATTGCTCAGGAGAGGGTAAGTCTTTAACCGGACTGGCGATCGTCCTGCCCTGACTTAACGTGTTGTACCAGTAGCAGGAGTCCTTGTAAGGCAAGTTTTGTAAGGCTGGATTATCTAGCTGAGCAAGAGAAGAATCTCGTGTCCACTCATAGCGAAGGCTAGTATGCAACACAGTCTGCCCAGGAACAAGATGATTCTCAAAAATGCGGATTCGATCAACCTCAGCAGCTTGCCCAAGAATCTGCAAAGCCTGATCAATTGCCAGCCGATAGTTTGTGCTGGTTAGGAGTTGGTTGGTAACTCGCGCAACGCCTTGAAGCAGTTGGTTGCACCGCTTCAGTTCTAATTCTGCCTGTTGGTGTTGCGTCATGTGATTAGCGAACAGTTAGCACAGTTAGCAAAAGCGCCCTTTCACGCTGCCTCATTCACCAATGCACCACGCAGCGACAATGAAAACAACACTTAGGATTAGCCATTTTGAAGGTTGAAACAAACCTAACAAATTTATAGGGAGGTAAGCTATCGCATCCAGTACCAGTAATCCCAGAATTAAGCTAAGAGCAAGCATGATGAGCGGCATACAGGTTTATCCTTCGTATTCACTATCGATTTCAATATCCAGGGTATCTTCGTCAATCTGAACGTAGAGAATGTTGGGGCGACAGCACACCTGGCAGTCTTCGACGTAGGATTGTTGGCTGCCTGCACTCAGGTCAACAAAAGTGAGGTTAGTTTCCCCACAGTAGGCGCATCCATATTCTGCTGTGTTCTGCATAAGGAATGATTTACTAAAGGGGAAAATTTTTACGCAGGTACAATAGAGTCAAAAACGATTAGTTTCAGGTGTTCTGGGTCTGCAATCAGTTCCTTAGCAAGCAGGTAGCCTGCAATTGTCCAGGTTTGATATTTTCGGGCTTCTTTGCCGATGAGCCGTCCGTCTGGCCCGTCGTAGTATTCGGGCCAGTTGTCTTGGATGAGTCGGCGTTCTGCAATGGCGATCGCATGGTGAGCTAACTCACCTCTGTCCATCTTTTTAGCCGCTGCCGTCAGCATCCACAGCAACACGGGCCAGCTTCCGCCATTGTGGTAAGACCAGGGGCGATTTTTGGGATCAGCACCCGTGACGATTTTCCAATCGGTGTCTTCTAGCGCCGGATAGCAGAGTTTCATGGGCATATGGCTGACTAAATCACTCCAGCGCAACTCAATCAAGTTCAAAATTCTGTGAGACTGCTGCTCATTGACCAGGGAAGTGATAACGGCTAGCAAATTTCCTAGAGAGAAGAAGCGACAGTCCAACTGAGAAGGTCCTAAGTTGCCTGCTAGATAGCCGCCCGCTTCAGGCAACCATTTTGCCAGTCGATAAAACGGAATAGAGTCAGAGTAGATGTTGAACTGGTTGAGCGCTTCTTCTCCATATTCCTCGACCTGGAAGCGGTAGATTACATTGAGGCGATCGGAATCGAGCCAGTAATTTTCTCGAAGCTGCCTGAGCAAAGGAGGCAAACGGGTTTTGATTGCCTGAATCATGTATTGATTTTCTGGGCTGGGCAGCAAAAGTTCCAGGCTGGCTTGCAGAGCCGCATAGAATAGCGCCTGGATGTCTAGAGGATGTCCGTAAAGCCCCATGCGGCGATCGATCATACCTGCGCCATCGGGAACCAGTACCATCGGGTACATATCAAAGCGGGTCACGAGGCAAAGCTCCAGGCTGAGGCGAATGCCTTCTTGAAAGTCGATGCGGTGAGCCAGATCCGTATCCTGACTGGCAATGACGTAGGCTCGGAGCAAGACGATCCACCAGAGACAAGAATCTGCTGGCGCAACTCGACCGATCGCATGGTTACCAAAATCTGCTTTTACGTATTCTTTGCCGTTTTGGGAAGCAATTTTGAAACTGGCGGGCATCAGTCCGCGACTGGGTTTTGAGCAGTCAAGCTGTCCTGTTTTAGGCTGCAATTTCAGCGTCTCTTCCAGGAAGTTGCGAACAATTTCGGTCTTTCCCTTGATTAGAAAAACTAGTGCCGAGGAAACAAAATCTCGAATGAAGCACTGATCGTAGTTCAATGCTGAGATGTCTGGATCGCAAGCAGCGATCGTGCCAACGGGACGACCCTGGTAGTAAATGATCGAATGTTCAAGCGCATCCCACGCCTGCTCTGTGATTAAGCGATCGCTCAAGCTTTAGTCCTCTCTAAGCTACAGACCGAGAAGAGTGAGCAACGCCCACTCTATAAATTTGCGACACACCAGATTTGCGACACCCTGAGAAGCGCATAGGTTCGTATAGGTTTATGGTAAGGCGATCGCCCGCTCAGGTTACTAGAGCGCCGAGCTTATGGGCTATTGGGCAAGCGACAGCGATCGGGAGTGTCACATTCAAGTCGCTTTTGGCGATCGGCAATGAGGGTAGCCAAGTCTGGTCGTCCGGTTAGAGCAAGCCGTCGATCTGCCCAAATTTCATACAGCCAATCGACAAAGCGACCAACAATAGGCAGTTTAGTGATGGCATAGATCCAGCCCATTCCCAAAATTTCGTAAACGCGACGAAACACCTCAACGTTTTTAATCACCGTGCCATCGGGTAACACAGCATGAATTCGCCCCATTGCAGTTTCAAAGTCAACGCCGCCGTTGGCTATGGGGGTGTAGTCTTCAGCCGCAATATCAACAAATGCGACCCGCCCGCGACCCGCATCCCGCTTTCGTAAAAAGTTTACTTCTCGTAAGCACAGTGGACACTCGCCGTCATACAGCAGCTTAATCTGCCATGCGGGTGTAGAAGACATAGGGGATGCTGTAACTATCGATTTCTGAGAGTTGGAAGGGGACATAAATTTGAAGCTAGAGACTTGAAACTAAAAATCCGATAGGGGTGATAAGTATCCTTCTATAGTCTAACCTTACAAAACTTAACATTTAACCTTTTCTAGCAAGCTACAGCCAGTCTTTCCCATTCGGAGATTGTTTCATCCAGCCTAAAAACTGCGTTCGGTCTTTGGTGGGCATATCCTCTAGCGCATCCATAACTCGTTCTGTGAAGGTCGCATTGCCGAAATGCTCTTTACCAATGCGGTGCAGTTCTCGCAGCAAAATATTTAGATGATGCTCTTGCCAGGAAGGAATCTGTAGCGAGGCTAGCGGGTCTATGGTCAGGAGTTGGTTGATTGCGGCAGGAGATTCGGTTTGAGGGAAGCGCCCCTGCTGAAAAACCGCTGTAATTTCTTTTTGAAATAAACCGACTTGTCTGGCTCCCAGCAAGTCTTCAATGTCGATGTACATAGCCTGTAACAGCAGCAGACAGGCTTGAATGAAATGTGGCGTAGTCTCGTCGCTATCTGCGTGAGCGTCAGGGTCAACTCCAAGCTGCTCCAGGCGCACCTTGCCCCACACGCTGTAGCGCTCAGGCTCCTCTAGTAAGACGCAGGCTTTACCCCGGTTATCGGTCAAATCTCGCCAGAAGGCTTTAGCCTCCTCTTCCTGGGAGGCGTTGAAGACGCTAATCAGACGAAAAGTTTGCCCCTGATATTGCAGAATTGGAATTTGCTGATCCCTTTTGGGATGCTGAACGCTTGAAATCTCAACATCCTGCCTCTTTAGGATAAACATGACGCTGCCAATTTACTCCTGTCAAGACTGGGAACATGGGGTAGATGCGGGACTCATGCGGACAAACCCTCCAAATGGGAAGTGCCATCCAGGTTAGGCTGATGGTGGGCGATCGCCTCAACTAACCTTACTATCTCACCTAAAACAAATCTAAGTTGGTTTTCAGTGTACATCTGTTGTTGAACTGAAAGCTGTCAATACCAATTCTCTTTAAGGCTGCAAAAGATGCAGCTTTACATAGAAACGGTATAGCGGTATGAGGTATTAGCTGAACCAATATAACGTTTGTTTTGATACTATATATTGGTTCTAGAAGTTGATACAGGAAAGTTTGATTGCTAAATTTGCTCAAGGCGATCGCTTGCAGCCTCTTAGCGAAAGCAGCCTTAGTAACCTGATTGCCTTAGAACCTCCGGAATGCTCCAGTAGCTCAGTGGATAGAGCAACTGCCTTCTAAGCAGTTGGTCGCTGGTTCGAGTCCAGCCTGGGGCGTTAAATTGTTTAATATATGGTCTGTCATGATCTGAGTGACACTGACAGACAGTTCGCCTTTACAAGTCCGGGTAGAGCAAGGCTATTTCTAAAATCTAGCGGTCAAACGATTTGGCGATCGCCCTGTCACTACCCGCCTGTAACGCCCTTAAGATAAGGAGTGAAATCATCTCAGTTTCCCTTACCTCATTCCCAAACTTGGCTAAACAGCGACTTGACACTCTTCTAGTAGAACTGAACCTCTCTACCTCCCGACAACAGGCGCAGCGCTTGATTCGGGCGGGGGAAGTGATGGTCAATCAACAAGTTGTAGATAAGCCCGGAACTGAAATAGAGGTTTCGGCTCAGATTCAGGTGAAGCAGCGATCGCCCTTTGTCTCTAGAGGCGGCGAGAAACTGGCAAGAGCACTCCAGGTTTTCCAAATTTCGGTGACAGCGCGAACTTGTTTAGATGCAGGAATTTCTACGGGAGGCTTTACTGATTGCCTGCTTCAGGCGGGCGCAGACCAGGTGTATGGCGTAGACGTGGGCTACGGACAGGTTGCCTGGAGTTTGCGTCAGGATGCGCGTGTGGTGCTGCGTGAGCGGACAAACCTGCGAAACCTGAAACCCGAAGATCTTTATCCTCCCGACCAGCCTTACCCAAATCTGGGTGTTGCAGATGTTTCGTTTATTTCCCTAACAAAAATTCTCCCTGCACTGTGGGATTTGCTCCAGGCTCCGAGGGAGGTTGTGCTGCTGGTCAAACCTCAGTTTGAGGTAGGGCGAGAAAAGGTGGGAAAAAAAGGTGTAGTGCGAGATTTACAGGATCAGGCAGGGGCGATCGCCCAAGTCCTAGAGTCAGCCCAAAATTTAGGCTGGCAATACGGTGGGTTAACCTGGTCGCCGTTGCTAGGTCCGGCTGGCAATATTGAATATTTGCTGTGGCTGCAAATGGACAGTTCAGCGGCAGCCCCTACACTGGCAGAGATGGAGCAAGTAACTCAAATTGCTCAGCAAGCGTTGAGAAAATAGGGCAGATGAAAAACAATTACTAGCTACTGCTAGCGAATGTCATCGACAGTCTATAAATTAATCCATTACCCAATCCAGAATGATGTATTTTCTTAGGAGAGCAAACATCAGCAGATACAGGGGCGATCGCAAACTTTACACAAACTTCTTGAAAGTAGAAAAAATGATCAACGCTCTACATCATTTTGGGAGTAGGAGTTAAGCAATTCAGCCGATTAGTTTTAGAACAGTTGTACAGAGAATTGTAGATGTAACGGACTACCTAGATATTCAGCAATGACTCCACAAGAATTCAGAGAAGCCTATTTAGAATCACAAAATGACTTAGGCAATCATCTTCAAACTCTCGCAGATTTAACCTCACAATTTGAGGAGTTAATTTCGCTCATCTCCGCAGACTACTCAAGAATGAATGAAGTAGTTGACGAATTCATTAGTCGCCAAGAAAGCCAGCAACAAGATGAAGGTCAGGCTTAGAGCTAGCAATTTCCGCATCAATTGCTTGAGTTAGCGTGTTCAAATTTACTGGCTTAGTTAAATAGCGACGCGCCCCTAAATGCAAGGCTCTCATTTTCTCTCGGCGGAATGTAAAGGCAGAAACTACAATTACCGGAATGTTTTGCCATCCCGAATGAAGTAGCTCTTCCAGTAATGTAAATCCATCTTTGTCAGGCAGCTTGAGGTCGAGTAGAATGACGTGCGGTTTAAAGTTTGCAATCAGTTGCAGGAAGTTTGCTCCGCTCGGTGAACTGGATACGGTGTATCCATAATGTTCAAGCATATCCTGAGTCAAGAAACGATGATCATCGTTATCTTCTATGAAAAGAATGCGTTTCTCCATAACTCGATCTCAAGTATTATGCCTTCACCCTAATTTACAGGTGAATCAAATAAATGTGCAAGTTGGCTGATGTGATTGAGCAATCAGGCTGAGATATTATCAGACGCTTAAAACGATTTTGCTTCCTAAAAAGAAACACATAGTGTAATTTACCAGGTTTGAATAGCCGGATCTGATTACAATGAACTTAATAGCTTTGTACTTTCAAATTTCTTCGTTCCAAAGACGTTCTAGTTGATATCGCCAAGCTGCTAAGACTTGTTCTCGCTGGGATGCATCCTGGTCAATTTCTCCCATCACACCTTCTTGATAAAACCTATCTAGTGTTTGTAAGGTTGCCTCCAGCGATTGTCCTTGAAGTTTGGCTACCTGGATAATCTGGCGAATTTGAGTTTCGGCCAATCGGCTGAAGCTGACTGACAAACCTTGTTGCTGAAGTGCCAGTAATCGGGCGATCGCTGCTTTAAAGTCCTCTGGCGTTAAACTTGCTCGGTTATGCTGAAAAACTCCCCAAAGTACATTTTGGTACAGAGCGTAACGCGTCTCCTGCGTTTCGTCAAAGTTGGTTTCAAGCAATTGCTCCAGGTAGGGAAGCGCTTCTTGAGCGGGGGCAATCGAGACGAGCGATCGCAACCACGACTGATCTTCAGACAGCAACACTAGCAACCGAACATTGTCTGCCTCCACCTGCCAAGATTCAGGCTCAGATGCCTCAACAGCATTGCCAAATAGAGCTTTTAGAGTATCGGTGATTTCTTGGGGAGTCATCCACCTTATCCTTACCCTGCTTCTTCATCTTATATAGCTGTAATCATACAGGCAGAACCAAAGGGAAAGAGTGCTAGGGCATGAAGCAACGGGTGAGAGGCGCACTCCCACCCTTTATTGCTCTAGACTAGCTAAACAGACTTACACCAACCATTCCTGAACGGCCTCTGCTTTAGTATTGGTGTTGCGCTCTGGGGTTTCGCGAGTAAACTTCATGTGAACTGAGCGGGTCTGCTCACCGTCAGCGGCAACCGCCATAATCGGGTAGTCAATCAGCCCATCCTGGAAGGACATTTGGAAACGGAAAGTGCCATCGGGGTTGAGCTTGATTGGGCGACCGCCAATCGTTACTGTTGCGTCAGGCTCCGTTGCACCGTAGACAATCAGTTCGGCATCAGCAACCAGCCAAAACTGACGCGGGCGAATCGGAGGAGCGGAAGCCGAGAAACCAACCCCAGACATACCAACTCCCGACATGGATAGCCCTGACATGGTAGGAACTGCCCACATACCAACGCCAGACGGGAAGACGTAAGAACTAACTGCCTGCTCAGGCACCTGCTGCATTGAGCCAAACAGCGATCCGGCGACTCGCTGAGCTTCGGCAGATTGAGCCATGCCGAAAATCTCATTGTAAAGGGCATTGTCAGTACTCGTTGCCCCAGCCGCCGTTGCTGCAACTTGCTTGCTGGGAGGAACCAATTCGACAATTTTTTTGCCGCGCAAATCTTCTTCCCAAGACACGGTGATAAATTGATCATCGATCCAATCGGAGGGATAGACAGGCGGAATCCGCACGAGGGCTGAACGAGCCAGGACGAGCCAGCGACCATCGCCAGCAATGTAGCCAATCTCAACCATGTAGTCGCGATCGCTCACAGGGATAGGCAAATACCATTCCCGCGCCAGTTCGTCGCACTCATACTGCTGAAGGCTGTGGGGTCTTTGATAGTCTAAATTGATGTCGGTCACGTCGTAAAAGCGCAACGCTAGCCGATATCCACCCTGCCGACGTAGGTCTTCCTTGTGACCATTCGGCACATCCCAATAGGTATAAGCCCACTGGGGATCACGAGGCATCAGCACAATCCGGCTCTCGCCATAGCCTTCAGGGAGGTCAGCAAGCCCCTCATCTACGACTGCTAGTAAACCACCTGTGCGATCGGTCTGTCCGACATCAAATTTTGCTGCTTCCACTTCTTCCTGTGCCTCCAAAGTGCGGGGTGAACTGGGCGGGTACTTTGCTCTCTGAGCTTCCTGAATTGAGGTCAACAACTGCTCTTTACGCATCCGACTGTAACGAGATATGCCATATTCGCTGGCAATCTTGCGAAGCTGTCTTAGCGTCATTTCCTCTAGGGGTAGGCGTTCATTTGCCATGATTCAATCTCCGGTAGTTTCTATGTCGGGTCGATTTGCTCTGAGTGATTCCGCTTGGACAGCGACTCACCCTTTGTGTGGATGAGTTTCTAGTCCAAGCAGGTATCAGGCTTTAAGTCTCAAGAGGATAAGACAGGTTTTTTTTGGGATCATGGGGATCAGCCGTTGGGTTTATATTGCAAAAAATTAAGGAGGAGATCAAGGGGGGCAGAAACTTGATTCTTGGGAGGTTAACGGTTTTATAAGCACAAGCGGGATCGTTATGTCAAAATTTGGTGACATTTGTTCTTCATGGGGATCGAGAGTGGGATCAGCTTAAGTTACGGTTTAATTACTTTTTTGTAAGACACTCTTGTAGAGATTTGATCTACTCCTCTGACAACTGATTTAAGATTTCCAGGTCTGTATACGGAAGAACATCCTGTGCTGTAAGCTGCTCTCAGTCCAGTTGGGATAGCCTTTTCATTATTTGAGTTGGCTTTGATTGAATTTAAGCTGCTTAGGAGACAACGCCATTGCCTTTAGAGCAAGATAAAAACTCGGCTCCAGCTAAGCAGAGTCGAATTATTGGCAGCTTCCTATCTCCAGCCGTGGGACTATGGCTGCGATCGCAAGTCGAGAAGGTCGATCAGCTAGAGATTGAGATTGAGGGAGGCGATCGCCAATTGCTCACCGGACACATTCCTCAAGTCTTGATCTCGGCTCAGGGTGTAATTTATCAGGGGCTACACCTTAGCCGCATTGACCTGACGGGATCGGGCATTCGAGTCAACTTGGGGCAGGTGATTAAAGGAAAGCCACTACGACTCTTAGAAGTGGTACCCGTTTGGGGTGAACTGTTGCTGCGAGAGGCAGAGCTAAACGCTTCCTTGCAGGCTCCGCTGTTGGCAAATGCTGTGACTGAGTTTGTGGTGAATTTGCTGCGATCGAGTGATGCTACAGGCTTAGCGGAGAACGGCGAAGAGCAATCCTTAAATCTGCAAAACCTCAAGATTTTAATTGGCGCAGATCAGCTGACGTTAAGCGCAAACCTAGTTTCGGTCAGCGGTGAAACAACGCTTTTGGTGATTCGCACGGGACTACAGCTAGTCAGCGGACATGAGTTGCAGATGACTCATCCTCAATGGCTGCCTCACGCTCAGGCAAAGCGAGGATTACCCCTAACCGATCTGCATGGTTTTTTGATTGACCTGGGATCAGAAGTCGATATTCAAACGTTGACTTTGGAGTCAGGACAGCTTTTTTGTCAGGGCAAAATCAATGTGATTCCTTAAGAGGGTGTTTGAAACGTAGCGAATGTCCCCTGTAAAGGCGTGGCATTCGGGCAAGGATTTTCGGTTTATTCCAGGATCTACCTGCCGAATGCCGCGCCCCTACGGTTTTTTGGGTTACAGATTAGACTTTTCAAATATCCTCGTAATCCTTCAATTAGGCAGCAGCGGTAGCAGCAGAGTGACGAAATAGTAAACTAGCGGAGCCGTGAAAACGTAGCTGTCTGCTCGGTCAAGAATGCCGCCGTGACCGGGGATCAACTGCCCCGAATCTTTCACTCCAGCATCTCGCTTCATCATCGATTCGGTTAGGTCGCCGAGCAAGCTGGCAATGCCAATCAGTAAACCTAACGCCATGCCGGAGAGTGGCCATCCCGTCCAGCCGAGATACCACGCCCCTACGATTGCGACACCAACGCTGCCTGCTACCCCAAACACGGCTCCTTCAACCGTTTTCTTGGGACTGATATCAGAGAGCCGAGTCTTGCCAAACAGCTTGCCAAAGACATAAGCGCCGATGTCTGCCGCCCAGATGCAGCCAAAGGCTAGTAAAGTTGTCGTTAGCCCAATGGGAAGATCGCGCAGGCTTTCGAGGGAGGTGGGAAAGTAGCCACCTAGAGGTAAGTTGCTGACTGCGGCATTGCCGAGCGATCGCAACCTCACCCAGTAGCTTGGCAAGTAGCCGCCATAGAACAATCCCAAAATTGAAGCGGAAATATCGGCGATCGTGGCAAGCTTGGGCTGAAACAGCAAGTAGAAGCAGATAAAAGTTCCCGCGACGGGCAAAACTGCGTCAGCTAGCGTAGTAGGATAAACCGTTGAAATAATCAAAAGTGCCTGACTGACTACCAAAGTCGTCTTTGCGGCTGGAGCAATTCCCTTTGCGCGAACAAGCTGAAAATATTCCAGTTGCCCCAGATAGATGATGATGCCGAAACCGAGGGTGAAGTACCATCCCCCCAAGACAATCATCCCCAGAGCAAGGGCGATCGCAACAATAGCACTGAGGACACGAGACAGCGGCATAAGGTTCTAAGTAAAACAGTTCAAGACTCAGATTGATTCAGATTCACCTAATAACCATGATGAAGAGAAATTCACAACAGATTCAAGTTAAGCCCAAGAAAACTTAAATCCGTGCTGTAGCTCCCATCTGCATCCAGGTTCTACGAGGCAAATCATTTCTTCTGATTAAGCCTAGATTAAACTGATTTTGATAGCCCTTAACCTGCTTCTCGCTTCTGATTTCTCAACGGAGAGGGGGGGATTCGAACCCCCGTAAGGTTTCCCTTAAACAGATTTCGAGTCTGCCGCATTCAACCGCTCTGCCACCTCTCCAGGTGCCTGATTATTTTGTTAGTCAAGCCTTAACTATATTATCTGGTCTGTCGTGTTCTCGTCACAACCGATTCTATAGTTTTGGCAAATATGGCGAGGGTGCATCCCTTCTACACCTGGGGCAACAGCTATAGCTGCTATTAGAATTTTCGTCCGCAGCAAGTTGAGCAACAAAGCCACTATTCATTAAGATGAGAACGTATGAAGGCATACAGGCATCAGAAGCTAAGCCGTCGAGATTCACGTAAGGACTCACCTCACAATGGCAGAAGAAGCTAAATCAAACTCTGGGGAAAATTCCGAGGCAAAACCCGCCGACCTTCCCGCCGATGGGAATGAAGCCGTGACCGATGCAGCCGAAAAGCCAGCGGTGTCTGAAGCGGCTCAACGAGAAGAAGTTGCAAACCCTGCGGCTGGCACTGCTCACACTCCCGAAGTGTCAGAAGACAACGCACCCAGTTCAGATGAGCCAGAAGCAACTCCGCTGCCTTCTGCAAACAAGCCTGACGAAGACCCAACTGGGCCAGAGCGCAAGCCAACTCCAGAAGACGCGCAAGCGCAAGCACCCGCAGGTGAAAAGCCCGCTGCTACAGATGGAGACAAACCCTCTCCTGAAGAAAGAAAAGCCAAAGCTGCGGCGGCAAAAGCAGCAAAGGAAAAGGCGACGGATGGCGATGCCCAACCTGCTGCTAAGGCTAAGAAGGAAAAGCCTCCCGCTCTAGAAGATAAGCCTTTTGCCGAATTTATCAACCAGCATTTTCTGCCAACCCTAAAGGAAAACCTGGCAAAGCAGGGCATTGCAGATCTAGACCTGAAGTTTGAAAGGCAAAAGCTGCCGATTAGCGGCTTGGACGAAAACCCTGAATGCTGGCAGGTAATCGGTCATTGGAAAAGCGGTAAGCGTCAGTTTAATATTGGTTTCCTCAAGGAAGACATTCAGGGTTCAAAGGTCTTTACCTATGCTGACAACGGCGGCAAGCCAAGCACCCTGGAGTCATTCATGATTGACGAGCGCAGAGTCAGCTTAGACTTGCTAGTGCTTTACACGGCTCAACGGCTCAATGGTCAGAAGTGGCTGGTTGGAAACTAGGAGATAAAAAACAGTCAACAAGATCTGCGATTTCTTCGAGAAGTCGCAGATCTTAAGCTTGGGGGGGGTGCGCTGTGCGTAGGATGGGCGAAGTCGTAACGCACCAGTACATCCTACAGTTGACTTTGGATATGAATTGCGTAGGGGTGCATG
>JAAUTN010000199.1 GCA_012031415.1 Leptolyngbyaceae cyanobacterium SM1_4_3 | reverse complement strand
GTTTCATAATGGACTTGGCTGTTTGTAGTTATTCAGCCAGTTTCTGACATTCCGCCCGCTTTGGGACTGGAATGTCCTTTCTTATCCACTGCACTCCATTAGGAGAAGAACTTCGCACTGTCCAGTTTAGTAAATCTACAGAGATTAATCGCCCCTTGTTGGCACAGGGCTTGCTTGTGAAGTTTCGATGAAGAATTCCCCTGACTGCCAAAAAAATGGGCTGTCTTCCGACAGAACAGTGAGTCCATATTCGATCGCTCTATGTCGCTCTGTATCATTCTAAGCGCGATCGCTCACTGAGGAAAAACCATGAACTACTTTGCCCTGCTAATGCAATTTTTGCGCGATCGCCAAACCTTCCTGGACGAAGTATACAAAGGCATCAAAATTAACCAAAAAGTACTCGCCATGATGGTTTGCAGCACTGTGTTTTTGGCGTTTTATGGCATCATCATCGGTTTATCGAGCAGTTGGGAGCAGGCGATCGCCTCTGCAATCAAGCTTCCTGCGCTGTATCTGATCACATTACTCATTTGTCTGCCTACGCTCTACTTTTTTGACGTGATTTCCGGTTCAAGCCGCACCTTTGGGCAATATCTGGCACTCCTGTTAGCCGCAACTTCGGTCATTAGTGTCATGCTGTGTGCCTTTGCGCCAATTACGCTGTTCTTTCACCTTTCAATTAACGACTATGTGTTCTTCAAATTGATTAATGTCCTCATCTTTGCCTTTACTGGTTTTTTAGGTATCAGCTTCTTTTACAAAGGCATGGCGGCGATCGCCACTTTTGACCCCGAACTCAGCCCTCACCACACGTCCATTATGCGAGGCTGGCTAATCCTCTACGGCTTCGTCGGCAGTCAGCTTGGCTGGTCACTCCGTCCTTTCTTTGGCGCACCCAACCAGTCCTTCTCTCTATTTCGGGAACAAGAAAGTAACTTTTATCTACACGTTCTCAAGGTGTTTTTTCAGGCTTTAGGGCTTACTTAAATCTCTCCCTCGTTTTCAGACTTTGCCTAGTAATAGTGAATTGAAGGCAAAGCCTCCATCACATACTTTCTAACGCAATTGGTTGAACTAAAACATTGAGATGATCAGTGTTGAAAATATACAATATAAACAAGCACAGTTTACAAACAGACAGCGTTTCAAAGAGGCATCTCTAGAGCGATCGCCCCCAATATTCCTTTGCGAAAATCATTCAGCAGTTGTCGCGCTGTGCGTTCTATATCCCCCTGATGGCGAGAATCGGCTAGTGCTGCAAGATAACTCTCCCCGGTCAGGTGAGCGGAGTCAAGGCTGTAGCGTTCCTCCAGCGGGTTTCCTGGTATTGCCTCAGGTATTTTGGCTTGCAGGTGCTTCAGCAAATCGATTAGCGCTGCGGCAACTCGCTGATTGTCATAGGCTGCCTCGCCAATGTCGTCACAGATCGCCAGCTTCAGCGCTGCTTCCTGATCCTTTAGCAACGAGGGCAACACACCGGGCGCGTCGAGCAGGTCAAGCTGCTCAGAAATGCGAATCCAGCGAAGTTGGCGGGTGACACCGGGGCGACGGGCACTCTCAACGACTCGTTTGTTGAGCAAACGGTTAATCAGAGCAGACTTGCCCACATTAGGAAAACCGATGACGACTGCACGAACGGGTCGGGGCAGCATTCCGCGATCGCGCCGCCGCTGGTTCATTTTTTCGCCTGCTGCCTGTGCGGCCTGCGATACGGCCGCAATTCCTTTGCCGTGCTGAGCATTGGTGAAATAGGGCTGTTCTCCCTGCTGTTGAAACCAGCTTGTCCACCTTTGCTGGGCAACAGTTGGAATCATGTCTACCCGATTCAGCACCAGTACTTTTTCCTTATTGCCAATCCACTGGACAGTTTGGGGGTGGCGCGTCGTCAGCGGAATTCGTGCATCCCGCACTTCCAGCACTACATCAACTCGTTTGAGTTGTTCCATCAACGCCTTTTCAGCTTTGGCGATGTGCCCTGGATACCACTGGATTGCAGGTGAAGTCATAACCCCTATCATGCCTAACGTGAACTGTTAGGGGCGAACAGCCGTTCGCCCCTATGATGATATTCATTTATGGAACAACTAGCACGGGACAGGGTGCCAAGTTGATCACCCGGTTGCTGACACTGTCGGTTACGCCTTCCTCGGTCAGACCGATGCCCCGACAGCCCATGATGATCAGATCGGACTCGATTTCGTCAGCGACATCGCAGATGGTGAAGGCGGGTTTGCCCTGACGCTCCATCGTTTCAGAATCAATTCCCTCAGATTGAAATAGGTTTTTGGCATCTTCTAGCAGTTTGGCGATCGCCTCCGCCGAAGTCATCTCTGGGTTCGTTGCCGCTCCTTCCTCAGGAATTTCGACTACAGATAGAATAATTAGCCGACTGCTATAGGTTTTTACAACATTGGCGACCACTTCAGCCGCCTGACGCGATTCGCGGGTTTGATCGATTGGAAATAAAACCGTCTTAAACATGGTCATACCTCTCTGGGGGTGCAGACTCCGGTAAAATGTGGACGGCGTAGAGAGCAGTTAGCAATTTGCTTTTAGCCGCTAGCGACTTGCTAGCTGTCAGCAACAAAGCTGGAGCAATCTAGTGATCCGCCGATTCCTGCACCTCTAGTGTGAAGGAGTTACGAACCAAATACTAGATCTTTTAGAAAAAGCTAACGACTGAAAGCTCAGGCTCAAAAAGCTTAGACAAAAAGAAGATTGAGTGTGAACTGCTGACTGTTAACCGCTAATCTAGTTAGTAGGTATAAAAACTCATTAAGGGGGTTCTTGCGGTGTCAAAGAAAACTGTAGCAAACCTGTCGGCATCTGATTTGTCGGGCAAGCGAGTCCTGGTCAGAGCCGATTTTAATGTACCGTTGGACGATCAGGGCAACATCACGGATGACACGCGCATTCGGGCGGCTCTGCCAACGATTCAAGACTTGATCTCAAAGCAGGCAAAGGTGATTTTGACCAGCCACTTTGGTCGTCCTAAGGGCAAGGTGGTAGAGAGCATGAGGCTGACTCCAGTTAGCGATCGCCTCTCTCAGCTACTCGGTCAAACCGTGACCCAGTGCAACGACTGCATTGGTGAAGCGGTTGCCAGCACCGTTGCCGCTATGCAGCCCGGACAGGTCGTGCTGCTAGAGAACGTCCGCTTTCATGCAGAAGAAGAAGCAAATGATCCCGAATTTGCTAAACAGCTAGCATCTGTGGCTGATCTCTACGTCAACGATGCCTTTGGCACGGCCCACCGCGCCCATGCTTCCACCGAAGGCGTAACCCACTACCTGAAGCCCTCCGTCGCCGGATTCCTGATTGAAAAGGAACTGGAATATTTGCAGAATGCCATTGAAAATCCTAAGAAGCCTTTAGCAGCAATTATCGGCGGTTCCAAAGTTTCCAGCAAAATTGGCGTAATCGAAACGCTGCTCGAAAAGGTAGACAAGCTGCTGATTGGTGGCGGCATGATCTTCACCTTCTACAAGGCACGAGGGCTAAATGTCGGCAAGTCTCTGGTCGAAGAAGACAAGCTAGAACTGGCTAAAACTCTGGAAGTCAAGGCAAAAGAACGGGGCGTAGACCTGCTATTGCCCACTGATGTAGTCGTTGCTGATAACTTTGCGGCCGATGCCAACGCCCAAACCGTTAGCGTCGAAAATATTCCAGATGGCTGGATGGGTCTAGACATCGGCCCCGACTCAATAAAAGTCTTTCAGGATGCGCTGACTCAGTGCAAGAGTGTCATCTGGAATGGCCCAATGGGTGTGTTTGAGTTTGACCAGTTTGCCAAGGGAACGGAGGCGATCGCCCACACGTTAGCAGGTTTGACCAAGCAAGGAGTCACCACGATCATCGGCGGCGGCGACTCCGTTGCAGCAGTCGAAAAAGTCGGCGTAGCTGACCAAATGAGCCACATTTCCACTGGCGGCGGGGCCAGTCTGGAACTGCTAGAGGGCAAAGAGCTTCCCGGCATCGCGGCCCTAGATGATGCCTAAAACTGTTTCATTGAAGCTACACGCTTAGGTAAAAAACGAGCGCTCAGATCTGCGACTTCTCCGAGAAGTCGCAGATCTTGTCCCTTAAGTTAGTGCCATTAGCTCAGGCTGCTACATTATTCTGCTCGAGTCTCCTCAATACCCTGATCCTTCAGTTGAATCGAGATTCCGATGTCACCAACCTTTAACTCCAGATTTAGAACTGCCCATGCTGCACTGGCGATCGCAATTCCAATAAAAACCACCGAGATCGTGTTGCCAGAAAAAAAACTGGTCTGACGATACTGAGACAAATTCCCTCCAACCTGAAACGAAGTGCCCTTATTAGAAGAATTGTGCTGATTCAACATAGCTATCACTCCCTCACTGACCTTTGGTTAAAACACACGTAGCTGAACTTTCTTGCCTTGACTAATGCCTTGACTAAAAGGACGCTTCTCTCGCCGCAGCAAGAACAGAGTCAATAAGCTGAATACCAGAAGCCCAATAGGGCTGAGCCGTTCATCCACACCCTGAACTGCATCAGTCTGAGAATTGCCCATCAAGCTAGTCATTCCAGGTTGAACCGTTGGAACAAAAGCTTGAATGCCTGAACTTAGAGAAGTTGAGGAATGGGCTTCAGACGAATTTTCGCCCTCTTCCGGCTCTGCCAAAGGTGTTACTCCTTCAAGGGGTGGAGGCATTGGCTGAGCCAGTTGAGGTAAATCTAAGCCGTTTATCAGCTTGATTCCAGAGATTGCAAAACCTTGAGCAATGGTTGAGTTAGAAATGCCATAAGTGGAACTGGACTGGCAAAGCATTGGAGAAAGTGTAGAGTACAGGCAAGCGCTCTCAATCAACCCTATCGAACTCAAGTCAGAGGAGCATGATGCTTCAAACTCCAATGACGTTGAGAACTTTGAATCAGGCGATCGCCCACCCTCTGAGTCCGAATGCTTCCCATGCTGTGTTCTAGAAGACCAGGGTGGAGAAGCATCTGCTTCAGATGGAGTCGATGTAAAACCCGATTCTGGAGCGCTACAGTTATCACTACAGAAGATGTTGAGCGAGTTTAAGTAGGTAAGCCATGAAGCAATGACACCAGGCGCAGAAAATGTGACCACTACTAACAGAACCCACAAAACACTCAACTTTGCTACTTCAGCAGGAATGGGAGCAAAATAGTTTCCCGAAAAGATAGAAATGTGAATTTCGCTGGTAAAGTTTCCCCCTACTTGCTTGACGTGTCTTGCTATGGCGCTTTGTTGGGCTAAGCAATAAAGAATGGCAGACGATCCAGAAACTTCTTTTGCTTCAATACCCTTGTACTTGAACACACAACTTTCTCCAGATTCTGAAGGACCATGTTTCAAAGCAGGTGGAGTCGAGTTGCTCAGGTCTGAGCCTCTTTTAACTGAACACCAATTCTCCACAAAGCTACTCAGAACAAGGGAGCTAACCTTGCTAAAGGCAGTTTTATAAAGAATCGGTATCAGCCTTTTCCCTTTAGGAAAATAGGAGCAAGTTACCTTTGCTTTTGACTTGATTTATTTATAAGAAACGGCTGTTGGAGACTAGTGTTGTAGTGTTGCAGCAACAGTCATTCTTTACGAAAACTTTATAAAAGGATGCAGTGAATGGTTAAAGGCTGACCGCTAGGAGGAGAATCGCTACTCAGACAGCTTTCAACAACCCTGCTAACTCTTGCAGATGAGGTGTGGACAAATCCTGCATAAGTTCCAGATTAAGAGGAGAATTAGGCGAATAAAAAACCTCTAGATCCTGAGGGTAGTTCCGCTTGAGGTAATCATTTAAAGCCTCAACTGCGGTTAGTCGATCAAGATGAAACTGGATTGAAAGCGTATTGTACCCTGCATAGTAACTGAGAATATGAATGATAGCAGGAACCACGCACCATCGACGCAACTGGAAGCTTCCCAGTGACGAATAAAGCTTGGAGGCTTCTCTGTCAAAAAGAATAACCGCTTCAGCGTGATTAAAGCTGTGATAGCCATCACTTTTGTCATCCCGTGAGCCTGTAGCGAGAAAAGAATCCAGGATGTGAGGATTCTTCCCTGGAAGAGCAGTTGTGCAAAGTACTTTACGGAATACCCCAAAAATGCACTCGTCATCAATCACTGACAAAGAAGCACTGGGTACTAACAGATCATTTGCCCACAGCATCCCCTGATACAGAGTGCCGATACAGCGATTGGCAGTACTGACCTGATCGTTTGACAAAGCAGCTTCAGTAACAAGTTGCAGGCAGTGCTTGAAGTTTTCTGTTTTAGTAGTTACGCAGAGCCCTTTCACCATGGCGTGAGCTAGAAAATTTATAATTATTTATACTAATGATCTTACTAGCTCAAGTCTTCCATCTTCCTGGGGGAAAATCCGGTAATTCATCAGATTTCAGTCTACTTTAAGAGAGAGAGTTCGGTAAAACAGAAAAAACAGGTATAAGCGGTCACCGCATAGGTTCATTTCTTTTCTGTATGGCTATAATTTTCCTGATCGAAGTTCCCGGTGCATTGCCCTTATTATCCCAATGTCAACTAGTCATCTACGATTAACTCTTCCGGTGCATTGCCCCTATTATCCCAATGTCAACTAGCCATCTACGATTAACACTCGAAGGTTACAGGAAAGCTCACCTGTCCTTAGAAGATCAGTTTGAAGGGAAGAAAGCCAAACTTGCCCAAAATGCGGGCGTTAATCGCTCGACGGTGATTCGTTTCTTTCAAAGGGAAAATTTGGCCTTTGGCACGTTTGAAGGAATTTGTACTGCCCTTGATCTGGACTGGAGGGAGGTTGGCGAAGACCCATCAACCTATCCCACCTCAAAATCAGTACCTGGAAGAAGAGGGGCTACTGGTATAGATCGTGTCGTTGAAGAAATCCGGGCTTGCACTCGATCACGCCTTCAGCATGACTGTGCGGCGATGCAGCTTTTTGTGTTAAAGACTGATATTAGCATCAACGAGATTTATGTCAATATCGACCTGCTGCGGCAGCACCATTCAGAAGATGACAATATTGTTGATGAAGAGAGCCTGCAAGGGGAGATAGATGTAGACAACTTTGACCGATTTGGGTTTCGGGTGCCAAATAGCCAACGGCTTTCGGGTGAGCAGGTAGCCCAAAATTACGAGCGATTGCTGGTTTTTGGTAAACCTGGCTCTGGCAAAACCGTCTATTTGCAGTGGTTGGCGACTCGTTGCTGTGAAGGTGCCCTTTTTCCCAATCTGGTTCCGGTTTTCCTCTCGTTTAAGGATGTTGCGGAAGCAGAAAACCGTCCTAGTTTACAGGCTTATATTGAGCAATATTTTACCTGGTGCCAGGTTCCCAATCCGATCGCCGTAGCAGACCAGCTATTAACCAGTGGACGTATCTTTCTATTAATTGACGGGCTGGATGAAGTCCAGGAAACGGATCGCAATCGCGTTCAGAGGCAAATTCAGGAATTTACTAGACGGTTTCATCGGTGTCGGTATGTGTTTAGTTGCAGACCTCCTCTACGTCTCCAGCTACCTCGTTTTGAGCAAGTTTTAATTGCTGACTTTAAGCGTTCCCAGATTGCTGACTTCGCCCAGAAATGGTTTCAGGCAATTCTCAAGCAGGACAGAGGCAAGCAGTTTATGGATCGCCTGAGCAGCAGTGTTGCACTTGCTGAACTGGCCCGCACGCCGCTACTGTTAACTCTGCTTTGCAGGGTGTTTGAAGCAGATGGACAGTTTCCCCGTAGCCGCTCAGACCTCTATCGCAGAGGTTTTGAGATTCTTTTATCAGAATGGGATGACTTCCGCAATATTGCGCGAAATAACCCCTATCGATATTTGAAAACCAGGGAAAAGGAAGCTTTGCTCAGTCGAATTGCCACTAAGTTTTTTATTCAGCAGAAGATTCTGTTTTGGCGACGGGATGTTGAGTTAATCATTGAAGATTTCTTCCATCACACTTACAAGTTAGAGCGTTTACGAATCCCGACGAAGAGCGTTTTGGATGCTATTGAGCTACAGCATGGTTTGATTGTGAGTAGGGCTTCAAACTATTGTTCTTTTTCACATTTAACGTTTCAAGAGTATTTAACAGCAAGTCGGTTAGTTACCAAAAAAGTATTTTCTCAAGGCTCCAAAGATAAGGACAAGATTTACCAGCACGTGATGGAGCATCGCTGGCGTTTTGTATTTGAGCTAATCGCTGAGCTGCTTGATCAGCCAGATATCGATCGGTTTCTGTTGGATATCAAGCAGGTACTTGACCAGTTGGTAGAAGCCCATCAAAAGATTCATAGTTTTTTGGAGTGGTTGAATAATTTTGTCGAGGAAGTTGCTCACGAAGTAAGCACAGAACATTTGTATAAGCAGACGTTGCTGCGTGCCTGGTATTTTGTGTTTACGCTTGAAGATCCTGGTCCAGCCGCCAAGATCAATCAAATGTCGAGGAAATCCCTAGAGTTTCCGGATTATTTCGTGGCGACTAGCGCCATTTCTAGTCATCAACTCAATTTTCATGTGCTGTTTTATCGGGCACTCCATGCCGACGATATTCAATGTGATATCTTTTTGAGCGCATTAAAGAGAATTCAAGATGAAGCGAGAGATGGTGATGCACAGGTAGCTTACTCTGTGGAAGAAATGCTGTTTCAAATTCAGCAGCAGCAGGCTAACTACCAAAATAAGTTTGTTTGGTGGGAGTCGTGTCGTCCCTATTGGCAGCAACGCTTACGAGAACTGATGCGGGTACGTCTCAAGTTGCGATCTGACTGGAATTTTGATGAGGAGGAGAAGGCGCTGTTGATTAATTACTACAACACGACAAGACTGCTGGCTGAATGTATGAATCGATCGCAAAAGCGATCTGAGGAAACTTACAATTTCATCGCAGAAAATTTGCTGAGAGTTAACAAAGTTTTGGGAAGCTGAATGTAGTGGGAGGGATGAGGGATGAGGGATGAGGGATGAGGGATAAGCGGCAGAGCCTTAGTGAGAAAGGTTTGCCGCTTATTGCTGTGCTAACTCATCTTTGTACGGTTAGATTTGGTGCCAGCCTGGAATCTATTTTGGCCCTTGCTGCTTTCGGGTGAACAGTCCGCCTAAGCCTACAGCGATCGCCAAGCCTACCACGCTAGCAGGTTCAGGGACGGAAACCGCGCCCGAATTGACTCTGCCCAGGAAGGTATCAAAAATCAAAGTGTAGTCTCGCGTGCGTTCTTCGATCAGTCCTGGAAAGATCTCTTCAATGAATTCCAGGTTATCCGTCGCCGGATCGTGCCACGTGCGGCCGTCTGGAACTCTTGGATCGCTCGTTTGAGTGTAGCCATCCAGGTCGCCAATTTCCCAGTTGGTTGCTTCTGCTGCCAACACGGGCACAACTGGGTCAAATGCCTCCAAGTCGCTACAGCAACCCGTTCCGGCAGGATAGGCAGGATTTAATCCAGGGTTTGTTTCAGCCGCAATGTCAAGCTCTTGAGCAATTTCCAGGGCAATGTCGCGATATCGCCCCAGACTAGAACGGTTAGCTGCCGATGGTCCGGCATTAAGGTAAAGTTTGTCACCAAAAATTAGACTATCGAGATTGATCATCACAATGGTATTGTCAATTTCGTCTTCGCTCATGTTTTCGACATAGTGTTCTGCACCAATTAGTCCAACTTCTTCTGCGCCAAATAGAATGAACTTGAAACTGTGTCTGGCATCCTCATAGGCACTTACACGTTGAGCTAGCTCTAACAAAACGCCTACTCCTGATGAGTTGTCGTTGGTGCCCTGTAAGTTAGACCGATCCAACGTGGCGCTACTGGGGGCAGTATCATAATGTGCGCCGATGATAATTTGTTTTCCTGAAGTACCCGGTCTTTCGGCAATGATGTTTACTTCATCGTAAGTTTCGCCTGCTCGTTCAAAACTAAATGACTGCTCGGTTGGCGCATAGCCAAAGTCCCGTAACCGTTGATTGAGGTAGGTTACAGTTTCTTCTCCCTTCTCACTACCAATGCTTCGACCTGCAAGATTTAGTGACAGATATCTAGTTTCTTCTAAAGCTGTTGCGCCATAGGTCAGTTCTATGGCGTTAGCCCCCGATGTTAGTGTGACTGAAGCAGCGATCGCCACCAGACTCCACCCTAATCTTTGAACCACTCGTGTCATATTCAACTCCGTATGATTTGCCTCTGTAACGAAATATTGCGCTCAGAGGCAACATTTCCAAACAGTCATATTTGTCCGGTCTACAGAGTAATTTTGTTACGAGTGAGACAAAACTCATCTTCTTGATAAAAGCTTCATGCACTGCATTAACTACAGCGGTGAAGAAAACGGTGAAGGGTACCCCTCTCTCCTCTTTACCCCTCCTTCAAAAACTTAGGTATGCAGAACCAACTATATAAAGCTTAGATGAAGCTAATTCAGCAGTGCATCTGAAGCTATTCTCCTTCCGTATCCCTAGCACAACGACACAAAAGCCCGTGAATTTACGGTCTTCTACAAGTCGTTTCTCTGTGCTTCTAAACAAGATCATCACTTAATGCGGAAGGTTCCCATGAAACTGAACAGGCTCAGCACATTCATTACTGCTACGACAGTGACAACGTTAGTCGGTTTATTTGGCGCAGTCACCCCTGCGTTGGCAGCGACCGTTCAACTGATTGGTTTGACTGACAGTAACTCACTGGTGCTGTTTAATCCTGATGATCCCACAAGAACCCGCAGTGTAGCGGTAACGGGCGTTGATGGGAATTTGTTGGGAGTTGATGTTCGTCCGGCAAATGGGCTGCTCTATGGCATCACCGATACAAATGATATCTACACGATTGACTTTAGAACGGGTGCAGCAAGCAAAGTGAGTTCACTGTCTCCGATTGAGTTTGAGGGAGGAAACCAGTCAGGATTTGACTTTAACCCTGTGCCCGATCGCTTGCGGTTGGTGGGCAGCAACGATCAGAATCTTCGGACCAACGTTGATACGGGGGCGATCGCCGATCGATTCCCCGATACTCCAGGTTTCCAGCCCGACGGAAATTTAGCTTACGACGACGAGGATTCCAATGCTGGCGTTAACCCTAACATCACGGCTGCGGCTTACACCAATTCTTTCGCACCGTCTCCCGACCCTACTCGGATGACTCAACTGTTTGGAATTGACTCTGCTTTAGACGTGCTGGTGCTGCAAAATCCTCCTAACGATGGCACATTGATGACCATTGGTTCCCTAGGGGTTGACTTTGATGTTGTAGGCGGATTTGATATCCTGTCCGATGGCATGGGTGGCAACGTGGCTTACGCGGCTTCCAACTCCACGCTTTATAACATCAACTTGTCCGACGGTAGTGCCAACACTCTTGGTGTAATTGGCGATGAATCCGTTCAACTGGTTGGTTTAGCCGCTACCACCGTTCCTGAACCTGCAACGGGTGCAGCTTCACTGTTGGGATTGGCTGGCTTGTTCCTGGTGAAAAGAGTAACTCGCAAGGCATAAGTGGAGCGGCGATCGCCCCACTGAATGTACATCAGGTGAGAACAAGGGGCTTACAGCAGTTTCCATTTGCATAAAACACAAATCCCTGTAAGGGCGAACGGCCGTTCGCCCTTACCTGTGGTTTACCCATCTGCAAAGCGCTGTAAGCCCCTTGTTCCATAGGGGAATGCGTAAGTTCTGTTCATTGAATTTGCAGCAACCTGATTCAACACGTCTTGCAGCTTAGTGTGAAACTCACCTTTGGGGTGTCCCCCTTTAACTTCGCCCAAAATCTTAAACTCACCTTCTGGTGAATCACAGATCAGGTAAGTGGTCCAGCCCATTTCTACCTGATCAGGATATTGAGTGAGTAAAATCTTGTGATATTTGCGATAGGCTGCCGTGTCCTGCATCTTCACGCTGACAAACTGTAGTCCTAACTCTTCTGCTACCTTTTGGTCGTAAAAGGACATTTTGTGGCAAATGCCGCAGTCTTCTGAGGAAAATTTAATCACTGTTAGATCCATAATGCTCTGTTACCCAGTCCCGCTGCCAGCAGTTGCAGTACCTCAACTTCGCGGGGAGTGAGCGGAGCATCCAGATCATCGGCATAGACGGGTTCGTTCGATTCGGGCAGTTCCTGAAGCAGAACGTCACAATGCCACTTCTTGGAGGGTGAGTATTTTGAAGTGAGCATCCGTGGTTTTAGAAGTTTTGTCAGGCAACCAGGGAAAAACTTTCTAGCACACATCTAGTGGCAAAAATGCGTTTCCAGATACCGATAGTTAAAGCACCTCCAGCAGGGATTGAGACTGCGTGGGGACTGGCAAATATCTCACACACCTCGGCTTACTGACAGGCGACCCTTGTTTTGACGTGTTCGCACTCCTCATCCCAAATATGTACAAATACGTCATAGAGTCCTTTACACTTGGGCGACGGAAATTAGACAACTTAAGGTATGCACGTAGCACCATACATAAATAACACCGTTTCAACAAAGAAGGGATTACAGATGCAGGAACACCTTAAAATAATAGGATGCCTTTTTATCTGTAACCCCTTCTTTTGAGAAAAGCTAGGTTATGTCAATAGTTGCCACTTAAACGATTGAATCAACTACGAATTAGCGCTGGTAAGAGTGGGTGCAGCCCCAAGTACTTTTTCAAATGTGGCAATTAACCCACCGCTTTCACCAAGACCA
>JAAUTN010000198.1 GCA_012031415.1 Leptolyngbyaceae cyanobacterium SM1_4_3 | reverse complement strand
AATTTGACTCAACGATCGAGAGAATTCGCGATCGATTCTTAGCGCACTCACCCTAAACTACCAAGCATATTAATACTTAAACTCCTCTTGGGGTGGTGCGCCGCAGGCGCACCCCCTGAACGGTTACATTAAATAATTAGATAATATTTGCCACAGCCTTTTCCTAAATTATCGAGAATCTTACGATGTTCTGATGTTAAATTGCTGGCAAGCTTTTCTCCATTCACGCTGACTAAGTGTACGGCTTGAAATACCTGAAATATCCAGCGCATTGTCGGTCTATTGGTTAATTTCTTTACCTGATTCTTGACTTGATTTCCTGAGGATTCCAATTCTTGTCTTAGCTTTCTTTGTGCTAGGGTATACACTAATAAAGATAGTCCCATTATCATGGCAATTGCTGACACTCTTGACGGATTTTTTACAAACACACTTGAAGTGAAAAACAATGGGTCTTTCAAAAATCTAAATCCTCTTTCAGTTGATTGTTGGGCTTTGTATTCTTTAAGTACGTTTTCATTACTCAATTCATTTTTATCAATAACATTTGTTGCCAAAATGAATCTGCCTGCTTGAGTCTTTTCAGCTTCTATTACTGATTCTTTTGTCTCTAATTCACCTGTTACTCGATAGGTTATTTTATTGGGCTTCGTCAATTTACTGGGTCTACCTGATTGCTCATATTCAGCTTTTTCTTGACATTCAATATTTGTGATTTTATGATATTTAAATGAATCTGATAATTTTTCTATAGCCATTTTAGCATCTGGTTCACAAGCAAATTCTTGCTGAGACAGCTTACGTAGAGAGCTGATGCTTTTTCTTTTTGTTTTTCTACTTGCTTGTTTACTTGTTGAATACTTGATTTTTTCCTCGCTTCACTTTCTACTATTAACCATCTTTGCTCTATCTCTCCATAATTACTCGTTCTTTCGACCATTTTATATCCTGCTATTTCACTCTCTGTCCATTCGTTATCTTCGATATTTGAAATTTTCTCCTGAGCTGATTTTATACTTAAAGGAACTCTAGTTATCCATTTCATTCCTCTCATGGCGATGATATTATCTTTGGTATATAAGGCACTATCTGCTACATTTACTCCTTCAAATGTCCAGGATTTTTTGAATTCTTTTAGTCTTTCGACAAACACACTTTTGTTGTCGATATTTCCTGAGTCTATTTTGAGATATAATGGTATGTCTCCGTCTCCTGTACAAATCATGTCCACTATAAATTGCTTGAGGTCTGGTCGATGGTCCCTCGAGTATCCATGTTTGAGTTCTATGGCTGTCATTTCTGATTCAGGCTCAGATTCTTGACTTTTCATTTCTCCCTCAATCTTGACTGAATTTACTTTTTTTTCTTCAGGTTTTGTGTACTCTCCATGTACATACATTGAAGTTCCGTCCAAATGTATGCTATTCATTTTTACTTGGAATTTTTCGGCGGCTTTTATGGCGATTGCTGTAAATAGTTGTGTTGTGCCTACTGCAGAATATTTGTCTAATGCTCTGGCTAGTCGGTCATCATTTAAATGTGATGGTAATACTCCTTCTCCAATCAGATGTTCTGTTGCTTTGCCGACAAAAAACTGCTCAAAAAGATATAAAGGGGCACTCAAAAACCCTAATCCATTCAAAATCATGGCTTTCATTATTTGTCCAGGAGTTAGCATCTCTTTTTCTTTGATACCCACTTGTTGATTTACTATTTCTACCAGTTCCATTTCGTCTATAATTCCGGCTATTATTCCTAAATGGTCTATGTTGAGGACTTTTATTTCGACTGGCGGCTTATTCATGATTTTTTACACCTCGGTTGCTGACTCTATTATATACTGTTAGTAACGCCTGAACTCGTTACTAAGCATTAATTTCACGATTTCATTTCTCCAATTTTAAAACTATTAAATTTGTCTGAATATCTGCGGAATGTGGGCTAGAAAATCGGTTGTCTATTCCTTTTATCAAGGCAATGCAATCGGGAGCAATGCGATTTTGTGGGAAGAACCCTATGTTCTCAACTTTTGAGCGAGAATCTTACTTTCAATGATGGAGTAGTGGTTGCCAGGAATATTATATGTAGTAATGCTTCCGGCTGCTACAGAAGCCCAGCCAAGACTTGGGTTTTGGTTCTGCTTCATTGACTCGTCAGCATAGAAGAAAGTAATTCTACCTAAATAGGGCTGGGGCGTATAGCGAGCTATCGCTTGGGAGTTGGCTTTGAACACCTGAAATAGCGAACTTCCTTGCTTGTGTCCCATTTCTTTTGGTAAAAGTCCGACTTCTTTAGCTTGCTCTAGAACATAGTTTAATTGCTCCTGTGCTTCTAGAAGGCGCAATATTTCTGCTGATATTGACAAAGCTTTGTTAGACAGTCCACTCAGGTTTTTTACCCAATCAGCTAACAGTATTGCCTCATCCATCAAGAGAGAACCTTTGAACTTTTGGATAGGCGCATAGCTGTCAATCAGAGCTAGCAGAGATACCGTTTTCCCAGAAGCTTTCAACTGCACAGCCATTTCAAAAGCGATCGCCCCACCGATAGACCATCCTCCAAGTTGGTAGGGCCCCTCTGGCTGAATGGTTTGCAAAGCTTTGATATAAGTGGCAGCCATATCTTCAATGCGGGTTAGGGGTTCGCACGACCCATCTAAACCAAGCGATCTCAAGGCGTAAAAAGGTTGCTCTGGTCCGAGATAGCCCGCTAAATCTGCATAGCAGAGAACATCACCGCCGACAGCATGGACGCAGAAGAAAGGAGACTTGTTTCCTTTTGGCTGAATTGGAACTAAACAAAAATCAGTTGGGATATCTTTTTCAGTTTTTATTAGATTCGCTAAATCGGCGATTGTGGGAGACTGAAAAAGTGTTACTAAAGGTAAACTTTTTCCGAATTCCTGCTGGATTTTAGCCATCAAGCGGACGGCTAACAGCGAATGACCCCCAAGAGCAAAGAAGTTATCTTTCACTCCCACCGATTCAACATCCAAAATTTCTGACCAGATTTGCGCCAGTTGTCTTTCTAAGTCATCCTTTGGGGGTACAAAGCCGGTATCTGTAAAGCTAGATTTATCAGGAGCAGGTAAGGCGCGACGGTCTACTTTCCCATTGGGGGTGAGTGGCAGAGACTCCAAGACTACAAAGGCGACGGGTACCATGTAGTTGGGTAGCTTTTGTTGTAGGAAACTACGCAGTTTACTGACGGTAAGCTTTGATAATTTCGGCACGACATAGGCGACAAGTTGCTTGTCGCCTGATTCTTTAGTTCTGACGATAACTACACAGTCTCGAACTTCTGGGTGCTGACAGATCGCTGTTTCAATTTCTCCGAGTTCGATACGGAAACCGCGAATCTTCACTTGATCGTCAATGCGACCGAGAAACTCAATGTTTCCGTCTGGTCGATAGCGGACTCGATCGCCAGTTTTATACAGGCGCGCCCCAGGTTCATTGCTAAAGGGATTGGGGATGAATTTCTCGACCGTTAAATCTGGGCGACCCAGATAACCGCGAGCCAAGCCTAAACCACCAATGTGCAATTCCCCTGGAACACCAATTGGGACAGGTTGGAGGTGATGGTTCAGAATATACGTAGTAAGATTCCCGATGGCGGTGCCGATAGGCACGCAAGAAGCAGCAGGATTCTTGGTTATGAACTCAGATAATTCATAGTAAGTAGCCACAACTGTTGCTTCCGTTGGTCCGTAGCCATTGAGCAATTGCGGAGGATTCACCAATCCCTTCACGCAACGTTGCCACAGCTTTAAGGTTTCTGGGCTGACGGCTTCTCCCCCAACAGACACCACCCGCAAAGATTCTGGGAGTGTCTGTTCTGCCGCTGCCAGTTCCACCATCACTTGATGCCAGTGGGATGTCGGCCAATCCATCATTGTTATTTCCCACTCGCGGCATAGTTGCACAAATCTGCTGCTAGATACCAGCATCTCGTCTGTCCGTAGAACTATTGTTCCGCCTGCACTCAGGCAAGGAAAAATTTCTATCGCAGCCCAATCAAAGGCAATGGAAGCAAACTGGAGAACACGGTCTGACTGTGTAATGTTGTATATCCCTATAATAGACGAGGTAAAATTGACAAGAGACCGATGCTCGATCGTCACTCCTTTTGGCTTTCCGGTAGACCCAGAAGTATAAATCACGTAAGCCAAGTTACTAGCTTTAACCTCAGTGATTGGATTTTCTTCACAACGATCGCAGATATTCTGCCAGTCGCTATCTAAGTAGATTAGCCGTGCTGCACTCACAGGCAATGAGGACGCCAATTTTTCCTGAGTTAGCAGCACCTTAACCTGAGAATCACTCAGCATATAAGCCAAGCGCTCAGTAGGGTAGGCTGGATCTAGAGGCACATAAGCACCACCCGCTTTGAGAATGCCCAACAATCCTATTACCATTAAGGGCGATCGCTCTACACAAATCCCCACCAAAACTTCAGGCCCCACTCCTAGCGCTCTCAAGTGATGTGCCAACTGATTTGCACGTTGGTTAAGCTCTCGGTAGGTCAGTTGTTCGCCTTCTAAGATCACCGCAATGGCATCGGGCGATCGCGTCACCTGTTCTTCAAATAACTCATGGATACATTTTATCGAAGGGATACTCTTTTGTGGTATTGTTCCACTCCACTAATAACTGACACCTTTCTGACTCAGTTAAGAAAGGTAATTCACCAACTCTGCGATCGGGATTAGCAACAATCGCTTCTAACAAAGTTTGGAAATGACCTGTCATCCGGGCAATTGTATCTGGCTTAAACAGGTCGCTGTTATATTCCCATGACCCGATTAGTCCCTTTTGTGTCTTCTCTATCGACAGGCTCAAATCAAACTGAGCTGTACCCGACTCTAACCGCCTTGGAGTCAGCTTAATACCAGGTAACTCTACTGTATCTCTTGATATATTACGTATGTCGAATATTACCTGAAATAGGGGATTGTAGCTCGTGGAACGTTCTGGCTGTAATGCTTCTACCACTTGTTCAATGGTACGTCCTGATGCGCGTGAGCATCCAAGACAACAGAGCGCACATGAAGGAGGAACTCAGAGAAACTAGGATTCTCTGCGATCTGGGTACGCAACACCAAGGAGTTGACAAACAAGCCAATTAGTGGTTCTACTTCGGGGCGGTTGCGGTTAGCAAAGGGCGAACCAATACAAATATCATCTACTGAACTGTAACGATGGAGTAAGATGGCGAAAGCCGCCAACAGGGTCATAAACAGGGTAACATCTGACTTTTGGCTCAAGGTTACCAGTTGCTTGGTTAAATGCTCTTCGAGTTGAAATTCCCTAGTAGCACCACAAAAAGTCTGAACCGGGGGGCGCGGATAATCGGTTGGCAACTCCAACAACGGCGGTGCGTCAGCTAACTGTTGTTTCCAATAGTTCAGTTGCTTTTCCAGAACCTCCCCAGTTAACCATTGCCGTTGCCAAACCGCAAAATCAGCATATTGTATAGTTAACTCTGGTAAGGGAGAAGGCTCGCCAGCAGTAAAGGCTTGATAGAGAGATTCTAACTCTTTCAAGAATATCCCCATTGACCAGCCATCCATAATTATGTGGTGCATGGTCAATATCAACAAGTGGGACTCAGGCTCAAGGCGCAGCAGGGTGACTCGCAACAGAGGATCTTTCTCCAAGTTAAATGCTTGGCGAACCGACTTGGTAATTAAGAGTTGTACTTCTGTTTCTAGTAAACCCTGCAAGTCTACTACGGGCAGGGTTATGGTCAACTTCGGCGCGATCGCCTGCATGGGAGCGCCCTCTACCATCAGAAAGGTAGTCCGAATGGCTTCGTGACGGCGGATAATTTCGTTGATACTCTGCTCCAAAGCTGTCACAGAGAGTGAACCGATAATCCGCATAGAGAAACTTACATTGTAAAACGGGTTTTCCCTATCCAGCCCATTGAGAAACAACATACTTTGCTGTCCAAAAGACACAGGCAAGTCCAGATGTTTTTCGATTCTTACAAGAGGTAGGTCAATATCACTTGCGCTCATGTTGCTAGAACGCAGCAATGTGATAAGCTCTGTCTTATGCAATGTCAATAAGTCACGTTGCTTTTGTGTCAGTACACCCTTTGGAGAACGAACGCGCAACTGGTCGCCATCAGTCCATAACTTCACACCCAGATCGGAGAGTTCAGTTAAAAATTGATTAAGGTTCATAAAGTAAACTCTTCCATCTCTTGGTTGGCTTGGGCTGATGGTGAAACCGATAGCTTTATACTCCCCAAAGCGAGTTGCTCAAGCGATAGCTCTGCTAGTTGGGAAATGCTCACACCCTGAATGATTTTCATGGTGGACACGTTCACCTCCATCTCGCTCTTGAGTAAATGACTCAGTTCAAGTGCCATTAAAGAATCAAGTCCCTGTTGAATTAGCGATCGCGTGATGTCTAATTCGGCAATAGAAATTTCCATTATCTTTGCTACTTGTTCCTGAATACGAGTCTCCAACAACTGCTCTTTCTCTGCTGCTGATGTTGCCGACGACACTAGAGCGTTGTAGCTGAAATTTTCTTCACTATTATGAACATCAGCCCTGAGCTCATATTCAATTAAAATCCCATTGCCCAGATTATCAACATCTTCTGGACAGTAATTTGGAATTACTCCCTTAATTGTGGCTCCACCCTGCTGATGGAAGCGCAAAATTGGATCTAGAAGCTGCCCTAGCTCGTCTTGCTGACGAATGTATTCTGTGATTGGAATATGAGCGTGTTGGACATAGTTTTTGCAACGAGTTATGCCCACCACGCGCTCAATGCCGCCTTTTAGGGCACACAACTGAAGCATAAATTCCCGTAGATGGTCACCTAATCCCGTTACCTCCATTTCCGGGAGGATATTTATGCCAAGCAGTTGAATGACCGACCCAAGCCGAGTATGCAGCGACGGAACTTGCACATAAGTCTTCTTCTTGAGTAGATCAATATTGTTTATCCTTTGGGAATAAATGGCTCCCACAACTTGACCGTCCATTTCTAGAACACAATTCCCATTTGGGAAACGTTCGATCCGTTGCCGGATTTCATCAGACGATGCTCGTAAATATTGGGGGCAACACTTTTTTTCTAAGTTAACTAAAGCCGGTAGGTCTGACAAATGTGGGTGTCGAATTGTGTAATGTCTTTTCTCAAAACAATTGAGGGTAATGCGCGTGAAAGGAAATGTCTTTGGATATCGCTTGGAAAATTCAAATTTTGGGAATAGGCCAACTTCTGCCGCCGTTATGATAAAAACATCTGCTTCTATAAGATGCTGCATTGAGAATGCTTGATAGGCATCGAAATGCAAAATTCTCGCATTTGTCTAAAAACCTGTTTACCACGTCCGGCTCTAGACAATGGACTTCTAAAATAATTAGACCATGCTTGGTAACCACTTTTGACCATCGTTCAAGGTGTTCTACCAAACTCTGCACCATTACATGGGGAGGAATTGGCTCTCCTGAAGGAGCTACATAAACACCTTGATATGGCAGGAAAGAGCGAGCTTGCACCTTGGCTAAATTCTGAGGAGGAATAAAGGGGCGGTCATGATCGAGAAAGGAGCGAATGTGAAGGATGTTTTCTGAGTCGTGAATGCCATGAGCATTCATTGAAGCTATCATTTGCTCCGGGTCACCAATATCTCCCTTCAAAACCAGATGAGGAATATCGGCTAGTGTGCGTGCCGTCGCCGTTATTGATGCTTCGTTATAATCCACACCGATCGCGCACAGGGGATACTGATCCAGTATTTTACCTCTGGCGGACTTTGACCGGATGGTTTCGTACACCCGCTTTAAAAGCGTTCCATCCCCGCACCCCATATCGACAACGTACTTCGGCTGCTCTTCAATGGGCAACCGATTGAAAATAGATAAGATGCTATCCTCTACATCAGCAAAATACTTTTCGTGTTGAAATCCACTTGCCACCACATTTAGGCTGCGAGCGACGTGGCTTTCGTGACCTAAAGCATCTCGGCGGAATACAGCCTGACAATCGCCAAATAGTACATCTGTCATGCGAGATAACATGGGAGTGTAGGAAGCTGTGGTTCCGGTAATCAACGCTCGCTCTACTATAAATCGACCTACATCAGTGAGACAAAAACGACCTTCTTGCTCATGCGCCCAACCTTTACTTGCAAAAAGTTCGTGCAACTCCCCGCCCACAGGGGTACTCAATTGTGAGAACAAGGATTTATGTTTGTCTTCTACAAGTAGGTTGTGCTTGTGGAGCGCCAGCAAGATAGGTATGACCAGAATCCCATCTAAGAAGTCTGCCATCATTGGGTCGTCAATATTCCAGCATTGGATTGAACGTTCAATCCAGACTTTGAGAAGACCCGACTGCTGTTCTCCCATCAAGTAGGACTCTATGGGTAGATGGTATAAGTCGAGGATTTCTTCTGGTATCTTTTTGTGATTTTCGGTCTCATACGTTAGAGAATACTGTCCGGCTTCATTTCGCTCAAGCCAATTCAAGGATTGCATCATCCTCAAAGCTACCTGGAGGTGACCGCCGTTTGCCTTCAAAGACTCAACAATTTGCTCTAGAGTAAGCTCACCTTGATGCTCTAGGAGTTCAAACAGACCCTTTGTTTTACAAGCCAGAATTACTGGAACGGCTACAAATCCGTGCATATAACGATTGATTATATCTAACATGGTTTTTCTTGTTTAGGAAACTGGAAACAGACGTTAACCCAACCTGCAAGAGCGGCGATCGCACTTCGGGCGAAAGGTGGTTTCATTTGCAATTTCCTTCCAGCAGTTGACTGTGCTCTGAATCTAAACTTTTTACCAAAGCATCACGGAATTTTCGTTCCACTAACCGTTGGCGATCGATAGTACTGGCGGACTCTAAACTGCCAGCAATATTGGCGTGGGCAATAGTAGAATTGCCCGACATATTATTAACTTGTACCTGCCAGTTGCGTCCATTGTCACCATATTTTCCTTGAACATCAAGGCGAACAGTCTTTTCTGTCAAACGAAATGGGGGAAGACGATATATGTCAGCGTAATTAAGCTTTGCAATGACGTTAGAAGCGTCCTTTCTCATATTCTGCATTGGCTGGTAGTAATTTTTGATAGGTCCCTTGTCCGTAAGGTTCACATTGCAGTTGGGATCGTTCTTCAAGTTGGGTACTTGCGCACTCGCTGTACTGACTTTTAATCCAAAAGTCATCACTAAGGCGAACAGTATAGCCAATGTTACTCGGATAATTCGTTTCATTTTCGCTTCTATTTTCGGTTAGGGTTGATACCGCCACAAACTTGTGTCAGTTAGTTAGAGATTTGTTCAATTGCATTAGGCATCCCATTTTTACTTGGCATTCAAGAAGGTTAGGCGTTTTTCAATCTCACTAACAACAGTTTCCGCGTTCGGACTCGTGCCAGGTGTGTTGATGTCTATAAATTTTATGTTCAGTCCCGGTTTATCTATTTCCACGAAACCCTGGGCATCTCCCAGTAGTTTTCTCACTTTCTCAAACATGCTCTTCGCTCGTGTTAGGACTATCTTGTCTTGCTGCTTATTTACCCAATCTAAGATGGGTTTCATTTTTCCTGGCTTTTGCAGTTGAAAAAATGTGCCGGGAACCTCCTGCGACCAGAACGCGTTAAACTCTTTATCTTTATATTTGACGGTCTTTACTCCGTAGGCTGGGAGTAGGATTCCTTTAATATCAGCAATGTTCCATTGATTTTCGATCGCAGTTGCCGAGGCCGGATCGTTAAATAGCTTGTAGTAGTTTTGATGGGTACTCTGCTGCGTTGTGCATTTCAACGTTTTTGGCGGCCCAGGTTTTATTTCCGTGCAATTTTCAACTCTAGGGCAGGCGGATTATTTAACGCTATCAATCTCGCATCAACACTTTCAGCCATTGCTCTGCCTGTTCCCATTGTCACACATAAACACATCGCTATGAGCAGGCTCACTATTGTTCTTTTCATTACCTTAGTTCTCCTTTTGTCTTGCTTCTGTTTCTTTTTGCGTATTACTTCTTTACTTATCCCTCTTCTGTTACTCTCCGAAATAACGAAGTAACAAAAAGCCGGATTATCCGTCAAGAAAATAAGGTTGGAATTGTTCCCTTTGAGCTAGAGGCATTTTTTTTCAAATCGGCGCATAAGTCGAAAAAAACTCAAACTTTACCAAAAATTGCGGATTATTGGACTACAGCTTGTTTTATTGTAACTGTAAATGCACCAACCTCTGTCTGTTGAGCTTTCAAGCCATAGTGATCGGAAATATCCCGACCCGGACTTGACTGCCAAACAATTACCTCTGTTTTATCATAAACCGAATGGAAGCTAGAGCCACGCCAGACAAAGAAGTAATCAAGATTCTGACCGCGCTTATGTCGTTGTGGATCGTCAATCGGCCTGTTTGGCTTATCCTTCTGAAAAGAGCCGTTTTCATCATAAGTAATTACTCCAAGCAACAAATCTTCAGGCTTGTGGAGCAGAGACAGCATTTCTTGATAGAATCCGGCATTAAACCCGTTCACATTCAAATCGCCCATCAACAAAGTGGGAGTTTTTGAGTCGCTGTGCTGGTTGATAAAATTTGCCAGTTCTCGCAGTTGCTGCCTTAATATCTGAGGGGCCTCTGCTGATGCCTCCGCATCCTGGGTGTGGGTCAAAAATATATCGTATTCAGTGGGATGACGCGAAGCCTTTATGCGAGCATAGAGCGCACCCTTGTTTGTAAAATTATCGAAGCCTGACCCCTCTGAATAAACTATTTGGTTGTTGTTTACGATTTCATGTTTGCTCAGGAGCAGCAAACCGCCATTGTAATGGATATTCTGTTTATGGGGTCCATCTAAGGAGTGAGGATAAACGTTGTGCAAATCTGCTTTAATGCGGTCTTGCTCTTCCTTGTCAAAAACTTCGCACAAACCCACCACATCGGGTTGTTCTTGACGTAACTTTTGCACCAAGATGGCTAGGGCTTGTTCTCGATTTGTACCTTTATAAGTGAAGTTGCCTATTGGGATGAAGTCTAGCAGCTTTTTCGGCAGTAATCCCATATTTTGCACCACGAATGAGAGCTGTGCTGGGATGAGGCTATAAAGGATTGACCCATTTTGAAAGTCGCGCTTTCTGCCTTCTGCTACATCGTACTCCTCTCCAAGAGGAAGACCGAGATTGCCACTTGCTCCCCCAAGCTCTTGATACTTTTTCTCTATTTCAGACCTGATTGTTCTTTGTTTGACAATGTTCCAATAACAGCCGTTGTCACTACTACCATTTCCAAAAGAGAACACCCTTTGCTTTGCATCTTGGGCATAGGTTTCGCCTTGCAAATAACCATATTCACCGTCAATATTCTCCCAGAGGGTTTGAAGCTTGAGATAATCCCCCTCTACAAGGTCTTGGCTCTGGGACGGATAAGCCGGCTGGAGCCTCCACTGAACGCTCTCTTTTTTAGCATCACTTTCATCGGCTCTGGTGAGTCCGTCACCTGGATAGTATTCATCATCCCGCCCCGATTGAGCATCTAGATATTTTTGCGAGACTTGACTTTGAAGGAGAACTACATCATTTGCTTTGACAAGATTACCTAAATCGCTCTGATTAGTTGGACAAATCTTCCATTTGTATTTTAGTAAGTCATTCCCGCTGGCAGCTTCCGGTTGAGGTTCGGTGACTGAATATTGAAATTCTTGCTTAAAAGAGAGATAGCGGTCAGCACCTGAAACGTTGAGGAGTAACTCCACTTCATCCCCATACCGGATAAAATTATCTCCGTTCTTTGGTTCTTCGCTCATAACTAATTCCTTCCTTTGCTAGTGCAATCATTTGCTATTAAATATCAACCCGCTTTGCCTAGTCATTAATCCATGAGTTGGCTACACCCGTGAAAGGTGCAGATTAAAAGTCCTTAGCTTTTAATTGATTTTGCCTGCAAAAAGCAGGGTACTAGCAATAACTAATGACTAATGACCAACGGCTAAGGACTCTTAATCAAGATGTTTATCGAGCGGGAGCCACTCTGACCCTAAACCTTCAGATGATAAGGGTTAAAATTAGATACTTGTTGCCTAACTTCATGAGGTTCTGGTTATTTTCCAATTACTGCCGTTGTCGCGACGACCATTTCCAAAAGAAAACACCCTTTGCTTTGGTTCTTTTGGATCGAATTCGCCTTGCAAGTAACCGTATTCATTATCACTGTTTTGCCAGAGGGTTTGGAGTTTCACGAAATCCCCCTCTACAATTTCTTTGCGATCGGTATCATAAGCCAGTTCGAGCTTCCACTTCACGCTTTCTTTTTGAGGATCACTTTCATCGGCGCTGGTCAGCCCGTCACCTGGATAGTATTCATCATCCCGCCCCGATTGAGCATCCAGATATTTCTGTGAACTTCCTCTTTTCAGGAGAACCACATCTCCTACTTTGACAATCTCTTCCATATCTGTCGCATTGACTGGAAGGATTTGCCACTTTGCTGTTGGTAATTGAGCGCCACTAATACCGGGCGGAGCTGCTTTTGTGACGGTATAGTGAACATCCATTTCAGTAGAAAGATACCTTTTTTCACCTCGGTTTGCGACGAGGCTCAAACTGCAATTCATCCCCGTAACAAATCAGAGACTGCGAAGGATTAACTCCTGTTTCAATCATATTTCG
>JAAUTN010000197.1 GCA_012031415.1 Leptolyngbyaceae cyanobacterium SM1_4_3 | reverse complement strand
AATATGCCATAGCCAGTAGATTAGAGGGTTGTAAGGTGCCTTCATTCACCATTATAAAGATGTCAAATCGGTTCTATAGCGATCGATTCTCTTGTTTCCCAAGCTCTATTTAAGAACGCGAGTCTCAGATCTCCGGTTTCTTCAAGAAGCCAGAGATCTGAAACTGAGCGCTAAGTTGGGTCATGGGGGTCAACACGTTTTCGTAGCCCTGCACCCAACTGAGGTTGTTCGTCCAGGAGCTGCCATCCATGTGAAAGTTAGGGATTTCGCGTTTGAGGATATTGATGGTTTGGGTGACTAGCTTTGGAGTAGCGCGGTCTCGAAGAGGCATCTGCCCTGGCAGATCGCCTTCTACACGGCTCCAGATGTGATGTTGCCCCTGGGAACTGCGCGATCGCACCTCCCCACCAGGATCACGTCACTGAAAACTGCGCGATCGCACTTCAAGTGACGATGACGACACTCAGAACGAGGCGATCGCACTTCCAGGTGAGGATTACGTCACTGCAAGCTTCGTGATCGCACTTCCAGGTGAGGATTACGTCACTGAGAACTGTGCGGTCGTCACTTCGGGTGAGGATTACGTCACTGGGAACTGCGGTTTTAGTCACCTTGAACAGCGATCGCGAAGGTTTGAAGCGTTGTCGTGCCAGAAATTACTGACTTATCGAAACTGGGCGATCGCTTTTCAGCATTATTACGAAGTTAGCGCAATCTGAATTGAGGGCATTTATAAAGTAGCTGACCCAATCAATCTAGATAAATCAGCGGTTCACCTACTCCAAGAAACTCACCATGATTCCTAATGTCATTAGCGCTGAACTTTCCGATGAAGACCAGGCTGCTATCATGGCTGCCATCACCACCATTCGTGAAAAGCTGCCATTTTCAGTCAGCCTCACCCCGTCTGAGCGACGGGCAAAGGCAAAAATGGGCGACAAAACCCGCGCTTTTGTCGAAAAGTCTATGGAATTTGCCACCTACCATCCTGACTACCTGCCCCGCTTGTTTGACCTGGAAGAGATGCGTCGGGATGTAGAGCTATTTGCAGCCTTATATCCCGTGCTGATGGAATTGATTCATCTTCAGGAACTGGTTCAAGATACCTATACCACAGTGGGTCAGGAAGCTTATGCAGCCGCACGGGTGGTTTACAAATCGGCTAAGGCAAATGGGCGGGGTGCAGGGCTAGAAGCCTCCATTGTAGACATGGGACGGCGATTTGCTCCGAAGACGAGTAAATCACAATCTGAGATACAGGCATAATACCGATTCAGTTTGAGCTTGTACAGAATAAACTCCTGCGGAACAAGGGTCTTAAGCCCCTTGTTCCGTGCAGCTTCACAAAGAATTGGTATAAGAAGATTTCTAAGAAAGAATTTACCCCTGGGTAGGGGCAGGTTTTGCCAGAATCTTTGCAGTTGTTTAACAGTTTTGATGCTAAACCTGCCCCTCTATAGGTTCTAGCCCCCCTCCACCGTCAGAACGGCTGGCTTCTCCCGAATGCGAGACTCAATTGGCTGAATTTTTTCGACCAGTTCGATTAATTGGCTGTAGTCGGGGAGGGGGACATTGGGGATATAGCCAGAGTCGCCAATGATGTTGGAGGGGGCTTGCTCCATCGCAATCTCGATTTGCTCTTGCTGGTTGCGCTCGACGGTGGGCGCTAGCAAGACTGCACCGGGGGGGGATGGGGCGACTGGTGTGCAACACTCGAAATTGGGTGTCGCGAAACTGGTTGCGGAGGGTCTGAAAGTCATCTTCAGATAGCGCCCCAGCGACGATCGCCCCTTCATCTAGCCATTCCAAAACCGTTTTAGGGGTGGGGGCAAGGCGCACTTCGGCTAAGGTCAAGCCGTAGAGGTCGTAGAGCGGCAAATAATAGCCTGCGGCAGAACCAGGTTCTCCAAGTGCGATCGTCTGGTTGGCGAGGTCGCCGAGGGTTTGAAGCTGGCTTTCGTCTCGCACGACAATCACCGAGCGCAGGTTGTTGATGCCCTGCATAGTAAAAATTGGGATGTATTGCTGGCTGCTGATGGCGATCGCGGCTAATCCGGGGGAGGCAAACACAATCGACCACACCTGCCGCTGAATTTGCTCGACAGCGGCGAGTTCGTTGAAGGCTGGCTCTAGCTCTACGATGGCGCGGGTTTGCCCTGCCAGATATTCTCTGAAGCGCTCATATTTGTCTACGGCGTTGCCTGTGTCGTAGCTGACGATGCCCACTACCAGTTTTCCGAGGGGGTCGGTTGAGTTGCGGGTGCAGCTATTTAGCCACAGTCCCAGGGTGAGAGTCAGCAGCAGCAGTCCTACCAGCAGCAGTCGGCGACGAAACAAGCGCTGCTTTTTGGCATCGGTTTTGGAATGACGACGGGGAGTTGGCAAAGCTTAACCTCGATTGTTAACTAAGCTCAGCGCTGAGGGATGGTTCCAAAGATAGTTGGGCGGTTCTGCTGTGGGCGATCGCCGCTTCCACAAACCCCCTAAACAGCGGATGAGGCTTGCTGGGGCGCGACTGAAACTCTGGATGAAACTGAGTGGCAATGAAGAACGGGTGGCTTGGAAGCTCAATGATTTCTACTAGCCGCCCGTCGGGTGAAGCACCGCTGATCGAGTAGCCTGACTCTAAAAAGAGATTGCGATAAGCATTGTTGAACTCATAGCGGTGGCGGTGCCGCTCGTAGACGACTTCTTCCTGGTAAAGTCGGTCTGCCAGCGTGTTGGGGTTAATGCGACAGGCATAGAGTCCTAAGCGCATGGTGCCGCCTAAGTCCACTACGTCTTGCTGTTCGGGCAGCAGGTTGATCACTTTGTTTCTAGATTCAGGGTCAAACTCAGCGCTGTTAGCGTCTTCCAGCCCGACGACGTGCCGTGCCCATTCAATTACAGAACACTGCATTCCCAGACATAGCCCCAGGAATGGAATCTTGCGATCGCGCACATATTCAACCGCTGCAATCTTGCCGTTGATGCCGCGAGTGCCAAACCCGCCAGGTACGATCACGCCATCAATGCCCTGCAAGTACTCAGCCGCATCGTGAGTTTCCAGTTCTTCAGAGTTGACCCAGCGCAGGTTGAGGTCGCCGCCCATCGCAATCGCCCCATGACGCAACGCCTCCACCACTGACAGGTAAGCATCACTCAAGCGCACATACTTACCCACAATTGCAATCTCAATCGGGTGCTTAGGACGATAGAGCCGATCAACCAGCGTTTGCCACTGGGTCAACTCCGGCTCTCGCTGCGGCAAATTCAACAAGTTCAACGCCTGCTGTGCCAGACCTTCTTGCTCCATCATCAGCGGCACTTCGTAAATGCTGTCTGCATCCTGTGAAGTAATTACACACTCCGCTGATACATCGCAAAACTCTGACAGCTTTTCCTTTAAACCGGGAGGGAGGGGGCGATCGCTGCGACAAACCAGCACATCCGGCTGAATTCCAATCGAGCGCAACTCCTTCACCGAATGCTGCGTCGGCTTTGTCTTCATCTCCCCCGCCGACGAAATCCAGGGAATCAACGTCACGTGCATATAAACGACATTCTGCCGCCCCACATCTTTGCGAAACTGGCGAATCGCCTCCAAAAACGGCAACGATTCAATATCTCCCACCGTCCCGCCAATTTCTGTAATCACCACGTCCGGGTTCGTATTCTTCGCTACCCGCAGAATCCGTTCCTTAATCTCATTCGTGATATGGGGAATCACCTGCACCGTCCCCCCCATGTAGTCGCCCCGCCGTTCCTTATTTAGCACTGCCTGATAAATCGAGCCAGTCGTCACACTATTCAGCCGCGACATCGACGTATCCGTAAACCGCTCATAGTGTCCCAGATCCAGGTCAGTCTCCGCCCCGTCCTCCGTGACAAACACCTCACCATGCTGAAACGGACTCATCGTACCCGGATCAACATTAATGTAAGGGTCAAGCTTCAGAATCGATACTGAGTAGTCCCGCGACTTTAACAGTCGCCCCAAACTTGCCGCCACAATCCCCTTTCCAATACTGGAAACCACGCCGCCCGTGACAAATACAAACTTAGTCATAAAAATGGGAAGTTAAAAGTAAAAATGCAAAATTTGCAGGCAGGGTTTGATCCATTCAGATCAGCATTTGAACCACACTCACAACCCATTCATTGTGCCACAGGCGCTTCGGGTCAGGAAAGCAGGTAAAAAGGCGAACTGCCGAAATCGACTTGATCGTTTTGGCGATTTCGACAGGAGCGGTGGTATGGTCAGCTTGTACAAAAATATGAACGTGATCAGGCATTACCTCGTATCGGCAAAACATATAGAGTATAGCTGCAACACGAGATGCGCCTTGATGCAGTGATTCCAGCACTACACCATGCTCTAGGGGCTAACGCTTCCTGGAGACAAGCCACATCCCCTTGTGGGTGCGGTAGTTGATAAGTTGCGCGATCGCCCTCAACCCTAATGTCTGACTTGCCCTCCCAATTTCACCATTACATCAACTGCCAGGTAGCGCGGGTGTTAACCCAGATGGATCGCGATCCCGATTCGCCCACCTTTGGCTGCTTCGATCGCAACTACTGGCATTACAAAATTCGCGATTTTCCCTCGGCGATTCTTCAACAGGGCGTTTTTACCCTGGAAGCAGTACGGACTGGGCAAATTGGGAATAAAGTTTCACCGGATGTAATTGAGCGCTGGTGTGTCGGTGCGGTGAATGCGCTGGCGCGGCAGGTCGATCGCCAGGGTGGGGTGGATGAATATTACCCGTTTGAGCGCAGCTTTCCGGCGGCGGCGTTTGGGCTGTATGCAGTAGGGCGAGTGCTGTATGACTGGCAGACCAGCGCCCCGCATTTGCCCAATTCTGTAAATCAGGCTCCCCTGAAGCGACTGGTTCAAAAGCTAGCGGGGCGGGTAGAGCAAAAGGCAATGAACCAGCAGGCAGCAGGGCTGGCAGGGATTGCACTGGCGGCAAAGATAGGAATCATTGATCCAGGCTCAATTCAACCGATCGCCGATCGCCTCTTTCAGTCGCAGCATCCTGAAGGTTGGTTTAACGAATATGGCGGGCCAGACTTTGGCTACCTAACCGTCACCCTGGATGCGCTGGCTGATTATTATGATGTGACTTGTGATGAACGGGCAATTCAGGCAATAGATAGGGCGATCGCCTTCCTCGCTCAACTCGTTGGTGCGGATGGTCGTTTGCCTTCTACCCTGAACTGTCGCAACACCGATTATGTGGTGCCTTACGGGTTGGTGCGGGCTGCATCCCGCAATCCCCTGGCAGGCTGGTTAGTTGAAACGCTGTTTCGAGATTTGGGAGAGCCGACTCACCCCATCTGGGCAACGGACGATCGCTATCACTGTCACTATGTGTTTGCTAGCATCATACGAAGTTTGCCTCATTTGGACGCAATGCAGGCGGCTCAGGCTCCAGCTTTTCAACCTGAAATTTGGCTGAAGGGCTGTGGCTATTGGGTTTATTGGTCGGGCGATCGCCAATGGACGGCTTACGTCGCAGCGCATAAAGGCGGCTTAGTCAGAATTCATCGCCAAAATCAACCGCCTATTGTCGATCACGGCTGGCGAATTGAGGCGAAAGGGAAACTTTGGACCAGCAACTGGTGGTCAGACGAGTGGACGATTCAGCGGCGGGGACAAGAGATTTCTATTGGCTGTAACTGCCAGAAAACTCAGTTTCATGTGGCTACTCCCGTTAAACACGTCATTCTGCGGTTATTAGCGTGGCTATTTGGCGAAAAGCTAGTTCCATTTCTGAAGCAGAAGATGATTTTTCGATCGGGCAAGGCAGATGGGCCGCAGTTTGCACGGCGGGTGCGGATTAACGCTACAGGAGTAGAGCTTCAGGATCAAATAGAAAAATGGGAGGGGGCGATCGCCACCACCAGTCCACGTCAAAACCTGCGCCACGTCGCCAGTGCAGACAGCTTTAGCCCCGAAGAATGGCAGCCTGCCCTGCTTCCCCCGACTCATCAATCGCTTGACCGCAAGCTGCAAGTCAGTGCCAGTTGGCCATCGGGTTCAAACTCATGAAACGGCTGATCTCTCTGGCAGTTAGCCTGCTGATCTTGGGTGTGATTTACTGGCAGATTGACACTCGTGGGCTGGTGCAGGTGTTTCAGCAGAGCGATCGCCTCTGGCTCGCAATCAGTCTGGGAATGGTCGTGCCGCTAACGCTGATGACGGGCTGGCGGCTCCAGCAACTCATGCCCCACGAGCGAGATAGGCAACAGGCAGCATCGCTATTACCGTTTTGGGAAGCGAACCGACTAATTTTAGTCGCCTGTGTGCTGAATATGGTGCTGCCCTCAAAAATGGGTGACATTGCCAAAGCCTACTTCATGCGCGATCGCGGGCACCTGGACGGCTCTCTCGCAGTTTCCCTGGTGGTGTTTGAAAAAGCCTGTGATCTGCTGTCGCTGCTGTTGTGGTGTGCCCTGGGGCTGGTGCTTTACCCGCAAAAGGGCTGGATTTTTGGGGTGATGACCTTGAGTGTCGTATCCGGGCTGATTGTCGGACTGCTGCTGCTAGGGTCGCGCAAATTTGCTCAGTTTTTCTTTCGGTTGGGGCAGTTGATTGCGCCCAAACAGACAAAAACCAACCTTGAAGCACTGGGTAATGCCTGGGCAACCATGCACGCTTACTTTTGGGGCGATCGCCTCCACCTACTAAAAATCGTCGCCACCTCAGTTTTGATCTGGTTCTTGCATTTGCTGCAAATCTGGTTCTTCATCTTTGCGCTCAGAGCCTGGACTCCTTTCCTGGCAAACCTGGCACTGGCTCCCCTGGCAATTTTGGCAGGGCTACTGCCGCTGACCTTTGCGGGAGTGGGCACCCGTGACGCTGCGATTATTGCGTTTTATCAGCCGTTTCTCAGTACGCCAACAGCCGCTGCGCTGGGGTTGTTGTGTACGTCGCGCTATCTCTTGCCTGCGATCGCCGGACTTCCTTTTCTCAGTCAGTATTTGGGCAAACTACGTCGCTTAAAACGAACAAGCAGTAGCCCGGAAAACCTTTAGACAAGCAGCAGCGCTGATAACATAAATAAACCTCTCCTTGACGAAAATAAAACGGTCGCAGCCGATGGAAAAATTATTCAAGCATCGGGTATTTGCCCCATTTAAGCTCAGGTTTTGGGTCATCCTTTTGTTGCTTCTAGGCGTATTCTTTAGATGCGTGAATTTAGACCAAAAGCTGTATTGGGGCGATGAAGTTGCAACCTCTTTGCGATCGTCAGGCTACAGCCAGGAAGAAGTTGAGCAGCAGATTTTTAATAACCAAATCATCGCATCTCAGGAATTACAGATATACCAGTTTCCCACTCCTGAAAAAACCTTAATTGATACCGTTAAAGCTTTATCAACCCATCCAGAACATCCGCCTCTGTACTATCTCCTGGTCAGAATTTGGACCCAGTTTTGGACGCAATGGTTTGGCAACTCGGTTGCAGTCTTCAGAAGTTTATCCGTCGTTCTAAGCATTCTCACCTTGCCCTGTCTCTATTGGCTTTGTGCAGAACTTTTTGAATTATCTCTAACGCGATCGCTCATTCTTGCGATTGTTGCAGTCTCACCTTTACACGTTCTCTATGCTCAGGAAGCCAGAGAATACAGCCTGTGGATTCTGGCAATTGTGCTATCGGGTGCAGCTTTACTCAGAGCAACACGGCTTCAGACTCAAGCAAGCTGGAAAGTATATGCAGCGACCGTCGCTTTGGGGTTATATTCCCATTTACTGTTTATTTGGGTGGCGATCGCCCAGAGTCTTTTTGTATTCGTTCACGAAAACTTTCGACACAGCAAAACAACGACCTCTTACTTACGGGCATCACTGATTGGAGTTTTAGGCTTTTTACCCTGGGTACTCGTTGCAATTGTAAATCTTTCACAGCTTGGCAAGATTGTTGACGCAGCCATTAAAGAAACTTCTCCGTTCTATTTATTCTTTGTCTGGTCGCGGAGTCTAAATCGCGTTTTCTTAAGTGCCGATTTTGATGCTTCAATCGATCGATGGTCTGCCCTAGATCGCTGGTTTCGTAACTTTTTCTCCGACTATTTTCAAGTAGATTTAGGATTCTCTCAGCTAATTTTAGTCGTTGTAACCTTTGCATCACTTTATTTTTTGGGTCGTCATGCTTCCAGGCGGACTCGTTTGTTTCTTCTAACGCTGATTGGTACAACGGCGATTCCCTTGATGCTGCCAGATTTGATATTAGGTGGCACTCAGTCTACTCGAATTCGCTATTTAATTCCGGCTTATTTGGGAATTCAGATGGCGATCGCCTATCTCTTTGCCACCCAAATCAACACGCTTAAGCGATTACACAAAGCAATTTGGCAGCTTGGTTTAGCCGCCTTGATTTTAGGCGGAATCATGGGCTGCTTAAATGATTTGCCTCAACAAGTGACCTGGAATAAAGACAGTAAAACTGAGGATTATTTATCTATATCCCAGGTAATTAACCAGGCTACTGATCCACTGGTAATCAGCAACACCTCTGCGATTCGCGTATTAACCCTCAGCTATCAGCTAGACGCAGACACAAAGCTGTTGCTATTAGACTCTGACCAGGTTCCTCAAATTCCAACTTCCTTCAGGCAAAAATTTCTGTTTGACCCATCCGATGAACTGCTAGAGCAATTTGAAAAACAGCAAATTCAAACGACTCCGATTGTCGAATCTAAAATTCAATTGTGGCGACTACCGATGTGAACAGCTACCGCCATTCATTCCTTGCTACGGATCTATCAAACCAAGCTGTGATTGGCTTATGGTAGGTAAAGTGACAGTAAATTTAGTTCCAAAATTAACTTCGCTCTCGACAGTAAGCAAACCTTGATGAAGATCTACGCACTTTTTAACAATACTCAGTCCCATTCCTGTGCCTGGAATAGTGCCAACGTTACTGGCACGAAAAAAGGGGGAAAATAGTTGTTGCTGATCTGCGGTGGGAATGCCAATTCCTTGATCTTGTATTTCAAAAACAGCCTGGTTTTCATCACAGCGACTGCGTACAGTCACGGTGCTTTGCTGAGGAGAATATTTCACTGCATTTTCTAACAAATTAGTCAAAACGTGACGCAGGAGGACTTCATCTAGACAGACTTCAACTTCAGAACCTTCATGAGCATAGTTAAATTGATGAGAACGCTCATGAATGAGCAGTTGTTCTTCAATTATTTCCTGGACAAAAGAAACCACATTCAGAAGCGCTACACTCAGACACAAAACTCCAGCTTCTGCTTGGCTGAATGTCATCACGTCTTCAACTAGCTGATTCAGTCGCTTTGTAGCCGATCGAATTCGACTCAGGTAAGCTTCTCGCATTCCTGGTTTTATCTGAGCATCAAAACGAGACAATAACTCTGTTGAGGTCAAGATAATGGTCAAAGGCGTGCGAAACTCGTGAGAAATGGTAGCGATTAGATTAGATTTAAGTTCATTCAACTCTCGCTCTGCTGTCAAAATTTCTAGCGTCTCATCTTCGGATCGTTGACGTTCTCGCACTTCGTCCTCAAGCTGGTCAATTCGCTGGCGATCGCTTGCGTCTGAAATCACCAGCACTACCCCTGTCGGTGCTTCAGCATTTGAGGCAATTGGGGAGGCACTGTCTGAAATGGAAGTTTGACTTCCGTCTCTAGCCACTAGCGCCAGTCCTTCCTCTAGATACAGCGTTCGACCCTCTTGCAAGACTTGAGTGACCGGGTTGTTTGCTACGGACTCTCCAGTTGCTGCATTGACTAGACGGATAACCCGCACCGCTGTTTGCCCAACGGCTTCAGTTTGCGTCCATCCTGTTAGGGTTTCTGCGGCCGGATTAAGATAAGTAATCTTGCCTGAGGCATCGGTCGTAATAATAGCGTCGCCCGCAGATTGAAGAATTGTGGAGAAGAATTTCTCCCGCTCAATCAACTGTTGCTCAATCTGATATTTATGCAGAGCGATTTCAACAGTAACCCGCAGATCTTGAGGTCTGAATGGTTTAACAATATATCCTAGTGGCTCAGTTCGCTTGGCCCGTTCTAAAGTATCGCTGTCTGAATGAGCAGTGAGATAGACCACCGGAATGTTAAACTGCTGTCGAACGTATTCGACGATGGTGATGCCATCTAATTCTTCACCCTCCAGCACAATATCCATAATGATCAAGTCAGGAAGCGTTTGATTGAGGCTAGCTGTCAAACCTGCAACTGTCCCTACGGTATCGGTGACGGTATAGCCAAGTCGTCGCAGTTGCTCGGCAATTACCTCTGCTGTAATGACTTCATCTTCGACGACCAAAATCTTTGCTAGTGTCATAAACTGGAGCTAATTGGTAGTCAGGATTAAATCATTTTTGCTCTCAAAATTAATCTTAAACGTTAATCCTTTGTCAGGCTCTAACACATCTAGTGATCCTCGCATTTGCTGAGTTACCAGCGAATGTACTAGCCATAGTCCTAACGATTTCTTTCGACTGAAATCAAGGCTTTGGGTTAGACCTATCCCATTATCGCTCACAACTAGCTCGAATAAACTCTCCCCAACTTGAGAGAAGGCGATTTGAATTTCGCCCGTCTGTTCGCCTGGAAAGGCGTGCTTTAGGGCATTAGAAACCAGTTCATTCACAACCAGTCCACAGCGCATGGCGGTGTCAATGTTTAACAGAACTGGATGCAAATTTAATGAGAGTGAAATTCGATTGGAGACTGGTAAGTGGGACATCCACAAGTCTTGGGTCAGGCTTTTCACGTAATCTAAGAAATCAATTTGACTCAGATTGGCAGAGCCATATAGTTTTTCATGAATTAACGACATCGAGTGGATGCGATCCTGGCTGTTCTGCAATATTTTTAAGGTTTTTTCATCCTCGACTTGATGCGATTGCAGATACAGTAATCCTGAAACAACTTGCAGGTTGTTTTTGACTCGATGGTGAATTTCTCGGATCAGCGTTTCTCGCTGTCGGGCTGTCTCTTGGATTTTTTCAGCCTGCTGCTTTTGAAAGGTGCGATCGACTGCCATTGAAAGTACTAATTGTCGTCCATCAGGTGCTTTCCCTAACGAGGATGAACTAAACTCCCAAATTCGGCGATCGCCCGTTTTAGTCATGATCGTAAACTCACCCTCATCGACACGCCCCTCTAGCTGATAGAGCCGATCAATCGCAGTCATAACCGCGTGTTTGCGATCGCCATAAGCTTTTTCAGCCCAGTCGAACAGGGTAGGAATTTCGGCACGGGTATAGCCTGTAATCTCTGTCCAGATATGATTGATCAGCAAAACTTCTCCCCCTTCAGCATGAATGATCATCGGGAAAGGTGCGTTCAAGATGGCACGACTGAGTTGAGTTTCACTGGCTTGCAGTCGGAGCAACATCTGCTTTAGCTGATTCGTTTGATCTGCAATTCGTGCCTCTAGTTGGGCATTCAATTCTTCTAAAGCAGACTCAGCCTGCTGCCGCTCTGCCACCTCGCATTGCAGTTGCTTATTGACTTGCTGCAATTCAATCACCTGAGTGGCAATCACCTGATGCATCTGTTCTAACTCAATGTTTCGTTTCTGCAAGGTTTCTTCTGCCGCTTTTAGATTGGTAATATCGTTGTGCGCCCCCAACATTCTGATTGGGTTGCCTGCTTGATCTCGAATCGCAATGCCACGACAGCGAACCCAGACTGTTGAACCATTTGCATGACGATAGCGCACAACCTGATCATAGGAATGGTTAGCGTCTCGACAGTGCAATTCAAAATTTAGTAGAGCTTGTTTCAAATCGTCTGGGTTGATCAAATCCTGCCACTCAGAGGCTAAATGCTTCTTCTGCGTGGGGTCATATCCCAACAGTTGCCAAAAGCCAGGACTCATCCATTCATGCTCTGGACTGGTAATATCCCAGTACCAGATGCCATCCAGTGAGCTTTGATGTAAAAAGTCAAAAATAGAGCGATCGCTTTGGATTAGGTCATAAAGCTCTCGCTTTAAGTAGTGTTCTTCTGTTTGGCTGGCTGTTTGACTATCTGTTTGGCTCATATTGCTGCGGTTTGCAATTGCCTAAAATAAACTATTAATTCTTGTAATAGCATTTAAATCTCATCACATAAGAGCCTTTTCCGTAGACAAGATGCACATTACACAAGGGGCAATAAATGGCGATCGCTGTTTAAGATCGTGGATTTAATAACTCGCAATTCTTGCGTAGGATGTGTTAGCGCAGCGTAACGCATCGTCTCTGAAAATTGATGCGCTGCGGCTAACGCCTAAGAGGGAGTCTGAAAAGTAGCAAATCTCCCCTGTAAGGGCGTAGCATTCGGCAGGTAGACTCTGGAATAAACCGAAAATTCTTGCCCGAATGCCAGGCCCCTACAAGCCTTTGGGTAACAAATTAGACTTTTCAAACATCCTCTAACACATCCTACAGTTAACTAAAAGCAGGATTTGCGTAAAATCAAGTAGGCTCTCAGTTAAAAAGAGCTTCAAAGCGTATTTTGAAGCTCCCTAAACTCGATAGCGCTCTGTCAATGCCCAAAAAGGCAACGTTGAAGTTGTTTAAATACCCATCAACGCCTCTTTTAGAGGCATCAATTCCAAAAAGAGGCGTTGATTGCAAAAAAGAGGCGTTGACGCATAAAAAGAGGCGTTGATTGCAAAAAAGAGGCATTGACGCATAAAAAGAGGCG
>JAAUTN010000196.1 GCA_012031415.1 Leptolyngbyaceae cyanobacterium SM1_4_3 | reverse complement strand
TGGCGCGAAATTTCCCTGCGTTTACCTCAGGAGGGAATTGAGCAGGTGATTGAGATTGGTCCCGGTAAGGTGTTGACAGGTCTAATCAAGCGGACGTGCCCAGAGCTAAAGCTAGAGAACATCAGCACAGTTGCAGAATTGCCATAAACTAATCGAATTCTCTTAGGTTCTGTTTTGCTTTACCTGCTTGGACGGGCAAAATGTCTATCTCACAAAATGTCCAGTTTATTTAATTTTCCATTCCTAAGGAACTTAAAGCTGTGCGCGAAAATATAAACCTCTATGATGCGTTACGGCTAACGCCTAACACATCCAAAACAGTATTTACAACTGGGGCATTATTTGATTGCAAGCCTCTTGCAGCGTCTTGCAGATGAGTCAGCCACAGGCAGGGGTGAGCGGCCGTGCGCCCTTACAGAAATTTGTGTTTTATGTCAGTGAAAATTGCTGTAGTTAGGGCAGGTGATAGGGTGCGTAGCGCCCATACAGATGGAGTAGATATCCTAACCAATGTGTTAATTTGTGTTTAGGAACATCTACCTTTAAGTAGAATCTTTTCATTAGCATCGTGATTAGATCCCATTGCACTGGGAGCTTTTTGCGATCGCCTCAAAGCCATCAAAATAGCCATTAAATGAGAATTGAGTGAGAAATCTATGTCCTCACTGCACGCTTTGACGCAGATCTCCCTATCTCAGGTAATTCAGCGTTGTCCTCTGGTTTCTGCACCCAGCGATTCGATTCGACAGGTGATCAGGCAGATGCATCAGGCGCAGGCTAGCTGTGTCTTGGTAATGGAGCAACAGCGGCTGATCGGCATTTTTACGGAACGGGATGCAGTTCGGGCGATCGCCACAGGCAATTTAGACCAGATGCAGGTGTCAGAGCAGATGACCCAGCAGACCGTGAGCGTCGATGAGTCTGAAGTGAAGAGCATTTTCTCCATTCTTTCGGTATTCCGGCAGCATCAAATTCAGCATCTTCCCGTATTTAACCAGCAGCAGATTACGGGACTGATTACGCTACAGGGTGTGGTTGAGGCTTTACAGCATACGGCTGACGAATATGCTGAACAAGCTGAACAGGAAATGAGCGATCGCCTACAAATGGAAGTAGCCCTGCGTCAGGCTGAAGCAAAGTATCGCAGCATTTTTGAGAATGCCCTAGATGGTATCTTTCAAACTAGCTTAGATGGGAAATATTTAAGCGCAAATCCTGCTTTAGCAAAGCTGTATGGATATAGTTCACCGGACGCTTTGATTGCGGCTCAGCCTAACTTTAAGAGACAGCTTTATGTCAATTCTGATCGGCGAATTGAGTTTATCAATTTGATGAATCGAGATGGCAAACTGTCAAACTTTGAATCGCAAATTTATAGACAGGATGGCAGCATTATCTGGATTTCTGAAACCTGTCGGGCTGTGCGAGATGCCGAAGGGAATATGCTGCATTATGAGGGAATTGTTCAGGATATTGGCGATCGCAAACGCATCGAAGCCGAACGCCAAAAAGCCGAACAAACTCTACAGCAAAAGAATGAAGAACTGTTCAATACCTTGCAACAGCTTCGAGCAACCCAGGCAGAGCTAATTCAATCTGAAAAGATGGCAGCCCTGGGGCAACTGGTTGCGGGCATTGCTCACGAAATCAATACTCCGCTCGGTGCAATTCGCTCCTCTATCGAAAACATTGCTGAGTTTTTAGCTGAAACATTACAACACCTGCCTGATTTCTTCCGGCAGCTTCCGGCAGAGCAATATTTAGAATTGATTGCCTTAATGGAGCGCTCTAGTCAAAAGATAGGCAACTTTTCTAGTAAAGAAAAACGTCAGCTTAAACGGCAACTGATACGTGAACTAGAATCAGCCGAAATAGCTAGCTCAGATACAGTAGCCGACACGTTAGTTGACATGGGAATCTGTGACAACATTACCCCTTTTCTAGCACTACTTAAGAATGAATCTGGCAAAAAGATTCTCAAAATGGCCTATCAGTTGAATAGTTTGAGCAAGAGTTCATCCACTGTTATGACGGCGACTGACCGTGCTGCAAAAATGGTGTTTGCACTCAGAACCTATGCTCGGTACAACGTTTCAGCGGAAAAGATAGAGGCAAGCATCACCGATGGAATTGAAACCGTCCTGACGCTCTATTACAACCAGCTAAAGCACGGGGTAGAAGTGCATCGAAACTTTGCTAACCTGCCTTCTATTTTGTGTTACCCTGACGAGCTAAATCAAGTTTGGACAAATTTAATTTACAACGCATTACAGGCAATGGAGCATAGAGGAATTCTGCAAATTGATGTGGCTCAGATAGCCGATCAAATTGTTGTTAAAATTACAGATAATGGCAAAGGCATTCCACTAGAAGTAATGCCCAAAATTTTTGATCCCTTCTTCACGACCAAACCCGCCGGAGAGGGAAGCGGTTTGGGGTTAGATATTGTGCAGAAGATCGTTAAAAAACATCAGGGCAGCATTACTGTTGATTCAATTCCTGGAAAAACTACGTTCACCGTTTTCCTTCCAATCGCCTCTAAGGACTCCAGTATTAATGGCTAAGGCAGTAATTTTGTGTGTTGATGATGAGCCAGTCATTTTAGACAGCTTGAAGATTCAGCTTAAAAATGCATTTGAAGATGCCTACATCTACGAGGTTGCGGAAAATGCAGATGAAGCAATGGAAGTTTTAGAAGAATGTCAGGCTGATACGGCTGATGTGATTGTGATTGTTTCAGACTGGTTAATGCCTGGAGTTCGGGGAGATGAATTTCTAATCCGGGTGCATGAAAAATTTCCTAAAATCGTCAAAGTGATGTTAACTGGGCAGGCAGATGAAGCGGCGATCGCCAGAGCCACAGAGCAGGCAAACCTACATCGCTGTTTACACAAACCCTGGCAAGCTGAAGAGTTAATTGAAACGATTAAATCAGGTCTAATGCAATCATAAACACCACTCTATGAATAAACCCGTAATTATCTGCGTTGACGATGAGCCTTCAGTATTAGACAGTCTCAAAATTGAGCTTAAGAAAGCATTAGGTGATGAATGTATCATTGAAACGGCTGAGGGCAGTGAAGATGCGCTAGAGCTATTTCAGGAATTGCTGGATGAACAGGCGGAAGTCGCTTTAGTTTTAGCCGACTATGTGATGCCTGGAATTAAGGGCGATGAACTGTTAGGACGGATTCATGAGCGGTCGCCCAACACCCTCAAAATCATGCTAACCGGACAGGCAACCTTAGAGGCAGTTGGCAATGCGCTGAGACAGGCAAAACTGCATCGCTATATCTCTAAGCCCTGGCAGCCCGAAGACTTGAAGCTAGCCGTTGTCGATGCGGTTCACAGCTATCTGCAAGACCGCAAGCTATCTGAACAAACTCATACACTACAGGAAGTCAATCAGCAGCTAAAACAACTGAATGCCTGTCTAGAACAAAGAGTGCGAGAACGAACTCTGGTTTTGCAACAGGAAGTTTCTGAACGACAACAAATCGAAGCAGAACTACGCCAGCGAGAGCAAGTATTCAGAGCGCTGGTAGAAAATTCGCCAGACGCAATTATGCGAGTTGATCGGCAAGTTCGCTATCTCTATGTCAATCCAACAGTAGAGCAAGAAACAGGAATTCCTGCCTCGGTTTTTATTGGTAAAACGAATCAGGAATTAGGATTTCCTGAATCATTAGCATCTCTCTGGCAAGATGCAGTTCAGCGAGTGTTTGAATCTGGGAAAGAGCAAAGCCTGGAATATAAAGTCTCATTACCTGAAAAAACAGCCTGTTACCTTTCTCGCATTGTTCCTGAGATTGCTCAGGATGGATCAATCGAGTCTGTTTTGGTTGTTGCGCGAGACATTACCAGCCGCAAACTAGCCGAAGAAGAACTGTTTAAAAGTAAACGATTTATTGAACGAGTAACCGACGATTCGCCTCAGCTTTTATACATTTTTGACCTGAAATCTCAAAAGAGCATTTACGTCAATCATCAAATTTATGAAACGTTGGGCTATTACCCAGAAGAAGTTTTACAAGCAGGTTCGCAGTTCTTTCTAGATAAGTTTCACCCCGAAGATCAGGAAGTTTTAGCAGACTACATTGGGGGTTGGGCTGAGGTCGCAGATGGACAGGTTGTAGAGCGAGAATATCGGCTCAAGTGCGCCAACGGAAACTGGTGCTGGCTGCGATCGCGTGATGTCGTCTTTACCAGAGATGAAAACGGAGTCCCTACTCAGATTTTGGGTACTGCTATTGACATAACCGCCCGTAAACAAGCTGAAGCTGCTTTGCAACAGCATGAACAGTTTCTCCGCAGCATCTACGAAGGCATTGAGGAATCTATTTTCGTCGTCGATGTGTCGGAAGATGGTGAATTCTACTGCGTTGGGCTAAACCCAGCCCACGAAAAGCTCACCGGAATTCCACTTGCTGAACTGCAAGGGAAAGCGCCTGAGCAAGTGTTTCCCTTAGAATCTGCAACCGCAGTGCGGCAACACTATCAAGACTGCATTGCCTCAGGTAAACCGATTAGATACGAGGAATGCTTGCCGTTTCAGGGACAGGAGATGTGGTGGTTCACCAGCTTGGTGCCCCTCCGAGATGAGCATTCTCGAATTCACCGGATTATTGGTACTTCAGTCAACATTACCGATCGCAAACGAGCGGAGCAGTCCCTCCAGTCCAGTCTGGAGCGCGAACGAGCCGTTACCAGAGTAATTGAGCGAATGCGTCAGAGCCTGGACGTAGAAACTATTTTTAACTCAACGACTGCGGAGCTACGGCAACTGTTGAGGTGCGATCGCGTAGTTGTTTACCGCTTTAACCCTGACTGGAGTGGCAGCTTTGTTTCCGAATCGGTTGCTAGCGGCTGGGTGCCGCTGATTCAAAAACAGGTCAGTGAATCTAACTTGACCCAAAACGTCATCACCGACAAAGACTGCATCATGGGACACTTGGAGCCACCAGCAGATTTTGTCCAGGATACCTACCTGCAAGAGACCAAAGGAGGGGCTTACAGTCGAGGCAGCCGGGGAGTCTGGACAGAAGACATTTACCAGGCTGGATTTAGTGCTTGCTACCTTGAACTGCTTGAGCGGTTTCAGGCTAGAGCCTACATGACCATTCCGATTTGGCAGGGCGACCAGCTTTGGGGCTTGCTTTCTGCCTACCAAAACTCAGGACCGCGTCAGTGGGAAGATGCTGAGGTCGGCATTGTGATTCACATTGCAGCACAAATGGGAGTTGCCCTTCAGCAGGCTGAACTGTTTGCTCAAGTGCAGCGGCAGGCAGAAGAGTTGCAAGAAGCCAAAGAGCGGGCGGATGCTGCCAATAAAGCAAAAGGCGAGTTTCTTGCCAACATGAGCCACGAACTGCGAACGCCGCTCAATGCGATTCTAGGATTCACCCAGCTTTTAGGACGAACTGCTCCTGACGCGCCCGAAAATCAAGAATACTTGGACATCATTTTGCACAGCGGCGAGCATCTGCTGGAACTGATCAACGATGTTCTGGAAATGTCCAAAATCGACGAAGGTTGGGTCACGCTAAATCAGTCTTGTTTTGACCTGTATCGCCTGCTGAACAGCCTGGAGGAAATGTTTCGGCTAAAAGCCAACTCCAAAGGGCTAGAACTGCGGTTAAACCGCACTGCACAGGTGCCTCAGTTCATCCAAGCCGATGAAGGAAAACTTCGGCAGATTCTCATTAACCTGCTGGGCAACGCAATTAAGTTTACTCAGGCTGGCAGCGTCAGGCTGTGTGTGGCGACGGTAATTCGAGCGCTAGGGAGAGACAAACCCAGTCAAACCACGACGGGTAGTGCAGAGCAGGTGACGCTTTATTTTGAAATCGAAGATACCGGACAGGGAATTCCTGCTGAAGAAATTGACACCGTGTTCGACCCGTTTGTGCAGGTACAGTCGGGTCAACAGGTTCAGCAGGGGACAGGACTGGGCTTGACCATTAGCCGCCGCTTTGTGCAACTGATGGGAGGCGACATCGCAGTTAGCAGCATTCTTGGACAAGGCTCTACGTTCAGGTTTGATATTCGGGTGCATCCAGTCATTCCGGCTGATCAGAAGAGACAACAGCCTGCTGTCTCTAGAAGGGCTGTCAGCCTGGAGCCTCAACAACCCACCCGGCGGGTGCTGGTGGTTGAAGATCAAATTACGAATCGGATGATTGTGGTGAGATTGCTTTCCAAGATGGGGTTTGAGGTGCGGGAGGCGGTAAATGGGGTGGAGGCGATCGCCCTCTGGCAAAGCTGGTCGCCTGATCTTGTCCTGATGGATATGCAAATGCCTGTAATGGATGGCTATGAGGCAACTCAACAAATCCGGAGACGGGAGCGAGAAGCACAAGTTTCATCTGGCCGTCCTCTCCACACCGCGATTGTCGCCCTGACAGCTAGTGCCTTTGACGAACAGCGGCAGAGAATGTTGGAAGCTGGATGCGACGATTGCCTCTATAAGCCGATTAGAGCGGAAGGACTGTTAACGGCGATCGCCCAGCATTTAGGAGTGCGCTATGCCTACACTGAAACTTCTAAACGAACCGATGAACCTCAGCAACCAACAGACTCAGCTTCCTCAGAAAAACCTCTACAGGCTTCAGATTTAGCGGTGATGCCGCTGTCATGGCGCATTGAGTTACAGCAAGCTGCCGTCCAGCTTAACCCTGGACTCTGCACAAAACTAATTAGGCAAATTCCCGCAGAACATACGGAATTTGCCCTCGCTTTGAAGAAGGTAGTTTATAATTTTCAGTTTGCTACCTTAATTGAGCTAACTCAACCTACTCAAAGCCAGGAGTAGCGATCGCCCTAAAAACCCCCGACCAGGACGGATAAAGACTAGAGCCGGAGCCTATATGCCAAATCCCGATTCTAAATTAGCTGCCGATCTGTCCGAGGGAGAAAGGCTGTCTCTGCCGCCTGCGATCGCCTACTACATTCGCAAACTAGTACGCCGAAACCTGGATCGGCTTCAGTCCAATCTGGCTCCAGAAGCAGCAATTACTGTTAATGCGTTAAGCGATTTTGACGCAGTAATTGCAGATTTGTATCTTGAAACCGAAAGAATTAACGAAGCGGTTTCAGAACTCAAATCTCTGACTTCATTTCATCAAGCATTTAGCCTGCAAAAGTCGAAACATCGCCAAGAATTGCTGGACTTAGAGCGACAAATCTTTGAGCTATTGGGCTTTGAATGGCAAGAAATAGACTACCAAAAAGTGATCTTAGTGGTAGATGATACGCCCGAAAACTTGCATTTATTGTCCTCCACCTTAAGTCAGCAAGGCTATGACGTTCGCGGAGCGTTAGACGGCTCAATTGCCCTGGCTGGAATTCGCAGCATCATGCCTGACCTAATTTTGCTAGATATCATGATGCCAGAAATTAACGGCTACGAAGTCTGTGAACAGTTCAAAGCCGACACGCTGCTACAAGATATTCCAGTCATTTTTATTAGCGCCGTAGATGATGCTTTGGATAAGGTCAAAGCCTTTGAAGTCGGTGCGGTTGACTACATCACAAAACCCTTCCAAATCGAAGAGGTGTTAGCACGGGTTGAACTGCAACTTAACAATCGTAGTCTACAAAAACGGCTAGAGGAACAGAACGTTCGCTTACAGCAGGAAATTCGCGATCGCCAGGAAGTCGAAGACAAATATCGCAGCATTGTTGAAAACGCCATTGACGGCATCTTTCAAACCTCTCCCGGCGGACGCTATCTCAGCGCCAACCCTGCTCTAGCTAAAATCTACGGCTATGAATCGCCCGCCGAACTCGTCGCTCAGATTACCGATATTAGTCGTCAGCTTTACGTTCACCCCACCCGCCGCGCCGAATTCATTGCCTATATGCAGCGATACGGCACGGTTTCAGACTTTGAATCTCAGGTTTATTGCAAAGATGGCAGCATCATCTGGATATCTGAAGATGCTCGGACTGTCAAAGACGCAAACGGCACATTGCTGTACTACGAAGGCAGCGTCAAGGATATCAGTGAGCGCAGACAAGCCGAAGAGGAACTGCGTCGCGCCCGTCGCGATACAGAACAATTGCTGCTTAACATTCTGCCCCAGCGCATCGCCGAGCGGCTAAAAAAAGGACAGGTGATCGCCGACCATTTTGCTGAAGTCACGATTTTATTTGCTGACATCGTTAACTTTACGCCTTACTCCGCCCAGGTGCCGCCCGTTCAACTGGTGAGACTGCTGAATCAAATTTTTTCAACCTTTGATCAACTCGTTGAACAATACCGCCTGGAAAAAGTCAAAACCGTTGGAGATGCCTACATTGCTGTTGGCGGTTTACCTCAAAAACGGAATAACCATGCCGAGGCGATCGCCGACCTGGCCCTGGCAATGCAGCAGGCGATCGCCCATTTTTACCGCGACACAGGCGACTCCTTTTGCCTTCGCATCGGACTCAACACCGGCCCCGTCGTAGCAGGCGTAATTGGTACCAAAAAATTTAGCTACGACCTCTGGGGCGATACCGTCAACGTCGCTAGCCGCATGGAATCCGAAGGCGTAGCCGACAAAATCCAGGTGACAGAAGTGACCTACAACGCCCTGCGAGACAAATATATTCTCAAACCCAGAGGCACCATTCGGATTAAAGGTCGCGGCGAAATGATGACCTACTGGCTCGTCGGCAAAAAAGGGGAAAGCGCTTAAGGTCATTCAAAATGGCAACTGAAATCGAACGAAAATTTTTAGTGACTGGAGAGGAATGGCGGCAAACTGCCATTGGCACGGTCTATCGTCAGGGTTACATCTCCTCCGACATCCGGCGAACTGTGCGAGTGCGAGTTGCGGGTGGGAAGGGATTTTTGACCATTAAAGGGACTTCAGTTGGGCTAGTGCGTCCAGAGTTTGAATACGCGATTCCGGTTGAAGACGCGATGCTGATGCTAGATACGTTGTGCGATCGCCCCCTGATCGAAAAAACTAGATACATCCTGAAGCAAAACAATCTAATCTGGGAAATCGACGAATTCGCGGGCGAAAATCAGGGCTTAATTGTTGCAGAAGTTGAGCTAACCGACGAAACTCAACCCATCGAACTGCCCCCCTGGATTGGCCCAGAAGTTTCCCATGATCCCCGCTACTTCAACGCCGCTTTAGCCAAAAATCCCTTTACCCGCTGGGGACTAGCCCCTAGCCCCTAGCCCCTAGCCCCTAACTCTTCAAACAGCCGTCAACTCCTTCCTCTCTGCCACACCTTCTGACATTTCCGCAGGCACTCCATCCTGCACCAGTGAGGGTTGTTGACCATTGCGCTGAATCAAATTTCCCACCATTGCCAGCAGTGCATTGACCTTGCGAGTTCGCCACTCATCCACTAAAGCGATCACTTGAGTGTGGGGCAAACGGCGCTCCATTGCTTCCAACAAATAAGCAGCATGACCTTTTTCATCCTGAGCAATGCTAAGAATACCTTGCGCCAAATTTGCGCTTTGAGCATCATCTGGTAAAGCTTTGGCCATGCGAACAAAATCTTTACAGGCATCTAATTCCAGAATGTGAGTGCTGGCAAAAAACACAATCCAATCAATCTTCTCTGGACTCATGTTTTCCCTGGAATAACCTTCGTAATAAGCATCGAAGAAGGGGCTGCGCCGCCGCTCGTCTGGTTTTCCGTCTGCTGTGGTTTGAGGAACCTGCTTAAAGTCGATAACCTGTTTGTTCATTTGCTTTAGCGCATGGGCAAAGATTTGTCCATGTTTACGCTCATCTTGGGCATGGCGGCTCAGCTTTTCAGCTAGCCAATCGTCTCCTTCGGCAGCAGCCCGCTGACTGAGCGCTTCCAGAAAAGGAACCGATCCAGATTCGGCAAGCTGAAATCCTGCTATCAAGTTGGGGCGAGTTTGCGAATTGCGGATGTTGCTTGACGTGATGTAAGCAACGGCACCGGAGCCAACAAGATGAAGAATTTGAGTGAAAAAGTTCATAGCACCAATGGGAGAGATGAGTGTCTATGGTTGATTCTAATGAGTTTTTGAGGGGCGGGGGAGAGGGATGAGGGATGGGGGATGGGGGATGAGGGGCGTTTCGCAAAACGCCGTTAGCACAAAAGATCAATGGTGGCGATTTATCCCTGGATTCAGCAACGCTTCTTAATTCCCTGGGGCTTGTCAATGTAGCGCTACGCGCACACCTTAGGACACGTTTTTGTGTGGAAGCCCCCGCGCAGCCGAGGCTTCCACACAAAAACGTCTTATTCGAGGCGCGTAGCGCCATACCTTTGAGGCACAATTGTAGAGAAGTGCGTCTTAAGCTTGCTTGCATTTGGGCAAGGCTAGGGTCATTCTGTGGGTTACTGATAATCTCCAATGACCAAACCCTATGGCTGAAATGTGATCGAAGTGTAATGGTGCGATCGCTTTTCAATGCAAGCAAACTAGCCTCCTATGCACAAGGTTTAACAAGCATCATTCCCTGGTTCTCATTCAGTTGAAAATTTGGTACTTCCAGTGAAGGCAACGATGAAAAATTTGTTTCTGGCTCCAGTACGATTTTTATTAACAGTAGCGATCGCCACCAGCGCTAGCTTTAGCCTCTCCACCATCGCTCAAGCTCAGTCCGTTGAAGAGCCATCTGCTGTAACTGAATCAGCCAAACCCCGGTTTACTAGCCCGACTGCTCCAGCGGTAACGCAGACCGTTCCGGCAAGTTCAACTATCAGCCGCGATCAGGCTCCACTGCCGCTTCGCACTGTCCTGGAGGCCCCAATCGAGCAATTTGAACCCGCCTTTGCAGATGTATCTACCAATCATTGGGCCTACGAAGCGGTGACGCGACTGTTCTACAGTGGCATTGTGTCAGGCTATACCGCTGAGTGACAATTAAAAATTCAGCCTAAATCCAAATCTTGTTGCTGTCGGTGCAAGGCTTGGGTTTAGGCCCTATGATCTACTGCTGTATGGTAAGAAAGCGATGACTTCATCTATGGCTTCGGACTCTCCGCCAAACCCGCTTCCCGCTGTTTGGCACAATTTAGAAACTGAGAAAGCGCTAAGGCTGCTTCAGAGCGATCGCCAAGCAGGTTTAACAGCCCAGCAAGTTGAAGAACGTTTACAGCGCTACGGTCTAAACGAGTTAGAAGAGCGCGGCGGGCGTAGCGCCTGGGCGATTCTGTTTGATCAGTTCAAAAACATTATGCTGCTGATGCTGATTGCCGTTGCAATCATTTCAGCCATTTTGGACGTTCGCAGTGCGCTAGCAGAGGGAGTTACGCCAGTTCCCAAAGATGCGATCTCGATTTTTGCGATCGTCATTTTGAACGGAGCGTTGGGATACATCCAGGAAAGCCGCGCCGAAAAGGCCCTGGCGGCTCTAAAGAAGCTTGCCTCTCCTAAGGTGCGAATCATCCGAGACGGAAAAACCGTTGAGGTCGATTCTAAGGGGCTGGTGCCCGGTGACTTGATGTTGTTAGAGGCAGGGGTACAGGTTTCTGCCGATGGTCGCCTGCTAGAAACCTCAAACTTGCAGGTGCGAGAATCTGCACTCACAGGTGAAGCCCAGGCTGTTAACAAACGGGCTGAGGTGGAGTTGCCGAATGATACGCAATTGGGCGATCGCATCAACCTGGTCTACCAGGGAACTGAAGTCGTTCAGGGGCGCGGCACCGTTCTAGTCACGGGTACGGGCATGAAGACAGAACTGGGGCGGATCGCCGAACTGCTCCAGAATGTCGAAACAGAGCCAACCCCGCTTCAGCAAAGAATGACCCAACTGGGTAACGTTCTGGTGTCGGGTTCGCTGGCCCTGGTGGCGCTTGTGGTCATTGGCGGCTTAGTTCGAGCCGGAAACTGGGAGCCGTTAGAAGATTTACTCGAAGTTTCCCTGAGTATGGCGGTGGCAGTTGTGCCAGAAGGCTTGCCTGCCGTCATCACCGTCACTCTGGCTCTGGGAACCCAGCGAATGGTACGCCGTCACGCTCTGATTCGCCGACTGCCTGCGGTGGAAACGCTGGGTTCTGTCACCAACATCTGTTCTGATAAAACGGGCACCCTCACCCAAAACAAGATGGTGGTGCAGTCGCTCCATACCGTAGATAGTTCGCTGCGAGTCACGGGAGAAGGCTACGACCCGACAGGCGATTTTTACCAGGACGATGAGATTGCCTCTCCTGTAGACAAGCCTGATTTTAAGGCGCTGTTGCTGTCTTGCATTCTCTGCAACGACTCAATTTTGCAAAAAGAGAATGGACTCTGGACCATTCTGGGCGACCCCACCGAAGGCGCACTGTTAGTCGTTGCCAGCAAAGCAGGGCTGGATCGTCACCGACTGACTGAGCAGCTACCTCGGATGGCAGAATTTCCGTTTTCTTCTGAACGCAAGCGCATGAGCGTGATTGTGAAGAATGAGGGCGGAGGAATAAAGGATGAATTGGCTAGCTTTATTCCTGGGGTTGGGTCATTAATTCTGTTCTGCAAGGGGTCGCCTGAACTGGTGCTAGAGCGGTGTCAGCAAATTCGCGTGGGCGGTCAGGTGCAGCCGCTGACGGAAGAGCATCGCAATCAGGTTTTAGAGAAGAATAATCAGTTGGCGGCACGCGGTTTGCGGGTGCTGGGCTTTGCCTACAAGCTGCTGAATCAGGTGCCAGCGGAAGGCTCAGATGAAACAACAGAGCAGGAGCTAGTCTGGCTGGGCTTAGTGAATATGCTGGACGCACCCCGTCCAGAGGTGCGCGATGCGGTTGCCAAATGCCGCACGGCTGGAATTCGCCCGATTATG
>JAAUTN010000195.1 GCA_012031415.1 Leptolyngbyaceae cyanobacterium SM1_4_3 | reverse complement strand
CGCCAGCCACGAAGCCAGCTTCACCAGCCACGAAGCCAGCTTCACCAGCCACGAGGCCGGCTTCGCCAAAAGTGAGGCTAGCTTCGCCAGCCATGAAGCCAGCTTCACCAGTCACGAGGCTGGCTTCATAAAAAATGAGGCTGGCTTCGTTTGTAGTGAAGCCAGCCTCAAAATTAGTGCAAAGATGTTGTCGATTTAGCTTCCTGACTCCGCATTAGAGGTGCCATTGGCTGAACGGGTGGAAGCCGATCGCCCTCGACCTGACTGTTGTGCGAACCGCTGCCCCATTTCATCTACCAGGTTATCAAGTCCTGCTACTCTGCCATTGGCTTTGGCATAGCGGTAAACCTCCAGAGCCGATTCATAGGCCTCATTCCCGGCCGCAACCGCTGTGTCATCAATCAATTCTCGCAGACGGGTCAGCGCCAACAGCATCGGTTGCAAGGCTTCAAATAGCTCGAAGTCTCGCCGCATTTCTTCGAGGTCAAACGAGCGGGGGAGGAAGTCAGGATTTTGGGTGGCAATCTCTAACGCTTTGCGGGTAAACGCTCGATTGCGATCGCCCAGCTTAGCCATTCCCCGACGTTCTTCTGGACCCAGGTCAACTAGAAATGAAAGGTTTTGGACAATGGTGGCGATCGCGTCCATCACGTCTTGCTGTTCAGCAGGGGATAGAGACGCACTTACTCGGTTGGCAGGCATATCAATAGCACCTTCGTCAAATTACCTCTCTAGACTGCCCAAGAGAGATAAGGCGATCGCATCTTGACGTAAGAAGTATTCTCTATAAGCTTACGGGACTGACGGGGCTCGAACCCGCAACTTCCGCCGTGACAGGGCGGTGCTCTAACCAATTGAACTACAGTCCCCCGTTAGGGGCAATATCTATTGTGCTGAATGAACCCGGATTTGTCAAATAAAAACCAGGATTTCCTTCAGGCAACATTACCCAAACCATAAGCTTTCCATAGTCCAGCCTTTAGACGCGAGTGATATCTTCCTGAGCGGTAAACAGGTTTATGCCCTCTAAACCCCTACACGGCTTGCTTTTTCATTTCCACGAATTAAAAACTCTACCTCGTCAAGGAAGCTTTCATGGTAAGTCCCGATACCGTTCGTTTTGCCCAATTTAACGCCTCGCTAAATCGCAGCAATGCAGGTGAACTAACTACTGATTTGTCTACCCCCGACAATGCTCAGGCTAAAACCGTCGCAGAAATCATCCAGCGAGTCAACCCGGATGTGTTGCTGGTTAACGAGTTTGACTTCGACGAAAGCGGCACGGCTGCTGAGCTATTTCAGCAAAACTATCTTGGCGTTAGCCAGAACGGAGTTGACCCGGTTGACTATCCTTACTACTACGTCGCGCCTTCCAACACGGGCATTCCCTCTGGCTTTGACCTGAACAACAACGGCAGCGTGGGCGGTCCAGATGATGCCTTTGGGTTTGGCTTTTTCCCCGGTCAGTTTGGCATGGCGGTCTATTCCAAGTACCCGATTGATACTGAGAACGTCCGCACCTTTCAAAATTTCTTGTGGAAGGATATGCCCGGGGCGCTGCTGCCCGACGACCCCAACACCCCCGAACCGAATGACTGGTACTCGGCGGAAGAGTTGGAGGCGTTCCGGCTGTCGTCTAAGAGCCACTGGGACATTCCAATCGAGGTGAATGGCGAGACGGTTCACTTTCTCACCAGCCATCCTACGCCCCCCGTATTTGATGGGCCGGAAGACCGCAACGGTCGCCGCAACCATGACGAGATTCGCTTTTGGTCAGACTATGTGACTCCGGGTGAGGGCGATTACATCTACGACGATGCGGGCAATACGGGCGGATTGGCGACTGGCTCTAAGTTTGTGATCGCGGGCGACCAGAACGCCGACCCGTTTGATGGCGATAGCGTTGAAGATGCCATTCTCCAGTTGCTCAACAATCCGCTGATCAACACCAGTGTCACGCCCAGCAGCGAAGGTGGGGTGGATGCAGCAGAGCGTCAGGGCGGTGCAAACACGACTCACATCAATAATCCGGCATTTGACACGGCAGATTTTGCTGATACAACTCCGGGTAACCTGCGGGCTGACTATGTGCTGCCTTCTCAAAACCTGGAGATCACAGACGCTCAGGTGTTCTGGCCGACCAGTGACGCTCCTCAGTTCAATTTGGTGGGTAATTTTCCGTTTCCCAGTTCTGACCATCGCTTGGTCTGGGTTGACCTGGCAACGGAACCTGCGGCAGACCCAAACCGACGCACCGTTGCAGGGGTAGATTTCCTGGGAGAAGTAACGTTTCCGACCTCGCTCACCTTTGAAGGAACTCAGGTTGGTGGACTGTCAGGAATTGCCTATGATGCAGCGAATGATATCTACTACAGCATTGCGGACGATCGCAGCCAGTTTAACCCGGCCCGATTCTACACGCTCTCGATTGACCTGAACGATGGGGAACTGCAAGACGGCGATATCAGTTTTGAGGATGTAACCACGCTGCGGGATGAGTCAGGGGAACCGTTTGCTGCACTGAGCCTCGACCCAGAGGGCATCGCCCTTGCCCCAGATGGCACGGTGTATATCACTTCGGAAGGGGATGCAACTCGCCTAATCAATCCGTTTGTGAATCAGTTTTCGCTGAATGGGGGGCAACTTGGGGAATTGGCGATCGCCGACAAATACCTCCCCACTGCCGACAACAGCAGCGGCATTCGCAACAACCTTGCCTTTGAGAGCGCCACGATTACCCCGGATGGTCGCTACCTCTACACGGCTACTGAAAATGCCCTCAACCAGGACGGCCCAACCGCGAACCTGGAGCAAGAAAGCGTTTCCCGCATCATCAAATATGACCTCCTCACCGGACAGGCTGTGGAAGAGTTTGCCTACGTGGTTGATGAAGTGGCTGATGCTCCCATTCCGGCTGATGGCTTTCGCACCAATGGTTTAGTGGAACTGCTAGCGATCGACAACAGCGGCACCTTGCTAGCCCTGGAGCGTTCCTTTTCTGCTGGGGTAGGCAACACGGTTAAGCTCTACGAAATCAGCACTCAGGGCGCACTTGATATCAGTAGCAGAGACAGTTTGCTGTTTGAGGAAGGCACTGCTTTTGAGGTAGACCCAACCGTTTCTAAGCGAGAACTGCTTGACTTTGCCGACTTGGGCATCACGCCAGACAATCTGGAAGGCTTGGCGCTGGGGCCAAAACTGGCAGACGGTCGGCAATCGCTGATTGTGGTGAGTGACAACAACTTCAGCGATACGCAGGTGACGCAGTTCATCGCCCTGAGCCTCGATCTGAACACCATTCCCGTTGTTGCGCCCACCGTTGAAACGCCGCCCACCTTTGACATTGAGGAACCACCCAGCGGCCCAGTTCTCTCCAGTGCAGATGATCCGGCGATTTATGTGCATCCTACCGACTCTTCTCGCAGCCTGGTGATTACGGCGCTAAAGAATGGCGGCTTGCAGGTACACGACCTGCAAGGGGAACTGCTGCAAACGATCGCCCCTGACTCTCCCGAAGACCTGCGCTACAACAACGTGGATACGCTGTATGAGTTTAACCTGGGCGGCGAAACGGTGGATCTGGCGATTGCTAGCGATCGCCTCAACGATACCATTGCCATCTACCGCATCGACCCAGAAACCCGCCAGTTAACCAACATTACTGCCTCCGGCATTCTGGAAACTATCTTTGGCGTGGATGACAGCGAACAAACCGCCTACGGAGTCGCGAACTACATCAGCCCCATCAGCGGCAAAACCTACGCCTTTGTTACCCAATCTGACGGCAACCAGATTGCCCAACTAGAGCTAATCGACAACGGCGCAGGCAAAGTCGATGCCAGAATCGTTCGGGTTCTCACCGTTCCCGTTCCCACCGATGGACGCGAACCCCTGACCGAAGGTGTAGTCGTAGACGCTGAACTGGGCTACCTCTACATCGGACAGGAACAGGTCGGCATCTACAAATTCTCCGCTGAGCCAGAGGGCGGCGACGAAGGCGTGCTGATCGATGTGGTGAAGCCAGAGGGCAGCGCCCTTGAAGCCGACGTAGAAGGACTGGCGCTTTACTATGGCGCAAACGGCACGGGCTACCTGATTGCCTCCAGCCAGGGCGACAGCACCTTTGCCGTGTATAGCCGCGAAGGAGACAACGCCTACTTGGGCAACTTCATCGTCGGTGAGTCAAACGGCATCGATAGTGTAGACGGCAGCGACGGTTTAGACGTAATTAACGTATCGCTGGGCCCCGATTTCCTCTCTGGGCTGCTGGTCGTCCACGATCAGCAAAACGAGCCAGCCCTGATCGTGGAAGACGACGGGGAACTGGTCAACGCCAGCGGCAACTTCAAGTTTGTGCCCTGGAAGAACGTCGCCAGCAGTTTCCCAGATCCTCTAGACATCGACACCCGCAGCTACGATCCGCGCAATCCGTCCGCTAGAACCCTGCTCATCGGAACCCCTGACGCAGAAACGCGGGTGGGCACTGCCGATGATGAAGTCCTCAATGGCTTTGGCGGAAACGATGTGATTGCAGGTGGGCTGGGCGACGACATCATTTATGGCGGAGTGGGGAATGACGTGTTGAGGGGCGATCGCAACTTCTCTGGCACGGGTGGCAACACAGGCGGTGACGACATTATTTACGGAGGTGCAGGACGCGATCGCATCGGCGGCAAAGGTGGCGACGATAAGCTCTACGGTGAAGCAGGGAACGATCATCTGTTTGGCGACAACGGGGACGATCTGCTGCGCGGCGGCTTGGGCAATGACAGACTGACAGGGGGCAGAGATCGCGACACCTTTGTTTTGGCAGCAGGCGAAGGCACCGACACGATTCGTGACTTTGAGGTTAGCAAAGACCGGATTGGGCTAGTAGGTGACTTATCCTTTGGGCAGCTATCTGTCGTGCAATCGGGTCAAAACACTCGCATCCTCTTCGGTGAAGAAACCCTGGCCATTCTCCGTCAGGTGAATGCGAACACCTTAACCGAGGCAGCTTTCACTACCCTTTAATGCAGCGCTCAGATCTGCGACTTCTTCGAGAAGTCGCAGATCTGGTCTACTTGAGTCAGTGCCATTGGGCTTAAGCCCAATGGTCTCACCAGGAAAAAGCATCTGGGGATCTGAATGCTTCTGTCCATGTAGAAACAGCTTCTAGAACGTAAACCTTAGAACGTAAACGTTGTCCTCAACGCCCCTACCGCTGTGGTGCTGTTGCCGCTGTAGCCCTCCGGGTTAAACACAACATACACACCAGGAGTAATGCTGATGTTGTCATTTAGCCTGAAGTTGACGAAGCCCTCCAGGTGGAATGGGTCAGCATTTTCAGGATTAAACGCCTCACCGCCGACCGAAGTTCGGTTCAGGGGTTGCCCCACCAGCAGAGCGGCGGTGTTTCCTTCGCCAAAGATGTCACGGAAGTGTAAGCCTGCCATCCAGCTAATGAAGTTAGTTGAGGCATCCACACCTACCAGGTCGGCAAAGATGTAGGCACCGGAAAGCGTCAGGTCTACTTTGGGGGCAAACTGCCAATTCACCGTTGCACCGATGGAGTTGAGCCGAATGCCTTCGTTGGCGATCGCCAGCACTCCATTTCCGCCCACTGCCGCCAACTGTTCAGCATTCGGGTTAAACAAAACAGAGCCAATATCAGAGGCACTCAGCCCCGTTCCTAAAATATTGATTTGGTGATAGCTGTTGGCGTAGTTTAGCCCGATGTTAAGGGTGTCACTGGGAGTCAGAGTAAGCTGCGTCGCCAGTACATAACTGCCGTTAAATATGCCTGCCCCCAGCGGCGTACCACCTGTTAATCCTCGATTATTGGGTAATGCGGCATTCACGCTGCCATACAGTCCGCGCAGGTCGATGCCCTCTGCAATATTCCAGATGAAACCCGCCGCTGACGCTAATCCGGTGCCGGATGTGCCGCCCGAAACCCTCACTGCTGCGTTGTAGCCACCAAATCGGGAGAGTGCGCCCTGGCTGTCGCTGGCAAAGGGGGCGATCGCCGGAAACGCATCTGTCACTTCAGCATTGGTGCCGACAAACAGCGTCACATCCTCAAACGCCGGAAAGATATACAGCAGCTTATACAGGTCAATATCATTAGAGCCGCTGTTCGAGAGATCTTGGGGATTGGTTGTGCCAAACTGCGGCGCGTAAGCCAGACCCAAATTGCTCGCCGTGCCAAACACCGGATCGCCCAGCCCCAGCGTTCCCGGAATGCTGCCCGTGCTGTTGCCAAAGCCGCCGCCAAAATTGTTGGACTGTATTCCCGTAATTAACGTATCGCTGCCTGTGAAGCTAGTAACCAGGTTAAGCCGCACCCGGTTGTTAAACACAACCTGGGCATCATTTCCAGGCGCACCACCCGTGCTTGAGAGAATTCCAGGCGTTGCATCTGGGTCGCCGCCCCCCGGATAGCCGCCGCCTGCCGCTGCAATGCTGAACACCACTTCTCCGTTGAGCCGAGTTGTAGTTGAGAACTGGTTTGCTTCCAGTTCAGCCGTCCGCACTTCTAGCGTGTCTACCCGACCGCGCAAGCTGGCTAACTCGACCGAAAACTCTTCCTGGAGCCGTTGCAATGTAATCAGATCTTCACGAGTCACCGTATCGGCTAACCCTGCCGCAATCAGTTCATTGACGCGATCGAGCGCTGCATTTAGCCCTGCTGCAAACTCATAGCGAGTCAGGGCGCGATTGCCGCGATAGGTGCCGTCTGGATATCCTGCAATCACGCCATAGCGCTCTACTAGAGACTGCAAAGCCGAGAACGCCCAATCTGTAGGCTGTACGTCCGACAATTGAGATACTGAAGTGACTTGCCCAATGGAGTCAGATGCCGCGTCTCCTGTAAGTGAGTGAACAGGTGAAAATGCCGAAGATGCTTCTGTAGGTGCAACCAGGTTTGATGTTCCTGTGTCTGAGAAAGTTACTTCAGGCACATCTGCAAACAGATCTTCTGGAATCTCGGCTGTCTCAGTCGGAATTGGATCAGCGGGAGTTGAATTTGGGGATTCTGAAGTGATTTCAACCGTAGTTTCTGTGGAGGCTGTGAGTTCTGAATGAGACGCTGACAATCCAGGATTTAACTCATCTGATTGATTATTTGACTCATTCTCTAACTCATCATTTGATACATTTTCTGTCTCAGCGATCGCCCTTCCCCTCCAACCCTCCGCCAACCTTTCAGTTAGATCTTCCGCATTCACATCATTTGTTTCGGACTCAGCCGCATTTAGTGGCTTCACAGCCATTAAGCCAGTTAATAAACACAGTAGCCCTAACCCAACTTGAGACGAAGACTGCCTTTTGCCCTTACTCATCTTAAACTCCTCATGTTAGCAAGCTAAAACTGACCGCACTGGTGGAAGCGCAGTCACAAAGCGATGGGGCGATCGCCCAAAAGTGCGATCGGTATTTTTAAAGCAACGGCTGACGCGGTAAGATGCCGCCAAAATTCGCCAGCCGCAGGAATTCTGATTTGGTGCTAGAGATTCCTACCAACCAAAGTATTTCGATCAGGATTTTCTCTAATCAGTATTTTTTAAGGAGATAGTTCTAAATGAGGCACGATTTTAAGTAGTGCAGGCAATACTATGCACTACTTAAGCGTCGCTGGGCTTTTAGGTAGATCTATAGCTAATCCATACAGGTTAGGACAAAAAACCGCCAATTGTTGCAATCATGTCACAGCCGTATGTGTTGCTTTCTGTAAGTGCCTGATTCCTGAATGCCATAGCGGTGTCACAGTTGCGCTAACGATGTGCCTAACAGCTTTTGCCCAGGAGCCACTAGCACTCGGCGTAAGTCAAGCAACAAAATGGACAGAGTGGCATTCTCCCGATTGACAACAGCAGCGTGGCTGACCGTCGCAAGTAGCGGGGAGGCAGCAGGACTCCATTCGAGAGGCTGTAGTGCTTCTGTTGAGATTTCAATTACGTCAGGTGGGATAGGTATTGGAATGCCGCACAATTCTTGATTTAACCCCCGGATCAGCATCAAAAATGGGCACTGGGCAGAATGAGTACTCTGGTCTAACTCAAGCCGTTGAGATAAATTGATGACCTTAATGGTGTGGCGACCCAATTGAATTAGCCCAACTTTTTCAAGAGGTTTGCTGGTATCTGTTGGATAGTTAATCACGCGCAGCACTTGATCGATGGGCAGTGCCAGATGATAGTTGGCGATCGCAAAAACAATTAACTTTTCTAATTCCAAATCGTCATGCATAACTCTGCTCAATAGGTAGACGTAAAGCGTTTGCTCTGTAAACAAAAGGCTGAAGCCCCTTGTTCTAAATTTCAAACAGATCTGCCACCATTGCCAGCAGCTTATGTTCAAGGTAGGGTTTTGTAATGTAGTCGGTTGCACCTAGCTCTAGCGCCAGCAGACGATGCTTTTCACCACTGCGAGAAGTGAGAACGATGACGGGAATGTTTGCCAGCGCTGGAAACTGCTGTCGCTGCTTGAGAAATTCAAATCCGTTCATGCGGGGCATTTCCAGATCGCAAAACACCAGTTGAACGTCATTGTGCTGTTGCAGTTGTTCAAGTGCTTCTTGTCCATCTTTGGCTTGCAGCACCCGGTAGCCTGCTTTTTGCAGCGTCAACGTGAGTGTTTGTCGCACGGTGATTGAGTCTTCAACAATCAAGATCTTTTTATCATTCTCCCATTCCTCAATATTGGATGGGGGAATCAGGGTTGCTGTGGTTTGTAGAGGAGGTTGCACAGCCGCAGAGGGACTGGCGAGTGTGGTGCGGGGTGCGTACCGATTGAGAACTTGCTGCAATAGCGCTCCTCCATCCACGACTAAAGTGAGTCGTCCATCGGCTAAAACGCTTGCCCCTTGAACGTAATTGGGAGACTCTAGTTTACTTCCCAACGGGCGAATCACCAGTTCTTGCTCTCCAATCAGTTGATCTACTTCTAAACCGACTAATTCTCCCTGGTGGCGAATTAAGATGATGTGGCTTAACGGGGGTGAAGCAGCAGGCTGAGACGGAGTGCCAGACAGAAACGAACTGTAGTTCAAAAGTTTTGCAATGGAGCAAACCTGGATTAGCTGTGAGTTGTCACCTTTGCGCCAGTGCAGGATTTTACACTCCGGACGCTCTCGCAGGTCTTCGGGCATGGGAATTAGAATTTGCTCGATCGCATCGGTGGTGAGAGCGTAGGTTCTAGTACCAGCTTGACAAACCAGCAACTTGGCGATCGCCAAGCTAAGCGGAATCTGGAGGATAAAAGTAGCTCCCTGGTCAGGTGTTGACTGCACGGTGACTAATCCCTGCAATCCCAAAATTTGCTCTCGCACGACATCTAACCCCACTCCTCGACCGGAAAGGGTGTTGACCTGAGTGGCGGTAGAAAAACCTGGTTCAAACAGAAAGTCGATGAGATGAGACTGAGATAGAGTATCTGCCTGATCGGGTGAAACCAGTTGACGCTCAACTAATCGTTGCCGAATTTGCTCATAGTCTAATCCTTTGCCATCATCCCGCACTTCAATCATCAGATATTTGCCCTGGTGGTGAGCATTAATCTCAATTTGTCCAGTGTCGGGTTTACTTTGCTGACGGCGAACTGTGACTGGCTCAATAGCATGGTCAAAGGCATTGCGGATCAAGTGTAGCAAGGGATCGTAGAGTTTTTCGGCGATCGCTTTGTCAACCAATACTCCTGTACCACGCAGCTTTAAGGTAACTCGTTTGCCGTGAAGGGTTTCTAACTGTTGCAGAACGGGCGGAAAGCGGTTGAGTACTTCACTCAACGGCAGCATTCGTGCCTGCATTAGAGCATCACGAGTGCCGGATAGCAGTCGCTGCTGTTTCTCTAAAATTTGGCTCGACTGCTGAGAGAATAAATCAATTGCCTCAGCCGCTTCTGCAAGCTGTACCGTGTCATCCAGCAAGGACTGTACCAACAGATGAGAATCGCTGTAGTGAGATAGTTCTAAAGTGTCGAAGCGATCGCCAAAGGTCAGGGGCAACGTTTGCAAAGCAGTTGCCTGTTCAGTTCTCACGCGCTGCTGACTTGATGATTGTAACGGTTGGCGATCGGCTCGATCTTGAAGCTGGCTGAGCATTTGCTGGTGTTGGTTGAGCCGCTTCAACAGGAGTCTCACTTCGGCTTGCAGGCGCTCATTTTGCAGCGATTGGCGATTTTGTTGAGTGAGCAATTCTCCAACTGAGTAATTCAACTGGTCGAGATGTTCCACATTGACCCGCACCTGATTAGACCGCAAATGTTTTTTCCGAGCAATTGGGGCTGTAGTAGACACGGTTCTAGAGGGAGTTTGAGGCTGCAATTGCAGGTGTGCTGCATTCTCTTGCTTTGAGGAGGGCAGTTGCAGTGGCTCCCTGGCGGTTGCAATTGATTTAGGGATTGTGAAAAGTGAGCTAGCGATCGCTTCTTCTGGCACGGTGAGCGGTTCGTCTGGTTCATCTAAGATAACGGGTGCCCAAATTTTCTCCAACAGTAATTCGGAAGGGGGTTCGGGCGGTGATGTGGCTGTAGAAGTATCCTGAACTATGCTTTCTTGAACTGCCTTTGGAACGGTTGCTTCTAACGATAAATCTTCTGACGATAAATCAGCAGAAGCCTGCACTGGAGCGGCGGTTGAGGAAACTTCTGGTGAGTGTGTGGATAAGTTGGGCTGGCGGTTAGGTTCAATTCCCGCTTGAGCCAGTATTGCATCTCGAATCCATTGAAATACTCTACACAATCCTCGATGGTGGTAAGAGTGAGTTTTTGAAGGAGATGCAGGAGGATTTTTATCAGTGGCGATCGCCGCTGCATTAGCGGCAGTTTCAACAGCGATCTGCCCCGCAAATTCATGGTCAGCTACTAAACTTTCGGATGTAGAAGGGAAAGGAGCAGATGCCTCTGTTGTCTGCTCAGACAGACTTTGAGCGGGTTCAGGATGAGTAATCTCAACCTTATGAAAGTTGATTGGGGCAACCTTAATTTCTGTAGCAGATTCTGTAATGCTTTCTATAACAGGACTTATGCTTTTCCCCTGTGGAACAAGGGGCTTAAGCCCCTTGTTCGCGTGGCGATCGCTTGATCTTGCAGTCGTTTCAGTACCCGTCTCAAGCTCAACCACACTATAGGGTTCAAGGGTGTTTGCGGTTTCGGCTGAGCAAATGGTGGCTTCCTGGGGCAACTCTACCTCAACGAGATCGCTCCCTGTCTCTGCCAGTTCGCTGGTCTGTTGCTCAAGTTCGTGGGCAAAGGCGGTGTCAAATTCTGCTAACCAGTTTGGCTGTAATTCCTCTGTAGCGCTAGTGGGAATGGCTGACACGGGTTCTGCAAACCGTTGGAGAGCGGGTGAGGGTTGCCCTCCTTGAGTACGATCGCCCGCCAGCACCGCTGCACAGCCAGCCTGAAAGTCAGCTAAAGCCAGTTGAGCAATGGTGACAGCCTGCTCAGGATGGTGATCTAAGGCGGTGAGTGTAATGGCGGCGATCGCTCCAAACCCCTGTAAGCTCAAGGATTCTGCCAAACCAAAAAATACTTCAGCGTGAACTCGTAAAGTTGCCGCAATTTTATCAGGATGTTGGGCGATCGCCTGAGTCAGATCATTTAAGCGCTGTGTCACTCCCACTTCAAACATCGATTGTGTGACATCAAACCCTAATTCTTCTGAGGTCGGCAGGTAATCCTCCTGGATAAAACAGGCCCCCAGTCTGGCTTCGAGTTGGGCAAAGATAGAAGCAGAGCGATCGAGAATTTCGGCAGTATTGACTGAGCTACCCGTAATCTCAGCCCTGATCGGTCGCGCCAGACAGTCATAACCCTCAAACAGCAAAGCGGCTACATCGGGGTCAATCATCACATCGGGCTTACAGAGAACTTTGAAGATGTCCTCTAGCGAGTGAGCAACGATGGCGATCGTTTCTAACCCCATACTGGCTGCTGCCCCTTTGAGGGTGTGGGTAGTTCGCATCAGGGAATTGATTTGATTGATGCTGCAACCGTTATGTAAGTCAAGTAACCCTTGTTCTAAAGCTTGCAGGAGTTCTGGAGCTTCCTGTAAAAAGTAAGGATAAGTTTCCTCGCGAATATCCGGATCTAAAGGCATGGTTTGTCAATGTGAATGCGAAGGGGAGTATCGTGAGTAGGGGTAAGCAGGCATTTGCTATCAAAGAGCGGTACAAACGTAGGTTGGGTTTCGCTTTGCTTAACCCAACCTACAAGTTTGGGTCAGATGCATTATTCCTTTGAACTTATTTAACTTTGAACTGGTTTGCCTGAACTTGCAGATCTTGAGCCATTGCCAACAGTTCCTTAAACGATTGTGAGATCTCAACGGAATCTGTTGAGGTTTTTTGGGCAATTTCTGCCACTTCAGTAACGGTGAGTTTCATTGATTTGAACTGCTGCGTTTGCTCTTGGGTGGCCCCGGTGATGCTGGCAACAAGCTGACTAATTTGATCGGTGGCTGCAACGATCGCATTCAGGTTTTGACGGGCTTCGCTAACCACAGTGGTTCCTGATGCCACCTGCTGAATGCCTGTCTCCATTGCGGTAGATACTTCCGCTGTATTTGCCTGAATTTCCTGCACCAGTTGTTCGATTTCGGTGGCGGCGTTGGCAGATTGGCGAGCCAGCGATCGCACCTCATCCGCTACGACCACAAACCCGCGTCCATATTCCCCTGCCCTCGTTGCCTCAATCGATGCATTCAACGCTAGCAGTTGCGTTTGGGTGGTGAAGTTGCTGATCAGGCTCACCACTTTTTGAGATCTTTTGAGAGGATTCGCTCAGTCGCTTCAGTCGCTTATTGGT
>JAAUTN010000194.1 GCA_012031415.1 Leptolyngbyaceae cyanobacterium SM1_4_3 | reverse complement strand
CACTCACTGTTTCCGCAGGCGAGAAAAGAGATTTGGGGGTTGAACTCCTCACCGCCGCGCCTATCATCCGACGCTCATCCGAAGCGGATAGAACGCGGGGCTTCCCTTCTATTGGGCTAACAGGCACGATCAGCATAAAAAAATACAAGCTACTGTGCAGAATAATCGGCTGTAGCCAGGTAGACGTGACTTTGGGCGATCGCCTTGAATACTTGTGCCCAAATAACCGTAGTAACAGGAAAATTCTGGCAATGAGTAGCATCAGAAACAGCATCCCCAACGACTGGTGAAGGAAGGGCACTAACCAGGCTAAGAGAGAAACTCGAAGAGGATGAGCGACAAAAACACCAGTGATATAAAGTGAGAGAATGAAAGCTGCCATGATCCAATGCAAAATCATTAAATGTTTGAACGCTGTATTTTGCCGTTTTGGTTTTTTCGTAGCGGTTGTTACATTCATCAGGCTTACCTTCTAAAAGGGTCTGCCTGTTATGGTTGTGAAAAGTCTTTAAAAATTTGTAAATTAGGAATCAGAATTTCCAAATGAATGAAGGCTGCATCGGATGCAGCCTTCATTTTTGACTCAGCAAATTCATAGATTTTTAATATTTGTGGTAGAAGCTTAAGAATGACTCAATTTTGATCACTATGCCTACCCCTACCACCGTATTGCTCGTTGAAGACGATGCCAGTTTGCGTGAGACTGTTCAACTTTATATTGAACGAGAGGGATTGTCGTGTTTGGTCGCTATCAATGGGGCAGAGGGGGTCGCTCAGGTTCAGTGCTTTCGTCCCGACCTAGTGGTGCTCGATATTGTTTTACCGGACGTTAGCGGATTCCAAGTCTGTCAAGAAGTTCGGGCATTAGGATATTTTGTGCCCATTTTGATGTTGACAGCGCGGGCAGAGGAGAGCGATCGCATTCAGGGGTTAGCCATTGGGGCAGATGATTACCTAACCAAACCCTTTAGTGCGAAAGAATTGGTAGCGCGGGTCAACGCTCTGCTCCGACGTGCCTACAGCTCAGGCTACCGTGACGTGAGACAAACTCAGGGAATTGCAATCGATCCCAACCAACGTCACGCCTTTCTCAACGGTAGCTTGCTAGACTTGCGCGGCAAAGAATTTGACCTATTGGCACAACTCGCTGATCGTCCAGGGCGGGCTTATACTCGTGAACAGCTGCTGGAGCATGTCTGGGGACTTGATTTTGCAGGTGATACACGGGTGGTTGACGTTTATATTCGCAAGCTCCGGGAAAAAATTGAGTTAACTCCCTCTCGTCCAGAGTACATTCAAACGGTATGGGGCGTTGGCTATCGCTTTCGAGGGAATGAAGGATGAAATTAAGAAGCGTTTCAACTCGACTGACGCTAACGCTGTTGCTTGTGACCCTGGGAAGTCTGTCTGGGTTATGGCTAGCATTAGGAGCGGCTCTAGAAACGTTTTTTGTCAAAGAAGCTCAGACCAAGTTGCGGGAACAAACAGATGTATTAGCAACGCAAATTCCCCCCCATTGGGACAGTGCGATCGCCGTTCGCCAACTGACAGACCTGACCAGCCAACAGGCGAGAGTCCATGTCAAAATTCTCAACACGGCTGCAATGACACGGTTGATGAGTCAGGGAGTAGAGGACGCTGATTTAGTTGAACTTCCCGCAGATTTGATTCCCAAAACCCTGGCAGGAGAACCGCAAGCCGGAAGCTTTTGGATTCCCACCGTTGCCAACTATCGCTGGTGGCTCTACAGCACTGCTCCGATTCGTAATCCCAATACGGCTCAGATTGTCGGAGCGGTTTATATTGCCATGCCCCTGCGTCGTCCCAAACGGTTTGCTCAACAGGTTCAGGGATTGGTGATGGGAATGGCGATCGCCGCTACCACCCTTGCCACCGCCACCGGATTGTTGCTCTCTCGAACCTTGACCCAACCCCTGAAAGCGTTACATCGACAGGCGCAGCGTCTTGAAGCCGGAGACTATCAGGCTCGCTCTGCCCTCAAGGGCAAGGATGAACTGGCGCAACTGAGCCATTTGCTGGATCAGATGGCCGCCAAATTGATGGAAACACTGTCTGCCCTTCAAGCACAGGAAACCGCTCGGCGCGAGTTAGTTGCTAATGTCTCCCATGATCTACGCACCCCCTTAGCGGCTCTGCGCGTTGAGTTAGAAGCAATCCTGGATGGCGTAGTGACTGGGGAAAAAGCACAACTTTACTTGCAGCGCGCCTGCCATGAAACCGATTATCTAGCTCGTCTAGTGGAGCAATTGTTGCTATTAGCCAAAGCCGATGCCGGACAGTTGCGGGTATATCCCCAAGCGGTTTCAGCGGTGGCGATCGCCCAGGAATGTCTCTCTCGAATGCAACCGTCTGCCACCCAAGCCGGGTTGGAGCTGGAACTTCATGATGCTTCTACAAAAGCACCTGTTTGGGTTGATCCAGAATTAACCGGACAAGTCGTTTTAAATCTACTCGACAACGCCATTAAGTATGCGCCAGAAAGCAAAGTCATTTGTCTCAACGTGCTGCCTCTTGTTGAAACGGAGCAACAACACTATGTCCCCCTTCAGATTCAAGATCAGGGCAAAGGCATTGAAGCGAGTATATTGCAACGCCTGACAGAACGTTTTTATCGGGGTGACAATGCTCGCCCCAGAGGTGGAATGGGATTGGGACTGGCGATCGCTGAGCAAATCTGTCAACTTCAAGGTGGCAGGATGCAAATTGAGAGTCAGTTGGGGCAAGGAACCGTCGTCACTCTGCTTTTACCTGTTGCGGACTGAAATCAAACCTTCCGAGATCTCCGACTTCTTGAAGAAGTCGGAGATCTATCTTGGTATGTTAGAGCAGACTAAAATCACTAGCTGTGAAGCTGTTCAATCTTGCGATGCCAGCATCTCCTGCTTGATTAGTTAGATTTGCCAGAATACTGATGTTGCCCCCATTTGCAAGGTCTTGAGAATACACTAGACGGTTAATTCCTAACGTTGTGTTGAAGTAGATGAACGCACCTTCTTTTGCTGTAATAGCGGGATTGTCTGCGATCGCACGGGCTGCCGTTGCCGCATTCACAAATGGATCAAGTTGGACAATAAAGTTGCCATCCGCTGCAATTTGGGCAGTTATCCCCTTCTGAAATGTGAGATTGGTGATGTTTAGATCTCTGCCATTAAAAACAAATTGATCGCGACCAATCGTGTAATCAGTAACAACATCGGGTTGATTCACAACTTGAATGCCCGTTGTTCCCGCAGGGATTGGAGTAGCACCGGCAAAAACATCCCCCGAAAAGACAAACGAATCTGCACCACTGCCGCCAGTCAGAGTATCCATTCCTCCCGCGCCGCCAACCAGCACGTCCCTGCCATCACCTCCCAAAAGAATATCATTACCCGTTCCTCCATCCAGGAAATCTCTCCCCTGATCCCCCTGAAGCTGATCGTTGCCTTCCTCACCTAATAAAAAGTCATTGCCCTGACCACCAAACAATTGGTCGTTGTTTTGACCACCCAGCAGAATATCGTTGCCTCGACCGCCAAGAATGCGATCGTCTCCAGAATCTCCTAAGATTGTGTCGTTGCCAGCCTCTCCATTCAAAACGTTGCTGCCAGCATTCCCGATTAAAATTTCGTCCAAAGAGTTTTGGGTTCCCTTTGTACGGCTTACACGAACTTGTCTAAGCTTTGTCATGTCTAACTCCTAATGTGTCTCAAAATTTGACGCGAAGTTTGGTTAGCTTTGAGAGCTAGAACAAGCTTGTGTGAAATACTTTAAGAATGTATGAAACACAAACATCAGTAAACTGAAAGTTTGTGAGGAGGAAAAAAGATTTTCTGAAAAGTGATTGCCCCTTTCATCGACCTCAAACACGGTCTCATCGACGATCTCAGCGTAGCTTGACATTGAACGCTCATAGAGAAGCTTTTGATTGCATTCTCATCCCTCTTCTGTCACTTTAGGTGGAGAATAATCTACAACCTCATTAATACGGATTTTCGCGACAAAAGAAGTTAAATGACAATAATAGAAACGCGATCGCTAAGCCTATGATTCTGCTTGAGATTCAGAGCAAACGGGATATTTTTCTCTTTCCGGAGTGACAAAAGAGGGATCACCAGTAACCTAAGCACATAACGGTGAAGTTGTGCGGCGGCAGATAACCTTGAACGCTCACCGACAACCTTTGTACCGTCCGCACCAACGTAGTGTTGTACCGCGCAACTACCGAGATTTTGTATAAAAACCAATAGCTATAACCATGATTCTAGGGGAAAAGGTTGTGCTTGCTGTATACGGATAAAATCGCTATCGGCGGACACAAGAGTAAGGCTGTGCTGAACCGCTGTTGCTGCGATCCACAGATCATGGTCATCAAAGCCTAAGTCTCTAACACTTGTACCTCGGCGTTTGCTTTTATCCTTGGGGGCAATTGATTAAAAATCGCTGCTTTAAACTGGCTATAGAAGATAGCAGTTTCTTCATCAATAAAGTATAAATCGACACTTGCCAGAAAAGCTTGAACCGCTGCAAGATTTTGAGCTTTTCGCTCTGACTTCTCGGTCATGTAAGTAGTTCACCATACGTAATGATGCTAATGCCAATTTCGCTGGTGGAACGTGAACGCAGTGCAGCTATGACACTAGAAGTGTTATTTATGATATAGCTACAATGATTAGTATCTAGAAGATACATGGAACAAGATACTTAAAATTGGGCTTTGGATCGAGTTTCATGAACAAAGCGGAGGCACTCCTCTAAGTCATCGCCTTGCCAACTTCCCGCAAGCTTTAATAGATCAGCACCTTTACTTCCCCGCTTTACCGGAGGCAACCGACGGAGTGTTTGATGACTAATGCTTCTTCTGATTTGTAGGGAGTCTAAAAAATCACTGACTACGGAAAGTTGATCAGGTGGTAGTTGGGCTAATTGCTGTTCGATTTTTTGGCGCAGTTCTAAATAAGTCATTAACACCTCACTTTATCAGCTACTTATCCTCTTTACTTCTTAATTGTACAATCCTGAAACCTGTGTCAGTTTTGCTTACGAAATAAGTAAGGTAGGCTGAGTGCGTACTCTTACCGCCATTCTCGTAATCTTCCCTGACTTCTACAGCATAGTCTACGCAAGAATCGTTAAGAAATGTAGCTGGCGCGCACATATCCTGATTTATTTCCCGATCCTTTGCAAGTCCTACCTGTAAAACAGTAGTAGTCATGTTGGAACAAGAAAGATAGCCTTTTGAAGCCCCCTTTTTAATTTCTTGTGCATTAAGCTGTGTTCCTAAAAAGCCTTCTACATTTTTGTTCCTTACAGAATCATCTCGGCTTGCAAATATTTCTAGTACTCCCCTTACCTCTTCCTGAGTAATACTGCCATCTAAAATAGTTGGTTGCAAAGACCCTGAAAAGAAGAATTGCCTATCCTCCAGAGTTTGAGAAGAAAAATCGGCAATTGTTTCCCAATCTTCAATTCCGACCACCTGACAGATAGCAATAAATATCTCTTGGCGAATTGCCTCTCTTGCCCAGAAACGCTTGAGAGTAGCTCGTGAGGTCAGTGCAATCTGATACCAAGCTTCTTCATATTTTGTCCAGCCCTTCTTTCGTCTCGCATGATCAACGATTTGTAAACCAGCTTCGGATGCACTAATAGAAACTGCCATAGTTTGTAGCTGAACCAAATCTGTAACCAAATCTGAGCCTTACCATCCTGATAGTTCCTTCACTGTAGAGTTACCTACTAAATGAGGGAACACACAAATGCACCAACAGACTTTGAATACCCAAACCACTCTACCAATCAACTCTATTGCTCTAAAACCTATTGTCGAGCATGGTGAATCTCCAACAGCAATTATTCTAGCGATCGCTTTTCTTCTCACCGTTCTTCTTGGTTCTGTCACTAAATTGATACAAGCGATCTTAATTCGGCAGTAGGCTAAAACTTGCTTGATGGAAAAGAAGAGTCATGCTTCTCGCCGAGAAGTACGACTCTTCTTCTGCCAAGCGAGAGAACAATTCTCACAAGTAACTTTTGGGGTGCGCCTCACCAATAACTCAGCGGTACAACGTTCCCGGTCAGCGGTTGCGACTACTTTTGCAACACCCCAAGCGGCTTCGGTCAATCCGCTGCACTGGGGTTGTTAGCTGGATAGCGCCACCGATCGCCCCCTCAACTCAACCTCTCGCCCCCAACCGATCGCCTCTCACTACCGCCCCACCCCTATCTCCTGAGCGCCTTGCAACACCACCACTAGCCTCAATAACGGTCACAACCATAGTCTCCTGAGCGCTTTGGCACTCACCATCAACCTTCAAAAACGAGTGTAAAAGACTCTGTGCGGAGCCAGCTAACGTTCCTGTTGAGCGGCTGCAAGTAACCTTTGCAACACAACTAAAAGCTCTCGTCAGTCCGCTCCAACAGGGTTGTTAGACAGTTTGTTAGGGTATAGTTTGTTTGCTCATGGTACCTCATTAATTAACCTATCATCTTCCCAAATCCCCTGCTTTTCAAGACCGTCGTATCCAGTGAACACACCTCTTCCGTGTCGAAGATTGTTACGCCATTCACCTCTGTAAATATCCCCATTTGACCAGATATATGACCCTACACCATGACGCATATCATTATGCCATTCTCCTGTATATCTATCTCCATTGATTGCAACATACGTGCCTAAGCCGTCACGTATTCCATTCTGAATTTGACCTTCATAACGACTACCGTCAGGGTACTCTTGAACTTCAGTTTCTTCTTCTGGTAGATTTAGCTCTGAATCTGTATTCACTTCTGGAGGAGGTTCCATAGGAGGAGGAGAAATCTCTGTATCAGGAGCTTCTTCATCAGTTTGGATAGTTCCAGGTCGCGGTGAAGAAGTGGGAGTTGAACTTGTGATAGGGAGATTGTCCTGTGCCAAGAGCTTCTCCAAAAAAGGAATTGAGATTCCTGAAACAATGGCAGCAAAAATTGTCACGACAATCCACACAATCCAATGAGGTTCATTCATTTTTTTCATCTCTGCACTTTATCCACATCAGCAAAGATTGCTTAAAACTAACAAGATGAGAAATCAACTTCCAAAATACAGCACTTGAAAAGTGCATGAGGTACAGGTAATTTTGTGAGAGCCGCGCTGAGCGCGGCTCTCACAAAATTAATGGGTTCTACTCAAGCGCAAAGCACTATGATAAGTCATGCGACTGATTTTGAAAGATCAAGTCAACTCTCCAACTATTTGCTAAAACCACGTTCCATTAGTAGAAGCAACCATTACGTGGTAGCAAAATCGATCAACGTAAACATCTGGCAGAATCCACCTTTGATTAGTTACCGTGTCGCGAATCACTAAATCCACAACACATAAATCACTTACATTTCCATACGCATCAACATAAACACAACGTTCATATTGAGCAATATTTGATGTATCCATGCTAGCAATTAATGCAGACTGACTCTCAGGATCAAAACTAGTTTGACTACCTCTAACTCGCAGTGCAACTTCCCGCTGATACATATCCCGTACACCCTCAGCAGTAATTGAATTCTCTTGCCCTGTTTCTCGATTAATAGTTCCCTCTGCAACAATACTCTCTCTAGGGTTTTCACTAGGGATCGGAATCCTCATCTCTGTGCTAGCAGGAATGTTAGCAATTGCATCATATGCCTGCTCAATGTCTCTGATATCGGGCAATATAGCAACTGGAACAGGTCTGGGTTCATATAAAAAATCGCTGTCTATGCTGGGCATAGCTGCGTTTGATGGCGGTGCTAAAAATATGACAAAGCAGAAGGACACAAATATGATCAGCACAAATCGGAAATTGCGAAACAAGCGATCTACATTCATTTCACTTTCCTCCTGAGGGAAATTATTGAGTTACGATCCAAAGAGTGAAACTAGAATCCAAAAAAACGCCCGCAACTAGGAAGAAGCGAGATTTCAATCATCTTGTACTCTGAGTAAGAGTACTGGCTTGTCGTGAAACTTTCAAACACCTAACTGCTGAGACTTATCTAAAGCCAGCTCAACCTCTAAGCGATATCTGCTAGAAGCCATCTCGAACCGAGCAAACTTTGGTAGAAGCACATACGCACTATAATAACTAGTCTAAGTTGAGATGTGTTGGGTAAATCGATCTTAAATTTTCCCCAAGCTAATAAGTGACTACGATAAACCTTGTGTACAGGCAGTCTAACGTTCCCGGTCAGCGGTTGCGACTACTTTTGCAACACCCCAAGCGGCTTCGGTCAATCCGCTGCACTGGGGTTGTTAGCTGGATAGCGCCACCGATCGCCCCCAACCACTTAACCTTTGCCACAAAACCGATCGCCTCTCACCACCGCCCTCACCCCTATCTCCTGAGCGACTTGCAACACCACCACTAGCCTCAAACAACGGTCACAACCGACCATCTCCTGAGCGCTCGGCACTCACCATCAACCTTCAAGAGCCAGTGCAAAGACTCTGTGCGGAGCCAGCTAACGTTCCGGTTGAGCGGCTGCTAGTTACCTTTCTAACACAACCAAGGTCTCTTAACAGTCCGCTCCAACCGGGTTGTTAGACCGCACCAGTTTCTAACTTTGATTTCAAAGCCTACTAACCCTTTGTTTTGGATTGATTGTAAGCCAACCAAACGAAGATTAGTGCTACAGATGCAGGAAGAGTTTGAAGTACAAGAGTAGTCTCTTTTAAGGTTAATGCCCCAAATATGCCCGCAATTACAACACAAACTAGAAAAAAGACCCGAATTGCTAGAGCATCTCTTTTAGAAAATGCTCCCCAAATTAAGCCAGCCGCAATGAAACCGTTATACAAACCCGCATTTTGGACAATTGGATAAACCTTATCTGCTAGTTCAGTAGTAAAGTCAAGTCGTTGGTGAATCAACGGAGTTTTCCAGAAAAATATTTCTACTACCGAGATGGCAATGTGGATAACAGCAACAAATGCAACCCCGATAGTAGCTACAATTTTCATCCTTCATCTCCCTAACTTATTTACTCTTCAGCGTTATCTATGATCTCACTTGTAACCTGATTTACAATCTCAAGCGGATTTTGACCAATACCAGTCATGTAAACACTATCTAAATTGTGGTGTCTTTCTAGCGCGGCATCATGAAATGTAAAATAGATCGGAGTACCAGTATGCACGTAATCTGGCATTCTTCTTTTGTTTCTGTCATACATCGCCTTGATAAAGCCAAAGAATGGATTGGGATTTTTGTCTGGTCCAGTGACTCCCCCATTTCCCAAATTAACTGTAGGATGCTCAGGCGATACATCTAATTCAGGTGGTGTTTCAGATGGTGCTGGTTGAAAAACGTTTCCTGTAGGAAACGGAATCATAGTTACAAAATCTTCAGTATTAGCAATTCTCCAATGATTCACACCTGTTTTTTGAAAGCTCGTAGCAAAAATCTTGTCACCACAGCGTGGGCTTGCAAAGGTGTACAACTCAATCTTCTTGCGGTCTTTAAAGTCGGTGTTATCGAGAATATCTGGAATTGCCAAAGTTGCTAGCGCACCGCCAAGGCTATGCCCTGCAACAAAAATTCGGGAATCTGCTGGACATCGCTGGAGGGCTTCAATCATTTGTCTTCGGAGACTAACGTAGATTTCTCTAAAGCCTGCGGTCACATTGCCAAAATCATTGGTGGTCAGAATTGCTTCATTTGAAGACTTCTCCTTAAAACCATCAACAATGTTTCCAATTACTCTTACTATTTTTCCAGTATTTTTCTCTGTACTGTCCCTGTAAGAAACAAGCTGGATATTTGCATCTTTGAACCACTCTATAAATCTTTTCGTGCCTCGGAATACAACCACTACATCATTGCTGCTGATTTCAGAAACAACAAAGCCAAAGGGGACATTTTGTGTGCCAAGTGAGCCAAGCAACCTATAAGGCTCAGTAAGCTTCCAAGTTCCTGTTGCTCTATTATCAAACTGGTCATAAGCTTGTTGAATTAGTCCTGCCAATTTCCAAGCTTGAGAAGCATCAAACTTTTCATAGAGAGAAGCAAATGAGGTCATACGTTCAATCTCCCAGATGGCTTAAAGTATTTGCTACTTAGTTTTTGCATTGCCTGTAGTTTCAATCCGGAGCTTTTGACTTTAATTGTCAATCTACCTTACCCATCGCCCCACTGATAACTCTTCGATCGCGCCCTAACAGATGATTTAGCAGTTCTACTACTGATTGAACTGCAATACCTTTGTCTCTGTCACCTAATAGGCATTAGGAATTTGGGTAGGAGTTTTTCGGACGAATACTCCATTACGATATCAAAGCACTACTACATAGCTAGCGCGGTAGCAGTCTAATACTGAATATGTGCAGGTAGTCTTGATGCACCATCACAGCCAGAACTTTAGCGGTCTAACGTTCCTAGTTAGCGGTTGCAAGAAACTTAGATTTGAGACCAATAGCTTCTTTACAGTTCGCTGCACCGGGATTGTTAGACCGTTGCTATTGTTTTAGTTTTAATGCCTATGCTACCTTAATTGAGAAAACTAGCGAATTCCCCAATCTACAAATAGGTCACGTGGATCATAAAGACGCAATAGCCTAACCAGTTCTTTAAGATCATCCATAGTCATTGGACACACGCACCCAGCACTTCCTGGAAAACCATGAGATTTATTTCGGTCAACATGAAAGCCAAAAGCATCACGAGGCTTGGGATCACGAAAAGTTTTGATGATAGGGACAAATACTGGACCGATGCCATTCGTCTCATGAGCATGATCTTTGTCGTAGTTGTTTCTACCACCCGCCCAATGAATATCCCCAATCATATAGCGACCTTGCGGGATGGGTTCAAGATTTCCTGCTTTATCAAGTGGATCTTCAGGAACTCTAAAGTTTTGGCGACCTGGAGCACCTGAAATCACATCAAGCGAAGCAACTGTATTCCCTTGAGGACTGACAAACTCAAGCAACAATTTTTCAAGGTCATTATAAGCTTTCGTTCCAGTACGTGTGAGACGGCAATAAAAAGTGTCCAGTTTAGGATCTACACGTTTTCTAGCATGAGTCAGTGCTGTGGTCAGTGCTGCCTTAGTATTAGATCCAAACTTTCCGTCTACCTTAAGATTACGCTCTCCTTGAAACCATGAGACAGCATCTTTAGTGACAGAAGTATAGTCTCCAGGTTGAGTACCCGTTGCAAGATAACCCAGTTCTGCCAATCCACAGTTAAGGATAAAACAATCTTCACCTGTATTACCTTCCACCAAGGTACGGTCAATTTTAAGAGGAAGTTCGGGAGAAACCCAATCCTTAGTAGGAGTGACAGTATTCGATACAGCTACACCATCTCCTGGGAATCCATCTTTCCGAAATAAAGCTTCTTCTTTATTTCGACGAGTAACTAACCCTGGAAGGACTTTGCCCTTTCCATAAACCCAACGATCAAACTCACGAGCTGCACCCTCATAGTCTTTGCTGTTCAACTTTTTTAGAAGGGTCGAAGTTTTTAAGCCGTCTTTGCCAGTTCCAACATTAAATCCAAATGAAACAAGAGCATCAAACATACCCTGTGTAAGTTCAACTGTGCATAGGGTATTGACTTCACTTGCTGTTTTGTCTACTTCTAACTGTAACCAACGTTCAGCATCAGCTTTAGTGATTACGTCACCCAGTTTTACAGATCTACTTTTATCGTTGTGGAAAATTGAGCCGTAACCTATTGTTGGTATTCCAACTGGATCTAGGTAAGCTTCAATGCTTCCATCCGATCTCTTGCGGTGTAGACCTTCTGACTCTTTGATGAGATCCAAACAATCTTGACTAGGCTTCCAAGCCATATGCAGCTCCTTTCGGGTGAATATTTGGGTGAATAAAATATCTAAGTGTAAATTTCCTGCGTCTGCTGTTTAATGCACCCCTACCTGCCAAACATCCGGAAAATTTCGGACAAGATTGACACGCATTACACTTAAAAACTCAGTAGTACACCCCATTAAGAACCTGCGATTAAGCTCTATGCAGGGTTTTATGCCTACTTGGGCATCGCACTACAAAGATAACTTTTTGCTACACCTCAACAGAAGGCTTAGCGGTCTAACGTTCCCCGTCAGCGGCGACCTACAAACTTAACGACTCAGCCGATCACTATTCTTTCGTCCGCTGCACGGGGGTTGTTATGCTGCGTAGTTAGCAAAAGTGCGGGGTAGGGGAATCGAACCCCTAGCGCTGCTCTTGGTAAGGAACTCTTTCTGCAACTTACACTGCTCCCAGCACATTTGGGTAGTCACCAGACCTCCGCAGCAACGCTACCCCGCATGAACCGACCGTCGTATAGACAACAGGTGCAATCATAAGCCCCTCCTTGATGTTTACAAAGAACGGAGACCATTCATGCACTGTTGAGCAGCCCTTAAGTACTTCCAGAAGCACCCGTATCCCCAAGGCATTGGGAAGGCTTCAGTACCAACCACCCCCATGTTGTTGTGATTATAGCTTTAGAACAGGCTCGACACAAGAATTGTATATATTTTTAGAAGTAATTCTCAGATTTAGAATGAAATGATTCTTCGTCCATCCAATTTCTCTAAAAGCTTTCGTGTGATTGGTTTGGCACGCTGAAATACATGAGTCTTCACAATCAATTTTGTGCCATCAGTTAATTGTGTGGAGTGAGGTGCAGCACCAACTAGACAGATACCTGCAAAGCTCTTCTCTTGGAAGTAATAACTATAGCAATCCTAAATCATTCATGAGAAACAGCCATAGGTGAAAAGCTTCGGGAAGACAAAGACCTGTTGATGTGTAACGAACTCAAACAGATACTTGACGATATTGAACGACGTGCAGAGTTGA
>JAAUTN010000193.1 GCA_012031415.1 Leptolyngbyaceae cyanobacterium SM1_4_3 | reverse complement strand
GTCGCTCCATAGTGGGCTGATCTAACCAGGTCTTTAAAGGACTGTTTAAACTTGCGGTACTGCTGGCTTTCAAATAGTTTTCTAATCTGGTTAAACTGGCGATCGCGCTGGCTCTGTAAACTCTCTAAAACCTGATCTAGTTTCTTCTGTTCCTTCCCCTTCAAATGAGGACGATAGCGTTCTTTGAGCGCTATTTCTAAAACATCTAAATCTCTGACTGCCCCCAAACGCTGAGCAATTTTTTTAATTTGGCGATCGCCTGCGGACTCCGGCAAATCTAAGACGGACTCAAACACCTGTAGGGCAGTTCGTAAACGACGCATTCCTACTCGCATCTGATGTAGCGGTTCGAGATCGCGATCTTTCAACACATCTGCTTCGTATTTAACGGACTTCTTAAAATGCTTTTGAACTGCCAAATGAGCATAATCTCTTAAAGTCTCACTGGCTTGATCCACCTGTGTATTCATCGCTAATTTTTATTGAAATCTGACTTTTAACCTCAGCTTAATATATTAGTGCAATGCCTTAATGTTTCGTCCTCACGCTTAGGGCAGTTCCCATGCGCTAACCTTGAGCTAGATTGCTATGTGTCTGATTAAAGTTGCCGAATACCTGCTACATCGCATCCATGCCCGACCAACATTCCTTGATCATTCCCCAGGCGGTTCAGCCCGAGATTGAGATATTTGCTAGCTACCGTGCCACTTACGCTTTTTATGAAGAAGTTCGTTTACGAGAAGCGCTTGAAGAATACAGTGAACAGTATCAGCGGTTAGCAGAACAGCATCGCCAGGAATTGAGGAAGATGCAGAGCGATTTTAACTTGCTTAGTTGGTTTTACCGGGCCTGGGGGAAGCATTTATGAGTCGATTAACTCCAGTTCACTTTCTCGCAAATGCGCTCTGAGTTTGCCCGCAAACTTGATATGGATGGGGAAGTTAGCGCTGATGGTTTTGCCCCTCCACTCGCTTGCGATCCCGATTACTTCACCTTCCTGCCCTTTGATGTCAAACGGCTCGTTGCGGTGTTCGGGATGATGGTAGATCGTTACAGATTCTTTTACGCGGACGCGATCGCCAACTTTCATAAACTTTCAGTGTTTTCTCTCAAATAATCCGCTAATGCTCACATCTGAGTCAGCGCATTTTGCCTCAGTCTTGATTCAGCTTCTTCACTCTTATCTTTGCATACAAGGTGACGCGCTCCCAAACCGCTTACTTTTATTTGAAGCAACATTACTCATTAGGGCAAGGAGGGAGGAGAGGGCTGTAGTAAACGTTCCCAGGTGCGGTTGAAGCTTTCGGGATTGATTTGTCGCCAAGCAGCAACACCTGCTACTCCCACAAAGAACATGAGAACTGTAAGTCCAAAGGCGATCGCCAACGGATTTGCGGACTGTCGAGAACGAACAACAGAATCGGTTTCTGCCTCCCCCTCCTCCTCGTCACCATATAGGAGCGCTCTGGAAGATTCCGACAGTTCAGACTGAGCAACAAGCGGCGCGGGCGGCAGCTTTGGCTCCAGCGGCTGAGGATATTGAGGCGAAACCTGACACTGCAATAGCACCACAGAGATATTGTCGTGCCCGTTTTTCTGGCTAGCGACATCAATCCAGGACTGAACGGCTTCATCTAGAGTAAGTTCGCCCTTAAACAACTGGCGAGTCAAGGGTTCCCACGATCGCTCTACCTGACTGTGGTCGCTTAGCCCGTCTGAGCAAAGCAGCAGCACGCCATCTTCATCCAAAATGAAACGCTGCACGTTGGGATGCAGAAACTCACCATCCCGTGTGCCTAAAGCCTGAGTTAAAGCTCCAGCATCAGGGCGCTTTAGGGCATCGCGGTAAAGACTGCGCCCCATTCGTACTTCACGACTAGCCACATCATCATCCACCGTCAAAGTATGGCAATAGCGTGGCGTTAACCAATAGGCGCGACTGTCCCCCAGGTGTGCCAGGTAGAGTTCGTGAGCATTGCTGGTGCCAGTCGGGGTGACAACTTTTTGAGGCAGTTGCAGTGCCATCACCAGGGTTGTGCCCATGCGCTGACGCGACTCTCGCCCTTGAGTGTCATTTTGCGCGGCGATTAAGTTATTGACTACGCGAATGATTGCTTCTATTTGCTGAATTACGACTTCTGGGGTCATTAGTTCGGGTTGCTCGTCAATTTCAGTCAGCAGTGCCCGAAACTGAAGCTGTAGAGAACGCAGGGCAAGCTGGCTAGCAACTTCTCCGCCCGCGTGTCCGCCGATGCCGTCACATACGATCGCCAACTGGGGCAATAGCTCGCTAAATTGGGGCGGTTCAGCCGTGTTTAGCGTGATCGGATAGCAGGAATCTTCGTTGTGGGTACGTTTTGGCCCGGTTGAGGTTGCGCCTGCAATGCTAAGACGGAGGGGCTGTTGTGCCGCTTGCTCTAGCAAAAGCTGATTAAGCTGAGTGGCGATCACCCCCAAGGGGAAACCGCTTCGCATCGCCTCCTCTGACTGCTCGGACGTAGCCGACTGCATTTGTTGGCAGATTTCTCGCAACGGCCGCACCAACGCCTCCTGTGAGCCATCAATCCAGGTTAGCCACACGTCTGCTAGTTCTTTTAGCGATCGCGGACTAGATTTCTCTGCCGATGCTTCAGAATCACCAGCATTTGGCTCACTAGTCTCCGGGTTAAGCGCCTCCGGGTTAACCGTCCCCGAGTTAACAGTATCTATTTCAGCAGTGTCTGGTTCATCGCTATGAAGCTCTCGCAGCCGCACTCGCCATCCCTCAACCCGCAAATTGTCCGGCACCAAAAGACTGGCGGCAACTCCCATTTCCTTGAGTGGAGTCCACAGTTGCAGAATTTGCCACAGCCAGTAGACCTGACGCACCGCAGATCCTCGTGACCAGACAGCCGTTATCGCTGGGTACAGTTTGCCCGTCAGGTCAATCGGAGCGTTTTCTAGCAGCATGGCTATGCCGCCTTCTTTGAGAGCACAAAACCCAAATACTTCAGGGATGTGTAGCCGTTGTGGATACAGATGCAAATAGGGCAGAGCCGCATCAGGTAATATCGCTGGAACATCGGGCGATCGCCCGGCTGCGTATCCAGCCAAATTTTGGCAGCTACCACGCCGTATCTACCGTTGACACGGGTTCCAGTTGGGATGCGCTCTACTGCCCCAACTGCCCACAGGTAGTGATAAAGCAGAGGAGTTTGACAGCGATCGCACACACGGCTGCCCAGCGAATTATTGGAATGAAGGCACTCCGGGTTAGGGCATTCAATCGAAGAATGGGGACGGCTCATGCACTCAAACAATACGAACAATTACCCTTAAAGATAAGCTGACATCGCAACGATGCAACCAACCCGAAAGATAAGCTGACATTGGGGCAACATCACCTGACGCTAAGTTAGATTGAAAGTGTGAGCAAACTTGTCCCCAAGCAAGCCCCTGGTAATTCTCTGAAGCTGAAATAGCGGAATTGCTGTTGCCATGAGTGAAGTTATTAGCTACTGACCCACCTTGTGCATCAAGATCTGGATATATGCCGCTAAATCCAACTGTTCTGTGGTTGATTGCTGGTGTAATTCTCTGCGTTATGGAGATTACCTTACCGACAGCATTTGTAGAGTTCACAATGGGAATCAGCGCCATTATCGTCGGCTTGGTGGCGCTAGTAGTGCCTCAGTTTGGCATCCAGGTAGCGCTCTGGCTAGCGCTGTCTGTAATCTTTACCGTTCTGTCTCGTCGCTTCATTCCCCAAACTAAGCCCCGGTCGATTGCTGATGCGACGGAAGCGCAAACCATCACAGAAATTTTGCCAGGGCAAACAGGTCGAGTACTTTACGAAGGAAATTCCTGGCAGGCCCGCTGTGAAGACGATGAAATGGCGATCGCCCCCAATCAAAGAGTCTATGTTGTAGAACGTCGGGGCAACACCCTCATCGTCATGCCAGAAAGCCTGCTTCGGGTATAACTTCAACAATTTCCCTAATTCAGGAAGTCAAGCAATTGGGAGCTTTTTAACGTGGGTGAACTAGTAGGATTTTTAGTATTTTTAGCCTTCGGCGGGACTGTTCTCACAAAGTCAGTCCGCATCGTTACTCAAGGAAACGAAGCATTAGTTGAACGATTAGGACGCTACAGCGGTAGAAAACTTTCGCCAGGACTGAATTTCACCGTTCCCTTTTTAGATCGCATCGCCTACCAGCAAACGATTCGTGAACGGGTAATCGACATTCCGCCCCAGCAGTGCATCACTCGCGATAACGTCTCGATCTCGGTGGATGCTGTCGTTTATTGGCGCATCATGGATTTGGAAAAAGCCTACTACAAGGTAGAAAACCTTCAGGCGGCAATGGTCAACCTCGTGCTGACTCAAATTCGCTCTGAAATGGGCAAGCTAGAGCTAGACGAAACTTTTACCGCCCGCTCTGAAATTAACGAACTGTTGCTCCGTGAGCTAGACATTTCAACCGATCCCTGGGGTGTAAAAGTCACCCGCGTTGAGCTACGAGATATCGTTCCTTCTAAAGCCGTACAGGATTCGATGGAACTGCAAATGTCGGCCGAGCGACGCAAGCGGGCAGCAATTCTCACTTCAGAAGGGGAACGAGAATCGGCAGTCAACTCCGCTAGAGGCAGCGCCGAAGCGCGGGTTCTAGAAGCCGAAGCCCGTCAAAAAGCAGCCATCCTAGAGGCTGAGGCACAGCAAAAGGCGATCGTTTTGCGGGCGCAGGCAGAGCGGCAAGAGCAGGTTTTGCGGGCACAAGCAACCGCTGAAGCGCTACAGGTCATTGCCAGTACGCTAAAAAATGACCCCAATGCCCGTGAAGCGCTTCAGTTTTTGATGACTCAAAACTACATCGACATGGGTTCTAAGATTGGCACCAGCGGCAGCAGCAAGGTTATGTTTATGGACCCGCGCAGCATTCCCGCGACGGTTGAAGGAATGCGATCCATTATTGGAGATCAGGGCACTGACGAGCAGAGAATGTTTTGATTCTCAGCTCCGCAATGGGTCTACTGTATCTGTGAGAGGCGCACTCTTTCTAGCATTCGCCTCTCACAGATTTTTCTTATAAGCCTCTAGCGTTTTCTCTATGACGACGACTTAGCCAGAATGCACCGCCTACAGCCAACATCCCTAATACGGTAGTTGGCTCAGGTACGTCCTGCACATCTTCTTCTACTAACTCAACCCGAATCCGAGCCACTTGATAGCCCTCAGCTTTAAAGTCTGCGTTGGCGAACTGCGGGGCATCTAAAATACCTCCACTGCCTACCGAATTAAAGCCAGGATGAATGGTGACTACGCCATTTTCATCTACGCCCGTGTTAGGAGCGGTTTGTCCAAAGAAGGCTGTATTCATGGGAAGTTCATCATTGACTTCAGTGCCGCCGTCTAGAACGTCAGCCCCAAGCTCAATAAAATCGGCCCCAATAAAGTTACCTGCTTCGTCAAAAATAGGGTGCGCGGTTGGATTGCCGTTCGCAATAAAAGCATCGTTACTAGGAATTACCATTGATGCGTAGCTAAAGAATCGACTACTAGATAAAGTAGGGTCAACTTCAAAGAAAAGAGTCGCAGTTTCACCAACATCAATCGGGCCGTTGTTTGTGCCCTCTGCGCCAAAGATAGTTCCCTGAACGGTACCCGCTCCTACCTCGGTAAAGCGATCGGAAATTTCTTGAGTTGCTCCATCTTCTACCAGACTTTCGGTGCCCGGAAATAAATCCAATGAGACATCTCGATCGTAAATATCGAAGTCTCCATTATGGAAGCCAACCCAAAGAGGAGTTAGGAGGGTGCCATTTGAGGGCGCAAGGTTCTCGATGGAAACCTTTAATGTAACGGCTGATGCAGCAGATGCTACTGCTAGCAGAGAACCTGTGACTAGCAAACCAATAACAGCACGGGCTGAACTTGAAACTGTTTGAATGTTCATGCAGGGTTTTACTCACAGATATAGAGCCGTGTCCACTTGTATTAACCGCAAATAGGATAAGTGGCGGCTGAGGAATTGCTGAGAGTGAAATGAGAGCAGTTTAATGTTTGTGTAAGCTCTCGAAGAGCTATATGAATTCTTTGTGAAGCTGCCGCAAAATGTAGATGATTTGACAAGCTGAATTTGGCAGGCTGTTAATCAGATATACCGTTGTTTGAGTGAATTAGTTGGCAATCCATGCACAGTCCAAAAAATTCCAGGGTGTGATAGTAAATCTTGAATCGATAAGAGTGATGGAGTTGGTCTTCCAGGTCGTGAACAGGGCATTCGTTAATGGGAATAGAGGCTCCACACTGTAGACAGGTTAGGTGATGCTTGTCTTCCTGCACAGAACTGTAGAGTGATTCACCGCTTGCCAGAGTACGAACTTGAATAACTCCTTCCAATTTAAGTACTTCTAGAGAACGATAAACCGTAGCCAAACCCATGCCTTCGTTGCGGCTACGCAGCTCTACGTAGATATCTTGGGCAGAAACTGCTCGATTCAAAGTTCTGAGCAGGTTTAAAATCCGCTCCTGGCTGCGAGTACGCTGTTGGGCTTTCATAGCAATGTCGGTTCTATATTTTTAGGGCTTCCTATGGAAACCAGAATTCGTGCTTATTCTGGTCTGAAATTTTAAGTCAGGACATAAAAATTTAGATGCGGCTGCGATCGCATTGATCTGTCCAGATGCCGCGAGCAATATTAGTAGAACGATAATTCAAAGATTTAGTCCCTGAAGAAGCAGCTATCACCAAACTAAATAATAAACCTGTACTGAGTCTAGCTTTTTAATAGAGATCTGATGAAGAATCAAGAAAATTTGATTGGGGAATAGTGAACTAAACGTTTGGGGTACAGAGTGAGGTCTTAGTGGCAGCATCAACTCTAGCTTCATCCCCCTGCCCTGCTTACAAGTATTTAAGCGGAAGTGTTGCTATTCTGCTGCACTTCCGCTTAAGACTGGAGATATTTAGTTTACGAATCCTGTCCTGATTTTTAAGCTTCTCAAGCGATACCGCGATCGCGATCAGATTTTGATCTGGCTTCAAACTTGGGCGCATAGCTTTGAAGCAGGGCACTCACCTGAGTCAACACTTCATCGCCTGCATTTTTGCCCAGCACTTGCCGCTCTGGGAAGAATTCGGGCTGGTCAAGGCTACGGGCGATCGCTTCACTCACCTGTTGGGCAATCAGCGCCTGAAGTTCATCCTTTGCTCGTCCCCGCTGGTAGTCAGCCCCCTCTTCAGTAGTGGCATAGAGGGGAGGGAGTCGGTTGAGCGCATAGGCAGCAATATCGCCCAGGTCAAGGGTTACGTCGCTAGTAGCCTCAATTTCGGCGACACGGGCGATCGCCTCCGTCAGCACCAATTCCTCCATCACGTTGATGAACTGCTTGCGAGGAACCGCGACCACTTCACCTGTTAGCAAAGCGCCCATCAGCCGATCTAGCGCCATGTACTCTTCAATCGATAGCTCAGAGGCGGTGTCGCAGATGCGCCCAACTTCTGCTTCCATTGCAGGGGTCAGATAACCATCCTGTAGAGCTTGGTCAACAATTTTTTCAATACTCATAGGGTTCTTTACGCTCCACCGCGCCACTTCAGTGACAAACTACAATCTTCTTGATTTTAGTTTGCCCCAGAATTTAGAAATCGCACGACTTCAGTTCCGCTTAAGCTAATTTTAATTTTTGTAGTGCTAATCACCTAGCTGTAGAACTCACTCGAAGCTGTCATATCGCCAGGGCACGGGATCAACCGCTAATCCGTGAACGTAAAGCCCCCAGTGTAGGTGTGGCCCGGTGACTGCTCCGGTTGCCCCGACTGCTCCAACTACCTGCCCAGGCTGCACAAAGTCGCCTTCCTGCACGTCAATGCGGCTCAGGTGCAGAAAAATGCTGGATACCCCCTGACCATGATCGATGCCGACGGTGTTGCCATGTAGCTGAAAACCTTCGGACTCGCGCCCGACGAGGGCAATTCGTCCGGCAGCTGGGGCTACCGCTGCGGAACCTGTGCCGCCGCCGTAGTCTACGCCTCGATGGTAGTAGTCCTGGGCAAATACGCCGTTGTAGTAGCGCCGAACTCCATAGCCAGAGGTGATTTCACCCGCATTAGGGCGAACGAAGGGAGTACTCCAGAATTTTTCGGGGGTGACGAGTTGCTTAAATTCTGCGACCCGATCAAATTCGTAGTCGGTGCCGTCTACGCCGCCGCCGCGCAGGGTGATGCGCTGGGTGGGAAAGGAGCGATCGCGCAGCCAGGCTGCTAGATTGCGCTGATCGCCTTCGCCATTTACCCGAATCTCATAGCGTCCCGGTGCGTCCAGGGGAGTAGTGGGTAACAGGGCACGAAACTGAGCGTTAGCGATCGCAAAGGTGGGATAGGTAGTCTGATTCATCGTCACGGTTGGGGCTTCAACATCGGCGGTGCTGGTTTGCACGATAACTGCGATGGTGTCACCCAGTTGTGGGCTGCTGGGTTGAATCTGCACTTCAATGGCGTGAGCGGGTGTGATCAAAACCAGGAGGAAGGCGATCGCCCCCAACAAGCCACTGACTCCTAAGCGGTGTTTCCAGAACCAGCGGTGGTTGAGTCCAACAGCAGACAGTTTCTTGTTTGATTTCAGCCGAGATAATTCAGGAGTTGGGTTGGAATGATCAGGTGTATTCATAAGGACGAGATGAGCAAATAGAGCAGCTTAAAAGTTTTATAGAGTCACGGACTTCTAGAGGGTTTCTATAAATTTACGGATTTCGGTGGCGATCGCCCTCGATTCAGTCTGCAACAAATCCGGGTCAACGTTAGAAATCAGCTTTAGCTCTGCCTGCGGTGCTTGGGCAATCGCCTGATTAGGACGAGCCGCCGTCGCATCGTCTTGTCCCTGCAAAATTAGAATAGGAAGTTTCAGGCAGGAAATCCGGTCTGTGGATAACAGTTCTGCTCGAATTTCGGCATTGCGGCGATTAAATAGGAGTTTGCAGGCAACGGGCGATCGCATCAGGGTTTGGCGAAGCTGGAGCGATCGCTCTATCGATTCTCGCCAGCCAAAAACTTTAGCAAACGGTAAGAGCAGCTTCAACAGCCAGAGCGCTAGGGGCGGTTGTCGGGTAAGCCAGCGTGACCATTGCCAGCGATCGCCCCCCTCAAGTTGAACTCCTTCTGGCGATAGCAACACCAGCCCTTTCACCTGATCTGCAAAGCGCAGGGCATAGCTAGCCGCAATCCACCCGCCCAAAGAGTGCCCAACCAAATAAACTTGACGTAATTTCAGCGCTTCCAGGTACTCTGCCAGACATTCTACCTGTAGCTCAATTGAGTAGTGCAGTTTGGGTCGCTCTGACTCTGCAAAACCAAGCAAATCAGGTGCCACACAGTGATAAGTCTGACTTAGGCGCTCTACTAGTGGTAACCACTGGCTGCTGTCAGTCCAGGAACCGTGCAAAAAAACCAACGCCGCCCCCTGCCCCACTTCACGCCAGAAGAGTTGTCCCTGAGATAGTCGGATACGGGAGTTGCGGATTGGTAAGGTCATCCTACTAAAAGGTAACGGCTAGACGGGGAACAGCCAAATGATTAACAGTCAGTTAAAGCTGACAGTTAGTGATTCTAACAGCCAATCTATGCCATTTCAGAAAATGCCCTAATCTTAGAATCTTAGGATCATGGATTAAATATCAGGTTCATTAAATTCGCGATTCCTAATGTCGCGATCTAGTCAAGCCAGGGTGGTTACACCGCTGAAGTAATCCTGTAACTGCCGATCGTGATCGTGGGAAAGCTTACCCTGAGGAATATTGGATGGCTGAAAAGCTCTTACATCTAGTATTTCCAACGTATCTTTGACCAGCATTTTGCCTTTGACTTCGGCTTCAACTACCACACAAATAGAGTGAAACCGGGGATCGCGATCGGGAGCGGAGTAAACGCCAACCAGACGGCGAATTTTGACTAACTCCAGTCCGGTTTCTTCAACTAACTCGCGCTGCACTGCGGTAGGAATGTCTTCCCCCCAATCGACAATGCCACCTGGTAGTCCCCAGCGGCCGTTATCACGTCGCCGAATCAATACAATCTGACCATCAGGCATGACAGGAATGATGCTAGTACCCGTAATGGGGTGACGAAAAATGATGCCTAGAGCGGTTTGAATAATTTGCCATAGCCGAAGCATAAGTTGTGGTGCTATCTAAAGTGCTACGTCACAGCGAAAGTGCTACGTCACAAAGATGGATATAAACAAGCAAAGTTACCCTGATAGTCCAGACAGATCTGATAAGCCGGACAAATCTGCAAGGATCTCGGTCGCGTGGTTCTCTGGCTTGACTTTGCGGTAGATCTTCTCAATTTTACCGTCTGGCCCAATGACGAACGTGTTTCGGCTGATGCCCATGTATTCTTTGCCCATGAACTTTTTCAGCCCATAGCTATCGTAGGTGGCTGAAACCTGACCGTCTGCGTCTGACAAAAGCGGAAATGACAGGTTGTACTTAGTTGTAAATTTGGTGTGAGATTTAGCATCGTCCGTGCTGATACCTAGAACTACCACATTGTTAGATTGATAGTCGGCGTAGGCATCCCGAAAGCCACAGGCTTCTTTGGTGCAGCCCGGTGTGTTGTCGCGGGGGTAGAAGTAAAGCACCACTCGCTTGCCCCGAAAGTCTGAGAGGCTAATAATGTTGCCTTCTCCATCAGGCAGGCTAAATTCAGGAGCGGGATCGCCAGGGCTTAGGGTCATTTTTACACCTTAGTACGGTCAGCTAGAAGGTGGAGCTAAATTAGCAGATCTAGAATAGTTCTGATTTTAAGCCTTCTCTGGGTAATTCAGTGCAAACACGTACTTTAAGTACTCAAGAGAGCTTCTAAGCTATTTCTGGCTTTATTGGGGTTCTGCCTTTATGAAGCTTATTCGTCAGGTTAAGACAAAAAATAGGGAGATGGGAAGCCTGTGAGAGCAATCAAGCTTTTTGCTAAACAGCGCAAAGGGGCAGCAACAACCGAGTATGAGAATTTGGTGCTGAGGCGCGGAGTGGGAGTGGAGGGAGACATTTATGCGATCGCCGGAAACCCCCGCCAGGTTCTTCTAGTGGATACTCCTGCCCTTGCTGAATTTGGTTTGAATCCTGGAGATTTACGAGAAAATTTGCTGGTCGATGCTTCAATTGACTGCTTAGCTTCAGGGCAAGTTCTACAGATAGGGCAAACTGCTTTAGTTCGAGTGACTTTTCCTTGTGATCCTTGCGCTCAGTTAAATCAACTTCAGCCTGGACTTGCCAAGCGGATTAAAGGAAAGCGAGGGCTACTGGGAATTGTGGTCAGAGATGGCTTAATTCACGCTGGAGATCAGATTCAAATCGCTCCCTACCGCTTTAAGCCACTGCCCGATAATGCTAAGGGAAGGTTTACAGAATTTGTTGGCAGAATTCAGCCCGGTAAAGTGGTCAGCACGGCTCAACTGTTGATGGCTCTGGGGTTGGCTCGGAGCTACTACCGCACGATTCCGATTTTTCTAAAGAAGGCGGGCGATCGCCTCCCCATTCATCGCATCGTTGGCTCAGACGGTAGCTTGCTCACAAAACATATGCCCTTTCAGGAACAGTCCCTTCTAGATGAAGGCGTTGGCGCTGTCGGGGGCAAGGTGTCCCCAGCTTTTTTTTGGGAACAGGCACACTTTCATGACATCGGAGCCTTTTAAATTAAGAGAGGCTTTGTTAGATTAAGCCTTTTAAGGTTAAGCCCCTTAAGATTAAGCAATGTCTCTGATTCTAATCTAGCTTGGGAAAGCGTCCAATCGGTGGCATGATATTGAGTATTGAGATTTGCTGTGTTGAGTTGCTAACACCTGAGCGACTTGTTTAAGGAGAACCATGCTTAAGAGATACATTTGGCTTGTTGTGGTCACTGTATTTTTCGCTTTTCAATTATTTCCAGGAAGGGCGATCGCCGCTGAACTTGACCAGACCATCCGCACCGTCAAACTAAACCAAGCAGGAGAAACAACCGTTCTCAGCCTGGAGCAGGTTTCTGAGGGCAAGCGCCTGTTCAATTACGCCTGCGGTCAGTGTCATGTAGGAGGCGTTACCAAAACCGATCCAAACGTCGGGCTAGATCCAGAAGCTCTAGCGCTGGCAACGCCACCTCGCAACAACTTAGAATCGCTAGTCGATTATTTGCACGATCCCACAACCTACGACGGGCTAGAGCCTATCGCTGAACTCCATCCCAGCACCCAAAGTACAGACATCTTCCCGAAGATGAGAAATCTGACTGAAGACGATCTTGTTGCCATTTCAGGACACATCCTTCTGCAACCCAAAGTTGTGGGCGAAAAATGGGGCGGCGGCAAAATTTACTACTAACTTTTGCAAACTAGTCTGCCTGACTGTTAGAAAAACATTTTTTCCTTTGGGGCAGCCTCTGTGTCTGCCCCTATTTTTTAAGGAGTTACCCAAACAAGAAGGAGCTACCAAGCAAGAATGCTCTCTCTAATTCGCCACTTGCTGATTTTGCTAATTGTGAGTGTCAGCCTATTTACCTGTAGCTTGCCTGCTCAAGCGGCTTCCCCAGATCCCTACGTTGTCCGATACCTGGATGCCGTCGAGCCAGTACCTCTTGATCTAGGCGAGGGAGAGACAAAACTCTTCTCCGCCAAAAACCTTTCCGAAGGCAAGCGCTTGTTTGAGGAAAACTGTAAAAATTGTCACGTAGGTGGGGCAACCCTGCCAGATCCGCTGGTTTCCCTCTCAATTGAGGCCCTTCGAGGGGCAACCCCTCCACGAGACAGCATCAATAGCTTAGTTGCGTTTCTCAGACAGCCAATGACCTACGATGGTACAGAGGAATCTTTTTTCTGCCGTCAAATGCCCGAAAGCTGGGTTTCCCAGTCAGAAATTGA
>JAAUTN010000024.1 GCA_012031415.1 Leptolyngbyaceae cyanobacterium SM1_4_3 | reverse complement strand
CGCCAGTTGTGCCTCTTCTTTTTGCTGAAGATACGCCGTGTAATTCCCTAGATAGGTAGAAGATACGCCCCCGCTCAGTTTCAACGATTTGAGTGCAGAGGCGATCGAGAAACTCGCGGTCGTGAGAAACGATCACCATCGGCGTAGTCAAACCTTTTAGATAGGTTTCTAGCCATTCGATCGTCTCCAAATCGAGGTGGTTGGTCGGCTCGTCCAGCAGCAGCAGGTCAGGAGACTGGAGCAAAATCTTGCCCAAACTCATCCGCATCTGCCAGCCACCGCTAAAGGCGCTGACCAGGCGATCGCCATCTTCCGGTTCAAACCCCATTTCTGGCAAAATCTTCTCAATCCGAGATTCCAGCCCGTAGCCGTCTAGCGCTTCAAACTGGCGCTGGGACCGATCTAACTGGTGAATTAGCTTGTCTAATTCTTCCATGCTGGCGGTTTCCATCTGCCGCTGAACACGGGCGATCGCCTGCTGCGCTGCGTTGGCTTCGGTAAATACCGTCCAAAATTCTTCTCGCACGGTGCGGCTGGGATCAACCTCAAACTCCTGGGTCAGATAGGCAATGTGCAGGCTATTGGGGCGAATGATTTCGCCGGAAGTTGGCTCCATCTCGCCCGCGATAATTTTAAGCTGCGTCGATTTACCTGCACCGTTTACCCCAACTAGACCGATGCGATCGCCCAGTTTAACCTCCCAGTTAATGTCCTTGAGGACTTCACCCGTCGGATAAATTTTGCTGACGTGTTCCAGGCGCAACATTGTAGAGTCTCCAGACTGTGAAGGACAAAAGGAAAGGGTATCGGTCCTAGCATAATCGCTTCATAAATATTAACTGCATTAACGTTCTTTCATAGCTTGGCTCTCAATCTTTGCCAGAAGTTTACTCCATTGCCCCTAAGCCGCCGTCTATCCTGGATCTGTAGGTATTCTATGCATCTGCCAGTTTTTTTAATCACCGCTTCGGAGATTTATTTCTCATGGTTACAGCAGATGCTGCGGAAATACAGGATGGTTTGGCACCGCAGCCCCCTAACGGCGAGCCTGATAGCCCAACGTCCAATTCAGCATCAAAACTGTTAGCAACCAGAGCAATTCAACCCGGAATGCCCACGCCAGAAATAGGACAGGAAGCCACTATACAGGAAATAACCATACCGGAAACAGCCCTCCAAGAAACAGCCTTAGAAAAAGCGCTGAGGGAACGAGAAGCAAACCTGCTTGCCCTAATTGAAAATACGCAAGATGCGGTTTGGTCAGTCGATTGCCAGTATCGAATTGCTACACTCAACTCTACCTTCAAACGACAGTTTCAGGTCGTTTATGGGGTGGAGCTAGCGCTGGGCACCGATATTATTAGCTGCCTGCCCGATTCCGAAAAAGCTATTTGGGTAGACTACTACAGTCGGGCACTGAGGGGCGATCGCTTTGCCGTTGAACTACATTTTGACTTTCCCGGTGGCCCAGCAGATATCGAAGTTTCGTTCAACCCAATTATTACAAATACTGAGGAAATCACGGGTGTAGCCGTATTTGGCAGAAATATCACCGATCGCAAACGGGCTGAGGCAGACCTTCAACAGGCAAAAGACCAGCTTCAGGCGGTGCTAGATGCTGTCCCCGGATGCGTTTCCTGGTTTAGCTCAGACTGCAAATATTTGGGGATCAATCGCTATCTGGCAGCAACCTTTAACGTTCGTCCAGAAGATTTTGTCGGTAAAGAGTTGGGCTTCATGGAATCCAGCCCCGGATTTGCCGACTTCGTGCGAAAATTCATCGTCAGCCCAGTGAAGGAAAGCTCAGTAGAAATTGCGGCTCGGGTTGGCGGCTCAATTCGCAACTACATTATTGTTGCTCAAAAATACTTTCAGGATCAGGCAGCGGTCTTTGTCGGATTGGATATCACCGACCGGATGCAGGTCGAAGAAGCGCTGCGAGAAAGCCAGGAGCGCTATGCTTTAGCCGTGCGCGGCGCTAATGACGGGCTGTGGGACTGGAACCTGAGAACCAACGAGATTTACTTGTCACCCCGCTGGAAGGAAATGCTCGGCTACGAGGAAGGCGAGATTGGCAACAACCTGAATGAATGGTTTAGCCGTGTCCATCCAGACGAACTGTACCGGGTTAAGGCTCAACTGAACGCCCATCTGGATGGCTCAACGGAACATTTTGAGAGCGAATACCGCATTCTGCACCGCGATGGCTCCTACCGCTGGCTGTTAAACCGGGGGCTGGCAGTCCGCGATGAGAAGGGTAAAGCCTGCCGCATGGCGGGATCGCAAACCGACATCACTAAGCGCAGGCAGGCAGAAGAACAGCTTTTGCACGATGCCCTACATGATACGCTGACAGGCTTGCCCAACCGCGCTCTGTTGGTTGATCGCCTGTCACAAGCGATTGAGCGCACCAGGCGGCCGCAGGGCTATCAGTTTGCGGTGCTGTTTTTGGATGTCGATCGATTCAAGGTCGTCAACGATAGTTTGGGTCATGTCGTTGGGGATCAGATGCTAGTGGCGATCGCCCAACGTCTGCAAACCTGCCTCCGCATTGGAGACACGATTGCTCGGCTGGGGGGAGATGAGTTCACAATTTTGATGGAGGATATCAGGAGCCACAGCGACAGCAGCCAACTGGCAGAGCGAATCCATCGGGAATTTTTGTCGCCATTTAATCTGAATGGGCAAGAGGTTTTCACGACCGTCAGCATTGGCATTGCCTTAAGTGAATCAGGGGCGATCGCCCCGAAGACCTGCTGCGAAATGCAGATACCGCCATGTACCGCGCCAAAGTTTTGGGACGGGCCCGCCACGAAATGTTCGATGCTGCTATGCACGCCCGCGCTGTTGAGCTGTTGCAGCTAGAAACTGATCTGCGACGAGCCGTTTCAACTCTGCAAATGGGTTCTGCTAGCCACGAGTTTCAGCTACGATATCAGCCGATTGTCTCGCTAGAAACCTTCACGATCGTTGGATTTGAGGCATTGGTTCGCTGGCACCACCCAGAAAAGGGCTGGATTTCTCCCGGTGACTTCATTCCGGTTGCAGAAGATACAGGACTGGTGATTCCGCTGGGGCAGTGGATTTTGGCAGAAGCTTGCCGTCAGCTTCGAGAATGGCAGCTTGAGTTCCCTCACGGTACGCTATCTATCAGTGTCAATCTCTCGACTAAGCAATTTTCCCAACCAGAGCTAATTGAGCAAATCAGCCAGCTACTTCGACACTATCAGGTAGAACCCCATCGTCTCAAAATCGAGATTACCGAAAGCGCCATTATGGAAAACACTGAGTCCGCAACTGCCCTGCTGGAGCAGCTAAAGGCGCTGGGACTGCAACTGATGATTGATGACTTTGGCACAGGCTACTCGTCTTTGAGCTACCTGCACCAGTTTCCGATTGATACGGTCAAAATCGATCAGTCTTTTGTCGGCAGGATAGGCAGTGACGACGCAGAAGATGAGGGAGCAGAAATCGTGCGAGCAATTGTTATGTTGGCTCATACCCTGGAGATGAGTGTGGTTGCGGAAGGAATAGAAACTGCCGAACAGGTATCACAGCTTAAAATTCTCAAAGCTGAGTATGGGCAGGGCTATTTCTTTGCAAAACCTTTGAGCAGTGAAGAAGCTGCAACTTTGATCAAGACTAAATCTTCACTGATTAGGAAGGCGATCGCCTAACTGTCTCCGGGGGCTGAGGCGAGTTCTCCAGAAGCAGTGCTGCTGATATTGGAAGTGCCGTGTAAGTTGCGGGGGTCGAGCGCATCTCGTAAGCCGTCACCCAACAAATTAAAGGACAACACCGTTAGCACAATTAAAATTGCAGGCGACCAGACCAGCCAGGGTTGCAGCACCAAAATTGAGGCGTTGGTTGCTAGAGATAGCATATTCCCCCACGACGGATCGGGCTGTTGAATGCCCAGGCCAATCAAGCTAAGCACGGCTTCTGCCACGATGAAACTGGGGATCGCCAGCGTCGCAGAAATAATGATATAGGTTGCAGTCTGCGGTAAGACGTGACGGACGATAATGTAGAGCGATCGCCCGCCCATTGCCTTAGCCGCCTGGACAAATTCACGTTCTTTGATAGAAAGCACCTGTCCACGAACCACCCGAGCTAACCCTGACCAACTGACGAAAGAAGTGATTAGCACGATCAGCAAAAACCGCTGGGAACTGGTCAATCCAGCAGGCAACACAGCCGCCAACGCCACCAACAGATAGATAGATGGGATTGTCATTAGCACTTCCACCAGTCGCATCAATACCCCGTCAGTGGCTCCACCAAAATAGCCAGAAATGCCGCCAACCAACATTCCCAGCGGAAAAGAGATAGCAATGCCAACTAGACCAATGCTGAGGCTGATGCGCCCTCCGTGTACGAGGCGACTAAACTGATCCCGCGCCTGTTCATCCGTGCCCAGCAGATTAATTTTGCCGTCTCCAACTGCTCCAAACAAGTGCAGGTCTCCAGGAATGCCAGGAAAAAGCTGCACTTCCTCAAACCCAGGATTGGTTAAAGAGAAGCGAGTTGGCAAAGGTAGTCGCAGTTGCAGCATCCGGTATTCTGAACCGCGCACAAACAGACGCACGGGGGAAGGTCGCTCAAAGTCCACGAATAGCTGGCGATCGCCCGTTTCCAAATCCACTGGCCCTTGTGTTGTGGGATAAACGTGTGGCCCGATCAATTGCCCTGCTTGAGTCTGCCAATAAATTTGCGTCGGCGGCAGGAGGGAGCCGTCAAGCTGTGAAGCGTAAGGATCGTAGGGCGCGACAAATTCAGCCGCAATGACCGCGACATAGAAAATCAGCAGCACGATCGCGCCAAATTGGGCGAGTGAGTTTTTCCTAAGTTTTTGCCACCAGTTCATACGTGCCCTCCCGTCACAGTTGATGTTGATTATAGGTCAGACCCAGCCCGTCAGGGAGCCATCGTTCCATTCCAGGGTGTCACCGATTTCTTTGCCGTTGTGGTAAGCAGCTAGCAGCACTTCGCTGGTTTTGCCCCAGGCGATCGCCCCACTCTGGTCAATGCCAATCGCCCCTAAATCCCGCTGGTGCTGCTGAGCTTCAGCAAATGAGCGATCAAACGCGGCTGGCAGCGTTAGCCCATCAGTCACACGCACCACAATTCGGGCAGCCAGACACTCATCAATAATGTCTTCACCGATGCCCGTACAGCTTACCGCTGCATGAGAGGTGCCATAGTTACCCGCAGGCATGGCAGAGTCACTGACTCGCCCAATTCGCTCAAACCCTTTGCCGCCTGTAGACGTACCCACCGCAAGCTGTCCCTGCTGATCCAGCACGACCACGCCAATGGTGCCTCGTCCCGCATTGCTTTCAGTGACTAATTCGCGTTCGGCAACGACTCCAGCCATTTCTTTGGTAAAGTCGCCCCTGCGTTCCTGAATCCATTCCAGCAGCCGCAGTTCAGTTAGGGGATCGTGGTCGGGCACCTGAAGCTCTCGCAGCAGATTTGCCGCGCCATAGTCAGACAGCACGCGATCGGGCGAATCCTGGAGTGCCAAAGCTAGCTCAATTGGGTTTTTTACCCGCGAAACATTGATTACGCCGCTAAACCGCTGGTTAAACCCGTCCATCAGAGCAGCACTCATGCGAATCTGTCCGTCCGATTGCAGCACCGAGCCTGTTCCGGCATTAAAGCGAGGGTTGTCTTCTAACAACTGACAGCCTCGTACAACGGCACATTGAGCGCTAGTGCCCTCCAGCAGCAGCCGATAGATTTCTTCGACAATTTTGTGGAGCGACTGACGCACTGATTCAACGCCTCCCTTACTTTTGAGAGAGCTTCCGGCTCCACCGTGAATGATGACTTTGGGCTGCACGTTTGATGACATTAACTTTAACTTCCCTCTTTGGCAGATGAGCGGCGACGACGGCAACGCTCAGAGCAATATTTCACTTCATCCCAGCAATCTTCCCATTTTTTGCGCCAGGTGAAGGGGCGATCGCAAACGGGACAAATTTTAGTGGGCAGGTCAGATTTAGATCGAGGCATAGCTTGAAGGAACTGGAGGTCAGGGTGTTGAAAAAGGGGCTAGGGGCTGGGGGCTAGGGGCTGGGAGCTAGGGTGTAGGGTGAGGTTAGGGGATTCTTTGAAAATTGGATTTTTATATCGTAAATGGTTGAGCAATTGTTGGCAGAGGTGAGGATTGTGCTGGTGGAGCCAGCCGGGCCACTGAATGTGGGAGCGATCGCCCGCGTGATGAAGAATATGGGGCTAAGTCAGTTAGTTTTGGTGAATCCTCACTGTGATTGGCTGGGGGAAGAAGCTCGACTGATGGCAGTTCATGCGGCAAACCTGTTGGAAACAGCGCAGCGTGTGGATAGCATTCCAGAGGCGTTGAAAGAGTGTCAGCGGGCGATCGCCACCACCTCACGCGATCGCAGCCCAGAAGCTACTCTCGTAACACCTGAACAAGGCTTGCCCTGGTTGCTAGAAGCTAATTATCCTAACGCAAACTCCATTGCATCGGCGCTGATTTTTGGACCTGAAGATCGGGGCTTAAGCAACATCGAACTCAGCTATGCCCAGCGCTTTGTCCGCATTCCCTCCAGCCCCACTTACCCTTCACTCAACCTGGCTCAAGCTGTCGCTATCTGCTGCTATGAACTCCACCAAATCGCCCTCTCTAAACATCCAACCCCTAGCCCCCAACTCCTAGCCCCTAGCCCTCCTTCCCTCGACCTCCTCGAAGGCTACTACCAACAACTCGAAACCCTGTTGCTCAAAATCGGCTACCTTTATCCGCACACCGCCCCCAGCCGCATGGAAAAATTTCGCCGACTGTTCAATCGAGCAGAGCTTTCAACCGAAGAAGTTACCATGCTCAGGGGAATTCTCAGGCAGATGGAATGGGCATTGGGACAGAACAACTCGTAGGATTCTTTCAGGTTGAGGTGTATCAGTCGTTAGATGTTGAGGTTTATTCAATCCATGATCTTTAAATAGGATAATAGTACTGTTGCTCAGATGCCGCTGCTGATCATGACTCAAAGCCTGCTCAACACAGAAGACTTTTCAGAAGAGATTGTCACTGAGCTTGACATTAGTCACCTCACCATTGAAGACGATACCCCTGTGGACAATTTTCAGTCTGAAGTACAGCAACGTTTACTAGTAGAACCACTCTATAGCTCTAAGGCGCTACCTTCACCTTTTCTAGCTGCTGCCAACGTAGGGCTATTTTACAAATTAAAAGGCGATCCAATTGTTCCTGACGTTTTACTCAGTCTGGGAGTGCAGCGGGCTGAAGACTTATCTCAACGGCGCAATCGCTCTTACTTTGTCTGGGAGTTTGGCAAAATTCCTGAGGTTTGCATTGAAATTGTCTCCAACTCGGAAGGAGATGAGCTAGCCCTCAGTCAGAAGTCGCAACAGAAGGGCAAAGAGGTTTGCAAAAAGGATATCTATGCTCACGTGGGCGTTCCGTACTATGTTGTGTTTGACCCACTGCGGCAAATCCAGGGCAAATCTGAAATGAATGGGGCACTGCTGCGGGTCTGGACGCTAACTGCTGGACGCTATAGTGAGCTAACCCCGGCTAAAGGCATTAATGCTACAGGGCAAACCCTCTGGCTAGAAACGATAGAACTGGGGCTGACTCTATGGCAGGGTGCGTTTGAAGAATCACTGTCCCGATTGTGGTTACGCTGGTGTGATGAACAAGGGCAGGTCATTCCTACTGGGGCAGAACGAGCCGAAGCTGAACGTCAGCGAGCCGAGGCTGAACATCAGCGAGCTAATCGCCTGGCTGAGAGACTGCGGCAACTAAATATTGACCCGGACGAGATTTGAGTAGAACTGGCTTAAGTCCTATTTGCGATCGCCAGAGACTAATCCCCAAACCGCCACCAGGATAACCGTAGGTGCCTTCCTGTTTTGTCTCACCTGAGTGATTCGCACCTTAAACGGTAGTTTCCTTAACATTTTCTCTTGTCAGAATCAGTTTAATTAGTGCCTATTACTGCTTAATTAGTGCCTATTACTGCTTGAGGCACATACAAGCATGATTCGAGTATGTTCAGATTTTTGTGTAGGTGCAGGTATTCTGCCTATACTTACACAAAAATCAAATCAATCTTGTGATTCAAACACTAAAGAGAGGAGAGCAGCAGATATGGGACAAAAGCCGCAGGTTTTCACTCGTCGTCTTACTCGTCGTCAAGCCATGTATCTCATGGGCGGCTTTGCTGGAGGAATGACCCTCCACGCCTGCACTCAATCTGCGCCAACGACCTCAGAAGCTTCTCCAGAAGCAAATACAGACACAGCTAGCGCCCCTGCGGAAACCGTTTCAGCCGCTACTGGTAGCACTCTTTGGATTGGCTATTCACCGCTTTATGTTGCCCTTGAAAAAGGTTTCTTTGAGGAGGGCGGCTTAGATCTGACCTACAACGTATTTAGCGCTAGCGCAGAAGCAGATGCAGCATTTGCCTCAAACCAAATTCAGGGGCAAAACAACGTTACCTCAGAGGCAGTAGCGCTAGCAGCAAAAGGACAGGACTATCGCGTTATTCAAGTTGCAGACTCATCGCTAGGGGGAGATGGCATCTTAGCCCGCAATAGCGTTGCTGATATCACTGCCTTCAAGGGAAAGGAGATTGCCGTTGAGATAGGTGCCGTCAGTCACTTTTTCTTGCTTCAAGTGCTAGAAGAAGCTGGCTTGACCTCTGAGGATGTCACCATTCTCAATGTCACACCCGATGCAGCGGCGGCGGCATATCAAGCAGGTCAAATTGATATTGCAGTCACCTATTCACCTTTCTTGAAACAGGCTAATGATGCTCAGTCAGATGGACGAATCATTTACGACACATCAAAGATGCCAACCGCAATCCTGGATGTGTACATTTTTAGCCCCGATTTTTTAGAGGAGAACCCAACTGCGGGAGAGGCTTTTGTAAGCGGCATCTTTAAGGGAATTGAGTTTCTAGAAACCAATCCAGATGAGGCATTGGCGATTGTTGGAGAAAGGCTGGAGCTATCGCCAGAAGATGTTGCTACAGAACTGGAAGGAGTTGATCTCACTAGTCTAGAAAAAAATATTGAGATGCTGAGCAACCCTGACAGTGATGTTTACCTGGCAAAACATATGCAGGCTTTAGGTGAGTTTTTGGTTGCCCAAGAACAAATTCCGGAGGCTCCTACAAATTTGGAAACATTGCTTGAACCGAAATATGTACAGGCACTTCAAGCAAGTGCTTAAGTAACCGTGTCAACAAAACCGATTTGTCAAAGCTGGTTTGTCACCCAAAAAATTAACGACTGGCTATATCTCATCAGTGAGCCTCATTACTACTGGTGGAACCGAGCAAACCTGTGGTTAATCAAAGGTCAGAAGCAAGATTTGCTGCTCGATACAGGGCTTGGCGTTTCTAGCTTGCGTCAACACATCGCCTCGCTGATTGATAAGCCACTGTTGGCGATCGCCTCTCACATTCACTTTGACCACTCAGGCGGGATGCATGAGTTTGAGCAGCGAGCGATTCATGCTGCGGAGGCAAAGGCGCTGCAAACAGGGGACGACTATGAGGCGCTTTGCACGGCTGAGCAGGGTTGGGTGCTAGAGGAACACTTTGAGCAGTTACCTCATGCTGATTTCACCGTGACTCAATATACCCTTCATGCGGCTGAGCCAACTCAAGTGTTAGCAGAAGGAGATGTGCTGGATTTAGGCGATCGCGCCTTTGAGGTATTACACTTGCCGGGACATTCTCCAGGCTGTATTGGACTGTACGACTCCAATCAAAACTTGTTCTCAGGTGATGTAGTGTACGACGGTGAGTTGTTAGATCAGCTTCATTGCAGCCACATTCCCACATACATTCAAACCTATGAGCGGCTACAAAAACTTCCGGTTGATACGGTTTACCCTGGTCACTATCACATCTTTGGGCGATCGCGCTATCAGCAAATTATGGCAGAGTATCTAGAATCTAAACGCAAACCGGGCTGTCCCTCTGAGCAAGTATAGCGATCGCCATTACGAACTTACGCAAATACTCCCAGGTCTGCGACTTCTTCGAGAAGTCGCAGACCTTACCCTCTCAGGTGAGTGCCAAATCTTAATCTTAAGTGAGATAGATCTGAGATGCTATGGTTAGTCCAGACAGATTCAGCTATAGCCCTTGAGAGAAGGCGATCGCCATGACTTCTGCTATCGTCACCGCCAAATGGACACTAGATGACTATCACCGCATGATTGAAGCGGGAATTTTATGCGATCGCCGAGTCGAACTTTTGGACGGAGAAATTGTTGAAATGACTCCTGAAGGAACTCCTCACGCTCACTTAAGTAGCACTGCTGCCGATTACATTCGAGAGCTACTGCGAGACAAAGCAGCCATTCGGGAAGCCAAACCTGTTACGTTGCCGGGTAATTCTGAACCAGAACCCGATATTGCTATTGTTCAAGACTTGGATGAGGAGTACTTTGACCACCATCCTTACCCAGAAAACATTTTCTGGATTGTTGAATTCTCTAGCACCAGCTTGACGAAAGACCTGGAAATCAAAAGCAAAGTTTATGCTAGAGCAGGCATCCGTGAGTACTGGGTCGTTAACCTGAAGCGAATGGAACTGGTTATTTTTAGAGACCCTATCGAAGATGACTATCGGGAAAAGCGAACCCTAACAGATGGAGAAATTAGCCCTGTGGCATTTCCAGAAATTTTAGTTGCGGTAGGACGGTTTATCAGAAGATAAGCAAAATCATATAGTCCAGATCTGAGATGCTATGGTTAGTCCAGACAAATTCAGCTATAGCCCTTGAGAGAAGGCGATCGCCATGACTTCTGCTATCGTCACCGCCAAATGGACACTAGATGACTATCACCGCATGATTGAAGCGGGAATTTTATGCGATCGCCGCGTCGAACCTTTGAATGGAGAAATTGTCGATGTTACGTCACGTACTGCTTTAAACTAGAAAAATATTGAAGTTGCAAAGTTTTGCACATGGTCAACTCACCGCCCGTTTTGCAAACTGTTTCAACCGAAGCCTGGGTCAAGGTAGCCTGGGAAGACTTTCTCACCTTTGCTGATGATCCAACCCTGGTGAGCGGTCGGTTTTATTATGACCAGGGCTACATGAAAATTGAAATGTCTCCACTAGGGTCGGCTCACGGTCGAGACAATACCATTCTGTCAACAGTGGTTAACCTCTATGCCGCACTGAAAAGCATTCCCATCAAAGGGTTGACCAATACAACCTTTAGAAAAATTGCTGTGCAAGAAGCTCAGCCCGACCTGGCTTTTTATATCGGGCAAAACTCAAGCTCTCCACCCCACACTAACGCTCCAGTAGATCTGAATGTGTTAGATGCACCAACATTAGTAGTTGAAATTGCCGCCTCTTCCCTGGAAGATGATACAGACCGCAAGCAAAGACTATATCAGCGGTTAGGCGTTTGCGAGTATTGGGTTGTTGATGTGAATGCAGGAAAAGTGATTGCTTCAACCCTATCTTTGACAGAAGCTATCCCAATTCGAGATTCTCAAGTTTTATCCGGTTTATCGCTAGCATTGGTCGAAGAAGCCCTAAAGCGCTCTCAAACTGAAGATGATGGAGCAATTAGCCGCTGGCTGTTGACAACTTTTAGTAAAGTTTAAGCGAATGGCACTGAGATAAGCAAAAAGTGAGCAATCAGATCTGCGACTTCTTCGAGAAGTCGCAGATCTGAACCCCTTAAGTCAGTGGCATTGATTTGTAGTTTAAGTTCGGGCGATCGCTCATCCCTCATCCCTCATCCTTCCTGCTGCGATAAGCTGCGTTTAAGCATTTTGCATCCGGCAAGCCATCAAACCTGTTAAATTAAATCGTTCATTTGCTCCATTTAACGGGTTATTGAGTAAAGTCAAAGCGTTTATAAGTTGAGCTTAAGCATTTTGATTCACGTTAGAAGTTCATTTATATTTGCTTGAGCAGAATCTTCTTGAGATAGAAGCATCTATAAGTTTTGCTTAAAGTTAAGGGCGATCGCTCAAGCTCAAGCCCGATCATCAAAAGAAGTAACGAACAACCCTCGAAAATATACAGAAATCTCAAAGTAATCTTGTCTCACAGCCTCAATTTTTCCGGGAGAATGCGGGGGGCAGAGCTTGATTCGAGCGGTTAGTCTAATTGCGTACTGTTCGTTAAGGAATGCATTTACATGACTCGCCGCAAACGTAGCTCCAAAGTAGTGGAGCAAGCAGAGCGCCGGATCGCTGGTTTAGAGTCTATCAACGCTACTCTGGATTTAGGCAACGGGCTAACCCTCAGCACCTTTGAAGAGATGATCGAGGAAGCAAAAGAAAAGTTAAGAGCCTACAACACCATTCTCTCAAGCGTCGATGTCGCCTATAACCAAACTCTGGAGGCAGACCGAGCGCTACAAGAACTATCTGAACGGGTGTTGCTAGGCGTAGCTTCTAAATACGGCAAGGACAGCCATGAGTATGAAATGGCTGGAGGCGTTCGCAAAAGTGAGCGCAAGCGCCGAATCAGTCGCGCTAAATCTCAAACCTCTAGTTAAAGGTGTGTTTTAGGTGAGTGGTTGAGGGGCGATCGCTTTTCTCAAATAGAAGGGTAAGGGGGCAGTGCTTCCTTGCCCCTTTGCTATTGCAGTCCTAAATTAATTTGTGAGTGCCCAGATCTGCGACTTCTTCAAGAAGTCGCAGATCTTAAGAGCCATCTCATAACTTACTTGGGAGCGTTATACACAGAAGCCATTTGTGAGTTATCTACATCTGTAAGCTTTTGGGGTTATTCCTACTAGCTTACGAAAATGCTTGTTGAGATGCGTTTGATTTGCAAAACCGCATAACAATGACACTTCTAAAATTGACAACTCACTAACTTTCAGTAACTCTTTTGCCCGCTCTACCCGTTGCTGAATCACATACTGCCAGGGCGAGATTCCCGTTGATTGCTTGAATAGAGTACAGAAGTAATATTGGCTCATCTTAACTTTAGTGGCGATCGCCTCCAAACTCAAAGCCTCATCTAACAAGTTAGCGTGAATATAGTCAAGGGCAAGTTTCAACTTGAGCTTAGATAATCCGCCGCAGTGAGTCGTAATTTGAGGAGTATGATTGCAGTAATTTCGTAAAAGGTGAACAGCGAGTGTATTGACTAACGAGTCACCGTATAGTCTTCCTCCTAAATAATTAGACTCTATTTCAGCTTTCAGGGCTGTCCAAATTCCCCAAAATAGAGGATCTGGTGAATCAGAAGGATGGGGAATCAGTTGAGTTGCGTCTGGATTAACCCATTCTTGAACAACTTGGTGAAAAAAATCAGGAGTAACTGCAAGTATCACGAAAGCAATATTGTTACTCGTGGTTGCTGCACGGTGCGTTACATTAGCGGGAATGATGCTCATCTTGTCTACTGACGAAGATTGTTTATAGAGACGACTATCGAGCCATCGCTCGCATTGGAATAAATTTAGCCCAAACGTTATGCAATGCATTGGCAAAATGTGCTCACCCGTATCATTTGCAGGCTGCACATGGCTTTCTACAAAAAGACCTTTCCAACCTGAATGAAGACTTGTTAGCAACGGTGGACGAGGCAGGATTTGACTGGAAGAACCTTCTTTTCGGAAATCTACAACTACACGTTTATCATTCTGCATTCATCTCTCCTTGAAGGATTTACTATTTCATCAGCAAACCTAGTTAAACGTCGATGTCCTACTGACATCGATAAGCTCTTGGAGTTACTCCCACAAGTTTCTGAAAATGCTTATTAAGATGAGTCTGATTAGCAAATCCGCATAACAGTGCAACTTCTGAAATTGATAACTCGCTGATTTTTAATAACTCCTTTGCCCGCTCTACTCGTTGCTGAATAACATATTTCCAGGGCGAAATTCCTACTGATTGCTTGAACAGAGTGCAGAAATAATATTGGCTCATCTTAGCTTCAGTAGCGATCGCTTCCAAACTTAAAGCCTCATCCAATAGGTTGGTGTGAATATAGTCAAGGGCAAGTTTCAACTTGAGTTTGGACAATCCGCCAGAATAGGTCGTTACTTTAGGGACATGATTGCAGTAATGCCGCAAAAGATGTATGGCAAGTGCATTTGCAAGGGATTCGCCATATAGCTTTCCCCCCAAATATTCAGACTCTATTTCGGTCTTGAGTGCTAACCCAATGCCTAGAATGAGTGGGTCTACTGAAATGGCAGAATAAGGAAGAAGTTGAGTAGTGTCTGAGTTAACCCACTCCTGAGCAAACTGATTGAAAAAAACAGGAGTGAGTGACAGGATCATAAAGGCTAGGCTATGACTGATGCTGGTTGCACAACGATGCTCGATGTCAGTAGGAATGATTGCAACAGTACCTTTATGCAAGGACTCTCTGTAGAAGGAAGCATCGAGCCATCGCTCACAACAAAATGAATTTAGCGCAAGAGCAACACTGTGCGTAAACAAAGTATGTGTGCCAGTATCAGTAGCAGGCTGAAAATGCTCCTCTACAAAAAGACCGTTCCAGCCTGAATTGTGACTGGTTAGTAAAGCTGGGCGGGGAAGAAGCTGACTGGAAGCTCCTTCTTGTTGGAAATCAACGGACAAGCGATCGCCCTGTTGCATAAAAGTTTCGCCTACAACTTTGTATACACGTGATTTTAAGTAATACGGGTAAAGTCGGATGCCTTTGGCACTACAAACCAGCTTAAGAAAGAATAAAGCTTTCGAGTTGCAACTTCCTGGAGCAATGAAGTCTGCATCTTTACAGTTTTCTAGCAAAGGTAGGGAGATTAAAAATATTTGATCGCAAGATTTGATGAATTTTCAAAAGATCGTAGCAGACGCAACTAGTTGCCAAAGCACAGAATTTAGAAAGTTGCTGCAAAGCTAAACCATGTCATTGTTCTGCTGTCAAAATCCATCAGCCAAATCTACAAAATGAAATTCAACATCCTCCACACTGTACTTTTTGGAACAGCTTGTATGGCAATTTTGAGTTTTTCTTTACTTGCTACAGCCAACCCAAGCTTTGTAATTGAGTTTAGAACAGACCGAGCGGGCATGGACTACAACCGTTTTACTGTAAATAGTATGGAAGAGTGTTTGAACGCTTGTCAAAGAGACAGCCAGTGTCAAGCTTTCACCTATGTTTCTCCCGGCTATCAACCTCCTGATCTCAATAACCAAAGTCCGATTTGCTGGCTCAAAGATGGTGTTCCTTCTGCCGCTCGTCGAACAGGTATGATTTCTGGAGTAAGGCAGTAGTTCAATCTAGTCAAACCAAGCTTTTGCTATGCTATGCGACACCTACAAGATTATTGAGACACTTGCTTCTGTGATGAGCGATCGCAGCGTTCGCAATGTTCAACGCTTCTCTGATATCCATAGATTTGGTTTGGGATAAAATTTTGTCATCAAAATGATACGAAGGTTACTGGAAGTTCATAGCTTTCTTCCAACTTTCTCGCCATGACATCTTCAAGTAAAGACAATACATTCAGGACTAGAAGCAATTCGAGAAGTATATCATTGCCAAGCGAACTGTCTGCAAGCCTTAGTGTCAACTAGATGTTAAGGCATTCTCCTGTGAAGTTTGCTACTAAAGTATTGTCCAGTTTAATTATTGCTTCTTTTCGTTTTGACTTCTCGATAAGAAACCAAGCGATGCACAAAACTCCAGCGGAAGCTTTTTTAATGATTCGCTATCGGGGAGATGTATTGACGTAGTTGGTGCGCCATAGGAGTAACGGAGCTAGATTACAACTGTGAAACTGCAAACTTTCAAGGCGCAACGCTGACAATAATTAATCTACAGATCAAACAAGGAGCTTTGCAAATTAAAGAAGCGAAACTCAATTAAGGCTCTCCTAAAGCGTGTAAAGCGCTCTTAAGTTTTCCTCTACCTATTCCCGCTATTGATCTTAAAGTTTCTTCTACACCAAAAAGTGAACCTGAGCGTTTGATCATTCTAAAGGAGTCTGTATGGTCTCGAACACCCTCAACCTGATAAATGACCCTGGTAATAGCCTCAAACGTGCTAGACCAGTCAGACTTACTAATGCTGTTCAAGTCTTCAAAAACTCTGTTGGAGATGGCGATCGCTTTGACCTCTACCGTTTCAATTTGGCGAGAAGTAGTAGTTTCAACCTTTACTTGAGGGGTAGGAGAAATAGTGTTGATGTTGAATTGCTCAACCGCTCCGGACAATTAGTTGAACCATCTCGTTTTTCAAGTGGAAAAGACCATGCAATTCGACGGGTTCTAGATGCCGGAACGTACTACGTCAAAGTAATTGGACGCGCTAGCAACACAGCCTATCAATTGAGCATGACGAAAGATCCTGGAGGCACACGCAGGACAGCACAACCCATCAAGCTCGGTGCTGATACCAGAACGATAAGAAATTCTATTGGAGAGAGCGATCGAGCTGACTTATACCGTTTTGACTTAGATGCACAAAGTAGCTTCGACCTTCGACTGAAAGGGCTAAGACGTAATGCTGATGTTGCCCTACTAGATAGTTCAGGGCAAGTAATGATGTCCTCACGTCGCTTCGGCAAAAAGAGTGAGACAATGAGAACAATTTTAGAGGCAGGCAAGTATTATGTGAAGGTACTTGGCTGGGATCACACGAGTTATCAACTAGATCTCTCTGTAAACTTTGACTACTTAGATAGTGCTGGTAATAGCTCAGATACATCTCGTCCAGTCACGATTTCTACAAATGGGAAAACTTATCGTGGTCGGGTAGGTAATACAGATACTGATGACTTTTACTCCTTCAGCGTTGGTACAGCTAATAATTTTTCAGCCTCACTAGATGGTCTCAGCGCTGATGCGAATCTGGAGTTACTTGACCTCAATGGCAACGTCGTTCAACGTTCTAGCAATACCGGTAGAAGAGCAGAATTGCTTACGAGCGTATTAGATGCAGGAGCTTATCGAATCCGAGTATTCTCATCTGATAGTAAGAGTACATTTTTCAACCTCAATCTATCAGTTGCTCCTCAACTTGAAGGCATCACCACAACAGGTTCAGATGAAGAGGGAGTTTTGTTCACAGATCAATCGCTACCGCTAATTAGAGTTACAGATTTCCGCAGTGGCAATTCCAGTATTGGTAGCAATCCTCGATTTGCTGGAATTGATGGTAGAGGATTCTCTACGGTAGTGCTTGACACAGGCATAAACCTCAACCATCCATTCTTTGGACCTGCTAGAAACAGGGACGGTATTAATATTTCTGATCGAATTGTCTTCAATTTCGACTATGCTAATCATGATGCAAATGCTACAGATATTAATGGGCACGGCACTAATGTAGCTAGTATTGCTGCTGGGGGTGGAAGTTTCACTGATCCGGCAACTGGAAGTATTACTAATTACTCAGGCGTAGCTCCAGGGGCAAACATTATTAGTCTAAAAGTATTTCGAGATGACTCTGATACTTTTAATTGGGGTGATCTTGAGCAAGCTCTGCAATGGGTTGTGACAAATGCAGAGACATTCAACATCGCAAGTATCAATATGTCGTTAGGTAATAGAGAAAACTACACAACTCCTCAAACCCTTTCTAATGAAATCGGAATTAATGATGAGTTAGCAGCGTTGACAGCCAGAGGGGTCACTGTTGTCTCTGCATCAGGAAATAACTTCTTTGAACTTGACAGTTCTCAAGGGGTATCTTATCCGTCTGCCGATCGAAATTCCCTATCTGTTGGTGCTGTTTTTGATGCAAACGTAGGAGTCTATGGAACATTTGATGATCTAGATGGAGATGGTGTTAGGGAAACGCTAAGGGATGATACTGCTAATGCAGCTTACACTACTGCTGCTGATCGAATCACTAGCTTCTCGCAGCGAGACGATGTACTTACAACAGTTTTTGCACCAGGTTCAAGAATCACTGGAGCAGGGCGCGAGAGTAACGTTCAGCAAGCTGATGGTACTTTCAATCCTAATTTCTTAAGCAGAAAATCTGGCACAAGTATGGCCGCTCCGCACATTGCAGGAATGACTGTCCTTGCACAGCAGTTAGCACAGCAATTTCTCAATCGACGATTAACCCCTGCTGAATTTCGACAACTTCTTGTCAGTACGGGTGATGTCATCAATGATGGTGATGATGAGAATGATAACGTAACAAATACTGGACTTCAGTTTCGTCGAGCGAATATGTTGGCTCTGGCTAATGCAATCTTAGACCTCAGACCACCAAGTGATCGCCAAATTGATTTATCAGCGTCGAGCTTTGATGTTGTACAGCAGACATTCAGCGCAGGCGATACTCTCGACGTAAATTTTCAAATCCAAAACACTGAACTAGACAACTCATATCCTTTCGACGTTAACTTCTACCTGTCCGAAAATCCTGATATTACTCAAAATGATTACTTTTTGGGTAGCTACAACATAAACCGTCTACCCAGTAACAGTAACACTGGACTGATACCACAGCGGTTGACGCTGCCAGCCGCAAGTGACCCTATTTGGAACAGTTTTCAGAGTGGAAATGCGTACATTGGAATGATCGTTGATGGACTCAACGCAGTCGGTGAAACAAATGAAAATAATAATATTGTCTCCGATCGGCTCCAGGGAAAGCTAACTGTCACAATCAATCGCCTCACAGGTGATTTTGACAATGATATTTTTCCTGCTAGGGATGATTCTGATTTTTACACATTAGTTTCATTCTCTGAGAATCCTCCTGATGTTGAAAGTTTCTGGCTTAGAAGTCCTCAGCAAAGCGGAGATGATATTGCTCCAAACTGGAAACTTAGTCAGGCAATTGCTCAGGATATAGTGCCTATCACGATTCGTGTGTATGATAATGATGGAGGTCTAGCATTTGGAGATGACTTAATTGACATCGACCCGCTTGGTGGAAACACAGATCTCAATCTGTTCTATAACTTTATTACAGGTGCAATTAGTGGTGATGCAACTGGAATAGCAGGACAAAGGATTGGTTCTAGAGGTGGCGGTGATGACGATTCGGGAGGAATCGAATTTACTGTAGGTTTTGATCCAAATGCATAGTAGTTTCCTAAGTACAGGACAAAAAGCTTGAAAAGATGAAGAGGGTAGGGTTTCATCAGAATTACCACACTCTTGAGAAACCCTATGAGCCAATATAGCGAATTAAAGCGAGTCCTCCAAGGTCAATTGAACTGGCATGGAGCCAGGATTTCATTTCTGGCATTGTTCCTGTTAGCGCTGCTGAAAGTCAAAACGGTCAACTTGAGTGAACTGTGTTTAGGCTTTAGTGGCAGGGCGTTGCCCGAATCGAGTTACAAGCGGTTACAGCGCTTTTTTCGGGAGTTTGAACTGGATTATGCCCAACTGGCTACCCTGGTCGTAAGTTGGATGGGGATTGAGGGAGAGTGGGTGTTGAGCCTGGATCGCACGACCTGGAAGTTTGGCAGTCAGTGGTACAACATTCTGACCTTAGGCATTGTGCACGAAGGGGTTGCCTTCCCGGTGCTGTGGTGGTTATTGGACAAACAGGGGAATTCCAACAGCGACGAGCGGATGCGGTTCATGGAGACGTTTACCCAACGGTTTTCCACAGCGGTTGTCAACTACTTATGTGCGGATCGGGAGTTTATTGGACAAGCTTGGGTGCGCTATCTCCTGCTCGAACCTGCCCTTGCTTTTCGCTTAAGAATTCGGGGTAGTGACCAGATTGAACACGATGGCAAAGTGCTGGCTGCACGAGTCGTCTTTGCCCATCTGCAACCGGGTCAATCCCAGCAATTGTCAGGTACTTGCCGCGTCTGGGGCTACCGGGTTGCGGTGGAAGCCGTGCGACTCGATGATGGGGAGTTACTGGTGGTGATTGCGCCCGTCGGCACCCAGAATTTGGTTCAAGATTACGCCAAACGCTGGGCGATTGAAACCTTGTTTGGCATTTTCAAAACGCGGGGCTTCTGTCTGGAATCCACTCACTTCACCGAAACCGAACGGTTGAGTAAGTTGTTTGCCTTGTTGACCTTAGCCTTATGTTGGGCGATGCGAACGGGGTTATGGTTGCATCAATGGCAGCCCCTTGAAATTAAAAAACATGGTCGCCGTGCCAAAAGTCTGTTTCGTTTTGGGTTCGATTATTTGCGCCATTTGGTACTCAATCCATCCCCCTCTAATGAGTCTGACTTCATGCAATCCTTACAACTTTTGTCCCGTACTTAGAGTAGTTTCATACTCCTTTCAATATGGAGCTGCATGAAAAGAAGCCTTTAGGATAAGAGTATAGAAAGAAAGAGACATTACCTCAAGCACTGTAACAAGAATTGTGAGATTCAGTTGGCACTGTTAGACAATTAACTGCATATCAAGCTAGTGGAGTACATGATGTCTGAACAAGTTCTGTATGAATCGCATCCATCAATGTTTGCAGGCAATCCAATTCTATTTATTCTGAGCATTCTTCTATGCTTTGCTTATGGGGTAGGAGTCATCATTCTTGTAATTTGGTGGCTAAGATGCCGAGGAGAAAAACTTATAATTACAGATGAAAGGATTATAAAAAAAGAAGGAATTTTGGGTAGGCGCGAGAACATCATCTATCACTCTGATGTCCGAAACATTCAGGTAAAGCAAGGTCTTCTTCAAAGAATGTTTGGCGTTGGGTCGATCGGTATTGCCACTTCTGGGATTGCTGGGGTAGAAATCGAAATTAACGCTATTCCAAATCTAATGAAAGTACGAAATTTAATTGACGAACAACGGCGTATTATGGACAGATAAACACTTTGCCGGACTGTAATGCATTGCATTCCCTAATTTTAGTGCGTGGAAGAAATTGCGAGACTTTATCCTGTAATGCTGGTTCAGAGGCTCTATCTACTGAATGTTTACGAAATGGCTTTTGCCTGCTTGAAGTATAGATAAGGTACCCTCATGGGTACTACCAGAAATAATATAAGCCTCGCATACTGAAAAGAGCATTGCCTATTAAATGATGGGAGTTTCAATGTCTGAAAACAAGCCTTATAGATCCCAATCTATTTCTATCAGCAACAGTCAAGTGTCAGGTCAAATAGGTCAAGCGGGGCGAGACTTGAACCAGAACCAAGTATCACTAGAAGAAACGTTGGCTTCAATTGACATCATTGCGAGACTAACCCAAATTGAGAAAATAATTCAAAGTTCTAATTTCTCTGAACTACACAAGATCTCAGCAGTTCGACTCATAGAGGTCGCAAAAGAGGAAGCACAGTGTAAAGAGCCTGAAAAATCTTTGGCAGCAGCTAGTTTAAAGAGGGCAACGGAAGTTTTAAAGAATGCTGATGAGGCAGTTGGTGTAGGAAAAGGACTATTCGATAGGATACAGCCAATCATTGAAAGTCTTTTGCCTTGGCTTGGTGTAGCGAAAAATTTTTTCGGATTTTGATTCAATCAAAGTAGGGCAAACTTATGAGCAAGAAACCGCCTCGCAGTTTGGATCAAGAGATCGAATTTCAAAATTCTCCCAATTCGGGACAAGTAGGGCAAGCTGGTAGAGATTTAATCCAAGTTGGACGAGATTATATTCAGTACATCTACAACAATTCTCGAAATGGTCATTGGGGAAAGGTTGCTTTTGCCCTGATACCTCTTTTTCTCTTTCTTTATGGAGCTAGAGAGGTTGGGATTAAAGTCGTTGAGACTTTCACCTCAAAGTCTCCAGAGGAATTGGTACCTAACCCGTTACCTACCCGAAGCCCGATCGATACAGAGCCTGAACGGGCTGCTGACTCTCAAACCAGTGAATTTCAGTTTCCCCAAAATTCTTGTGGAGATCAATCTACCAATTCTGACACCACCTGGTATCCAGTATTCATCAATGGTAGAAGTCTAGATGAGATCCGTCAGGAGTTTTGTAGAGACGCTATCCCAGCAACTAGGCAAACAGGAGAAAGATCTGTTCAAGTTGCAAGTTTTATATCTTTAGATAAGGCTCAAAGATTTGCTGTGATCGTTGGTGGTGAAGTTGGAGAACCTAGACAACCTAAGCCTACTGTTTCACCGCAAGCATCATCAAGTCCAGAGAGCGAACCTCCTGCTACTGTAACATCCCCGCCTAACTCTGATCCTATCGAAGATGATGCAAGCAAAGGCGCTGAGGAAGAAGCAAGGCTCGCAGTTGAACAAGAAGATACAAGACGCGCTGACGAAAGGGAAAGGAGACGCAATTCAACATGCATTCTAACGATTACCAATTCTCTCGTTCCGCTCAGAAGTGAACCCGAAAATTTTAGCCAAGAGCTTATCACAGTAAGACCAGGTGAATATATTCCTATCGATTACAGGGTAACGAGTTTTGGTGGTCTACGCAATGACGGGTGGTTCATGATTGAGGCTGAAGGGCGCAGAGGATGGATTAGAGACGATACGTGGACAATTGATTCAAAAACAAGACTTTGCCAGTGATAGCGCAGCGTAAATCCGTCAAACTTGTAGCAAGGCAATGAGGTGAATGCGATCGCCCTTATTTAAGAGAGTTGGCAATCGCCCTTCTCCACACTCAAAACTCAGAACGTTGATATCAAAACCTGAAATACTGATCTTGATAAGTAGGTAAACCTAAATAAACGTAAGATGTGATCTAGGGAAACCAGCCTTTCAGAGTGATCTATCTTCGTTTTAATTAGGTTGTTCTACTTAGTGCAATGGCTGTTGCAAGGTCAGTGAAGCGATCGCCCTTTACTTACAGGTCTAATCAAAGGGGGCGATCGCTCTAGAATCTCCTTAAGCGACAATTCGCTGAGTTTATAGTGGGATAATGAAGAAGGCGATCGCCACCAGGATAATGATGTAGCCTTTACAGTGCTGCTGGGGATGAAGAGCGATCGCCATTTGATTGAATTGGAGTAGAGGGAGCGATCGCTCTCAGACTTACACCGGCAAAACCTATATTTTGTTAGCCAGCATCGTTGATTCTAGCTATAGTTCCTGCTTCTCAGCGTTAACTTTTTACTCAAGCAGATTCTGCAACTGGATGACTAACGGCGGTAGATTGTTCTGAACAGTGCCCCAAGTGAGGCGGAGATTGACCTGAAAATATTCGTGAGCCATTACATTTCTCATGTCACTCATCAAGCGCCAGGGAATGTCGGGATAGCTAGACTGAATATCTGGTGAGATACTAGCAGACGCTTCACCGATAATAATGAAGTTGTAAAGAACTGCCTTGACGATTGCCTCATTAATTGCAAACTCATCAAATGTCATTCCGGCTACTAATCGCTGAGTGCTGGCGATCGCATCCAAAATATCTTGCACTCGCAGTTGCCATTCTCTAGAAGACACGAACAAGATCTCTCATCACAGGCTCTCGCAGGTGTTCCCTTAAAGCATCTTCAGTGCCCAAATCTACCTTGCACTCCAACAAGTCTTCCAGGTAGTGCTGCACTCGAAACAAGTCGAACAGCCCTGCATCAATCGAAAACTCTACCAGAAAATCTACATCACTTTTGGAGTGCGCTTGATCTCGCGCAACAGAGCCAAACAAATTTAGTGCTTTTACACCCAAATGCTCTAGCTCTCCACGGTGTGCTGCAACAAGCGATAGAACATCTTTTCGGTTCATAACTTTAGCAATTGTGCAACCTGCCTGTAGTTTAGCATTGGTTTGTTGGAGGGGCGATCTTGCCAATAGCTAAAAAGCTACTGTTACTTTGATGAAGGGCGATCGCCACCAGGATAATGATGTAGCCTTTGCATTGCTGCTGGTGATGAAGGGCGATCGCCCCTTCTATTCTGAGCAAACTAAACGATCGCCATCCTCCGCCCTCAAAACTCAGAACGTTGATCTCAAAACCTGAAATACTGAACTTGATAGTGCAATGGCTGTTTCAAGGTCAGTGAGGCGATCGCCCTTTACCTACAGATTTGAACAGAAGGGGCGATCGCTCTAGCATCTCCTTAAACGTCAATTCGCTGAGTTTATAGTGGGATAATGAAGAAGGCGATCGCCACCAGGATAATGATGTAGCCTTTACAGTGCTGCTGGGGATGAAGGGCGATCGCCCCTTCTCATTTTGAGAGAACTGAACAATCGCCATCCTCCACCCTCAAAACTCAGAACGTTGATTTCAAAATCTGGAATACTTAATTTGATAGTGCAATGGCTGTTGCAAGGTCAGTGAGGCGATCGCTCTTTACTCACGGACTTGAAGGAGAGGGGCGATCGCTCTAAAATTTACTTAAACAACAATTCGCTGAGCTTGTACTGGGATAATAAAGTTGAAGGCGATCGCCCTCGAAATTACAAAGGCAAAAACTCTACCTTATTGATCAACTCCTCAAGTTCACTAGCTTTTGCAATGATTTCCAAATTTTGAATACACTCTCCAATTGTCACAGCCCGTTGATGAGCATAAACAACTCCTGTAAAAGGAATACCTTCAATTTGACGACGCTGAGCTTCTATCAAAAAATCCTGATCTTGAGAAAAAACAACACGTTGTAGCTCAGTTGCACGCTCAAGCAGCATTATATCTGAAATTCCCGAACGCCCGTCTTCCTGAACGGTTAATACATCTACATCACGAAGGCGTAGACCTACAGTAATTGCATAATGAATATGTTCATCCATGTAAAAAGCAACGGTCATTGAATTAATCCCTGGGCACGTAGTCTTCTGGCAAGAGCAGATTCTCCTGCCTCTCGACGTTGTGTTTCAGCATATTGAAAACGGTGTTCCAGGTCAGCTTCAAGTTCCTGTTGATGATCCCAGTAATACGCCAGGGCTGAATGGATTTGACTCATACTCAGGTAACGATGCTGGATGTGAATTTCTTCTGGACTCCAGCCATAGGCGCGTTGAGCTTCGACGAGTTCAATCACCTTCATTGTGGTTCCAGCAATGTAGGGAACCTGCTGCTCGTCCAGTTCAATATATTTATATTCCGTTGCTGTGAGTGCCATTAGAATTACCTGTGTGAAGCCTTGCTAATATTTTAGGCGATCGCCCCTTCTATTCTGAGCAAACTAAACGATCGCCATCCCTAAGCCTAAAAACTCAGAATGTTGATTTCAAAATCTGAAATGCTGATCTTGATAGTGCAATGGCTGTTGCAAAGTCAGTGAGGCGATCGCCCTTCCCCCACAGATTTGGACACAAGGGGCGATCGCTCTAGAATCTCCTTAAGCGACAATTCGCTGAGTTTATAGTGGGATAATGAAGAAGGCGATCGCCCTTTGATTGAGTTGGGAAACAGGGGCGATCGCGTAAAATAAAATAAACAAACTTCCAACAATCATGACGATAACCCAACTTAACCTACCTGACGAATATTTGAAGAAATTGGAGTACATCCAGACTCTTACCCAGCAAGATCGTCAAACCTTACTATTGGCTGCAATCGATCTCTACTATCATCAACTCACTCAAACTACCGATCCCCTTGCTCGCCTCAAAAAGAGTAAACTCATTGGCAGCTTCGAGGGAGATGCAAATCTTGCTGAACAATCAGAGGCTATCTTTCAATCGCTCATGCATGAGAAAACATGATCATTGCTGATACTGGCTTCTTCATTGCTCTCTTCAACGCCCGCGATGACTATCATCAAGCGGCTAAAAGCCTACTCTATCGGATTGCTGAACCTCTCATCACGACCCACGCTGTTATTCACGAAACTTACTACCTCCTCGGTGCTAGGGGCAGAGGTATGCGTCAGCAGATTGAATTTCTTATAGATATTGCCGAATCAGCCTTTCAAGTATTTGCTCTGCAACCTCATCACTTTCAGCGCATAGCTCATCTACTGCAACAGTATGCTGATCTTCCAATGGATTATGCAGATGCCTCGCTCGTTGTTTTAGCAGAACACTTAGGTCATGGCAGAATATTAACTGTTGATCGCCGAGACTTTAGCGTCTATCGAGGTAACGATGCTGGATGTGAATCTCTTCTGGACTCCAGCCATAGGCACGTTGGGCTTCGACGAGTTCAATCACCTTCATTGCGGTTCCAGCAATGTATGGAACTTGCTGCTCGTCCAGTTGAATGTACTTATACTCTGTTGCTGTCGCAATTAGCAAAAGAGCAACTGCTTCCTCTTAGCGCCAAATTGGTACGCCCATTACCTCAAAATGGAAATCATACGTCCATACAGGTAACTTTACCTGCAACGCCAATACTGCCGTTACTGCATCAAAAATTGTGATGCGTTGATCGGTAAAGCGGCTCATCAGTTGCAATGCTGCTTGATAATCCTCTGGCGTGGGATTTATCAAATTAACCTGTAGTGCCAATCTATCAGCAAAAGCGATCGCAGCCTGAACACCGCTAGCATACAAAACCAGTTTATGCGCTTCTAGATAAATTGGATATGGAACAATTACCGTTAACTTTTCTCGATTGATTTTCAGCAACTCAGAACGCGATCGCTGATGGTACTGGTCGCTACGATCAACTTCAGCATAAAGTGGTCCTGTATCTGCAATTACTGCTTTCAAGATCCAGTCTGATTGTGTTGAACAATAAACTGATCGTGACTTGCTGAAATATCAGTTCGTCCACTACTAAAAGTTTCTGAGGTTGGTTGTAACCCAACTTTAACTGGAGGGGAACAGCCCCGCTCTTTCAGAAACGTTGTTTGGACATTTTCCTGAGATTGAGCAATTTCTTGATCAAGAATCTGGCGCAGCCGAAACTTGTCTTCTGGCGAAAGAGAAACGATTGCCTCCACCAGAGACTCAAATGAAATCCGAAGTCGCACAGATGATTGAGTCATTATGGTTATTTTTTAACCTATAGTTATTCTACTACCATTGCTCTGGAGAAAGCGATCGCCACTAGGACAACAGAGCATTCTTTGCATTGCTGCTAGGGATGAAGGGCGATCGCCTTTTGATTGAATGGGAGTAGAAGGGGCGATCGCTCTAGAATCTCCTTAAACGACAATTCGCTAAGTTTATAGTGAGATAATGAAGAAGGCGATCGCTCCTCCCCTTCCTCTTCTCTCTACCTTTGCGATCGCAGGTCAAAATAGGTGTTTTACCTGATGTGGATCAATCTCAAGAGGAAATTATGCAATCAGCTATAAGAATCACGATCAGAGTGTTGCCAAACGGCAAGATCGAAGTTCAATTGCCACCTGAGTCAGCAGGTGATGAAGTTGAAGTTTTCGTTGTTTTGCCAGAGAAAGCTAGTGTTCCGCCCCTCTCTGCAATAGACATTATTAACCAGTCGCGTGAACATCAAAAACTCTTCAAGACATCTGGAGAAGTTGATCAATATCTTTGGGCGGAAAGAGATTCATGGGAAAGTTAAACTTTCAACCATCCAGTCTTGTTTATGTAGACACTCAGATCATCATTATAGCGTTGAGAAATTTCCGAACTACTTCCCAGCACTAGAACCGATGTGGTTTAAGCTAAAGGCTGGTGAAATTAAGTTGATAACTAGTGAACTGGCACTGCTTGAGACTTTAGTGATGCCACTTAAACAGGCTGATGTGACGCTGGTTCAAACCTATGAACAACTCCTCTTGGGAACAGATATTCAACTCATTCCCATCTCACAAAAGATACTCAGAGATGCTGCAACTCTAAGAGCAACTGTCAATCTAAAAACACCAGATGCTATCCATGCAACAACTACCCTTAGCGCAAACTGTACCTCTTTCCTAACTAACGATCGCGCATTCCGCAATGTCTCAAATCTATCTGCTGCGATTCTTGATGATGTTATCGCTTCTCCGTAAAGTTATTGCTGAAAGAATTTTTGTTGTACGCTACCCGACTCTCAACTTTTTCCAACAAGTCGGAGATCTGAGCGTATGTTGAGAGCGATCGCCCTTCAGTTGAGTTGGGGCAGAGGGGCGATTGCCATTTAATTGAATTGGAATAGAGGGAGCGATCGCTCTCAAGATCACAATGGCAAAAACTTATAGCTCGTGATGAAAATTGATGACTTGTGATGACTTGTCTCAGCCCGCTAATCGTTTGGTGGATGCCAACCAGCTAGCACCCAATAGCTACGAACAGCGATCGCATCTGCATCATCGTCATAGATGGAGAGTTTCAACAGTTGCTCGACCTACTGGTGTTTGCCCAATTCGAGCAACAGCACGAACCCGCCGTTCAACTTCTACAGGAATGTAAGGACGAGTCATTCTATGCACTCAAAGCGGGTTTTAAGCCTCGCTCAACAGCTATCTTCAAAGCTTGTGCCTACGCACCAAACCCTAACCCGCTGTTGCTTAAAAGCAGCAACTTCTTTCACTCGTTGTGCCAAGGGTTCAGGAAGCTCAAGGATAATAATCTCAGCCATACCTGGATTTTCCCTATCAAATTAATAATTTGTTTCTCTTATCATAGCTTCCGCTAACAACAGAGGCTACTATCTGATCCTAAAAACTTACATAAAGTGTGACGGTCATTGAATTAATCCCTGGGCACGTAGTCTTCTGGCAAGTTCAATCACCTTCATTGTGGTTCCAGCAATGTAGGGAACCTGCTGCTCGTCCAGTTGAATGTACTTATACTCTGTTGCTGTGAGTGCCATCAGAATCACCTGTGCAAAGCCTTTGTTACGCTCAATTCATGGCAGAATTTAGGTGATTGTCAAGCGCTTGAATAAAGCTGTTTCGGAATGAGGAAAAAAGGTGAGAAGTAGCCGCTCCAAACAATTCCGCTTACTCCAACGCTTGCTGAGATCTATGCGCGTGAGAATGCAGCGTCTGGCAGCGCTGCTGTTCTTGGCAGTTTTATTTTTAGGAGCGGCAACTTTACCGACTGTTGCTCATGTTGTGCTTGAAAGTCCTGTAGTTCAAAATTTGCCCAGTGCGGTAGCGCTAGATCAACAGGGGCGACAACTTTACCAAACAGGGCAATTTGCTGATGCGGTTTCGATTTGGCGACAGGCAGTGAGTGCATTTCAAGCGACGGGTGATCCGTTGGGGCAGGCAATGGTGTTGAGTAACCTTTCCCTGACGTATCAGCAGCTTGGACAGTGGGATGAGGCGGAAACTAGTATTCAGCAGGCGATCGCCCTTCTTACTTCTACTTCTCGCCCAGGGCAGCTCATTCTCGCTCAGGCTTTAGATGTTCAGGGTCAACTGTATCTATCACGCGGACAGGCTGAAGCTGCGATTGAAACCTGGCGGCAGGCGGCTGAGATTTACACGCAATTAGAAGACGACACCCGATTAACGCGCAATCAGATTAATCAGGCTCAAGCGCTGCAAACACTGGGATTTTACCGTCAAGCACAAGAGCAGTTGCGTGAGATTGAACAAACGCTACAAAGTCAGCCTGACTCTGTGCTAAAAGTGACTGGACTGCGGAGCTTGGGTAATGTTTTGCGGGTCATGGGCGACTTGGAAGGATCGCAGCAGGTGTTGCGGCAGAGTTTTGCGATCGCTGAATCCATTTCAGATGCTCAAGCCATGAGTGATACATTACTTAGTCTGGGTGATGTGGCTCGAACTCAGCAGGATTACCCGGCGGCTTTGACGTTTTACCAGCAGTCCACTGAGACAGCCCCTACACCCCTAGCTCGAATTTCGGCTCAACTGCGTCAGCTTAATCTGTTGCTGGAACGGCAGCAAGAAGATGAACCGCTAACAGGTGAACGGTTTAATACGACTGAAGACTTGTTGCCTCAAATCTTACAGCAGCTTGCAGATCTGCCTGTGAGTCGTAGAGCGGTTTATGCTCGAATTGATTTGGCAGAGAGTTTGCTGAAGCTGGAGAGTGCGAATGGATACGCTCAAGCGGTTGAACTTTTGACTGTAGCGGTGCAGCAAGCCAGGGAATTGGAGGATCTGCGGGCAGAAACGTATGCACTGGGCGTACTGGGGGAAGTCAATGAGCGCTCTCAACAGTGGGATGAGGCGGAGAGTTTGACCCAGGAAGCGCTGTTTATTGCCCAGCAGATTAATGTACCTGACCTTGCCTATCGGTGGCAGTGGCAGTTGGGGCGATTGTTGAAGCAGCGAGGAGATGAAGACGGGGCGATCGCTGCTTATCAAACAGCCGTCGAAAACCTTAATCTAGTTCGCAATGACCTACTTTCTGTTGATTCAGAGGTGCAGTTCTCATTTCGGAATGATGTAGAGCCTGTCTATCGAGAACTGGTAGAACTGTTGATCACCAGCGGCAACCGTAACGAGGTGAGGCAGGATTATCTAGAACAGGCAATTCGTCAGGTGAATGCGCTTCAGGTGAGTGAACTGGAGAATTTTTTGCGCTGTAACTTGGCGATCGCCACAGAGATTCCTGATGTTGACCCAACGGCCGCAATTTTTTATCCAATCGTGCTGCCCAATCAGCTAGCGGTAATTCTTAGATTGCCGGAATCTGAACCGCTACAGGTTCAAATCAATCCAATTGCTCAAGATCAGGTTGAACAAACTTTAGATCAGTTAAGACGAGAGTTAGGTCAAAGGTTTGTAACTCCAGAAGGAGAAGCTTTATCTCAACAGGTTTATGACTGGCTGATTCGCCCTTTTAGCTCAGCGTTGGCAGCTAGCAATGTGAAAACCCTGGTGTTTGTTTTAGACGGCGCATTACGCAACGTCCCAATGGCGGCCCTGCACGATGGACAGCAATATTTGATTGAACAGTATGCGATCGCCCTCACTCCTGGCTTGCAGCTTATTGCCCCCGAACCACTCACCAAAATTCAACTCAATGCACTCACCTTTGGGCTTTCTGAGATTAGAAATAACTTCCCGCCTCATCAAGACTTTGCTCCCCTCCAAAATGTAGAGACAGAACTACAGGTGATCCAATCTCAAATTCCAAGTCAGGTCTTTTTAAATCAACAGTTTACTCAAACCACCCTGCAAGAACAGGTCAGCACTGAGCCGTTTTCTGTAGTTCACCTGGCCACACACGGACAGTTTAGTTCTGACCCACAGCAAACCTTTATTCTGGCGTGGGATGGTCAAATTGATGTCAACACCCTAAGCAGCATCTTGCAGCGTCGCGATCAAAGTCAAACAGAGGCGATTGAACTCCTGATCATGAGTGCTTGTCAAACAGCCGATGGGGATGATCGGGCTACGTTAGGGCTAGCTGGAATTGCCGTGCGATCGGGCGCACGCAGTACAATTGCCTCACTTTGGAATATTGACGATCGGGCCACCGCAGAACTAATCAATCGCTTTTATCAGGAGTTAGCCAGTTCGGGGACGACGATTACCAGAGCCGAGGCGCTCCGCCGTGCCCAGGTTGCGCTGATTCAGTCTGGTTATGTAGAGCCTCTGTTTTGGTCGCCCTATGTTTTAGTTGGAAATTGGCTGTGAGGTGCAGCAGTTGAGTAAGGGGAAATTGGCGATCGCCCCCAGCCCAACAGACTCCAGCAAGCTAGCCCAATCCGCCTGCATTGCAGAATTTGGGCTACTAAGATGCAACGTGGCTAGCTCAGTCAACGCCTCATGCCAAATGCCATGATTGGCGTACACTCTAACTCGTTCTTGAGGTGATGTTGCAGCGGCGAGTTGGCGAGTTAGGGTTGAATCGGGCTGAATGCGTTTAACAAATCCTTCTACGGCCGGGTCTTGTCCTGGTTGTCCAGACAGCACAATTTGAAAGATCCAGCGATGCACTCGATCTACTTCTAGTGGCTGAGTGGGTCGAACACCAACAATCCCAGATTCACCATTGAGGGCAATCTGTTCTCGATAAACGGGACGTTGATTATTATCCACCAGTACAAACTCTGCGGAGACGGCAGAGGTTTCTAATTCAGGTATGTAAAACCAGAAGGTAGGCAGTTCATCAACGGTCAACGCTAACAGTGAGTCTGGCTCAGAACAGTCTTGCGTTTGATTGATGAGCGGTTCGCTGCCCGGTACTAGCGCAACTAATCGACTCGAACAAGAGCCAGGAGCGCGAGAACCCGTTGAAGTTTGGTTTGCAGGTCTGCCTGTGTCTTCAAAGCCATCCGTTGGCGATGAGTTAAAAACCAGAGGTTCAATTGTAGGGTCAGGGGAAGGATTCGCCTGTGCCCAAACTGATGCAGGCTGTAAATTTCCATCGATTAGCATTACAGCTAATGCAATCGTCCAAAATGAGCGATGAAGCAATAGAATCTTGTTCATGGTTTCGTAGGAATTTTTGATTTTGCGATCGCCACACTTCCACCGGATATCATCAGCGCGAGTGCAGCCGGAACCAGAGGTAGCCATCCTCCCCACAGCAGAGCCATAAAACATAAGCTGTGTAAAACAATAAGGCTTAGACCAATTGTGAGTCCTAGTTTTAGAGCAGTCCTGTTTTTGCCTGAAGGCGAATGTTTTTTGGAGGGCGATCTCAAAGAGATACCCGCAAGGGGTCGCCACCACACCAGCATTCCGCCCATCCACGCCCAACACCCTATCCAAACCGCTTCAAGCCACTGCGGTAGCCACCATAACAGAGGACGCTGATCGAGAACCGCACTAATGATTTGGCTGGTCATGTGCGCCTGAATCACAACTCCTGGAATTTCGGTACGCATCAACCTGTTGCGATAGGGCACAAAGTGAGAATCAACATTGTCTATCGTGACTCCAATTAAAATAATTCGATCTTTAACCAGTTCTGCCAACTGTGAACTAGTAAGTGAATCATCCAGAACTTTCCGAAGTGGAATCTGCGCGAAGGGAGCCGAACGGTAATGGAGTAGCGCCTGATATCCGTTTGCTTCAGCCGCAGATAGCTGATATCCTCCCGCGTTAAACTCTAGTTTAGGGAAAGAAACCTCCCCAATCTGTAACACGCCTGCTTCTGTGAATTGCAGTGGGATATCCAGTGAGTTTAAGTATCCCATTGCGGCTCGCAAACTGAGAGATTGACTGGTCGGGCAAGCATCGTCTGAGGGCATTCCCAGCAGATGACGACGAATTACGCCATCTGGATCAACTACCGAATTGGTAAACCCCAAACGCTCCGTTGGAATATCAGGAGGTGACGAAATTTGGGTTGCCTCATCCCCTGCCTGACCAATTCGACAAACATTAATGATATGGTTGCGCTGCTGCAAGTAGCTGGCTAATTCTGGCTCAAACTCAAACTCATGATAAATGTCCGAAGCAATCATACGAGGCTGATAAGGTTCTACTTTTTGCAACAGTTGAACTAACGCCTGGTCAGAAAGTGACCCCTTTCGTACCATTCCCTGCTGCTCCTGATACTGTAAATCTGCATCATCAACAGTAACAATTAACAAACGGTCATCCGGCGGCTCGGCGGGGCGCAACTGCACCAGTTGATCAAACGCCCGTAGCTCAAAGGGTTGCAGCAATCCAAGCGATCGCCCTCCCACCACCAAACTTGTCACTAACCCGCTAATCAGGCAAACTCTCCAAATTGCCGAAAGAGTACTTCTTCGGCGCTGACTTTGTGACCCAAAAGTTGCAGTTCTGGATACAGCATGAGTGGATTGAAATTGTGGGAGCGATTGCTCTCCAGCCTCTTCCCCGATTTCCCCTCTCAAACTCTGCCAACTGGGAGGAGATTCTGCCGGATTCTGACAAATGATTGGGAGCCACGTCGCACACGGATAGCGATCCTCCAGTCCTTGCAGTCTTTCTCGCGCCTCTCGCACCGATGCGTAGAGAGATTGTCCTCCAGCAAAAGCAGTTAAGAAATGCCGCAAGAAAGTTTGAGCTACCACATCGGGCACAGGTTCCCGCATTACGATCACTTGAGGAATGTGTAAATCTGCGAGTGATTGCGCTAATCCTAAACCGTCGCAGGAGTTGAAGATAGCGAGTTTTAAGCCTTGAGCGATCGCCCTTCTCAGGGCATATTTGAGTTGTTCTAATGTCAGGCGATCGGTTTGATTCAGTTGCAGAATTCCCCGCTCACTCTCCTCATCATTAGAGCTATGTCCCGCATAAAAGAGAATATCCCAGCCCTGCCAGAGAGACTCATTTAACTCCTCCAGTGAAGGCTCCACCAAAAACTCAACTTCAGCATCCCTGGAAAGTTGCCGTAAGGTAGCGCGATCTCGCTCAACATCAATCTCCTGACTGTTTCCTAAAATAGCCAGAATCTTAACCTGAGCAAGAGCCCGTCCTGTTGGAAGTTGATCTGAACGTTGATAAGTGGGTGTACTGAGAGCCACTTCCGCTTTGGGATAGTCCTCAAAAAACTGCCAGAGATGCCAGGGCAAACGCCGCAGCAGAGGATCGTTAGTTTCAATGATGAATCGCACCCAGTCGGAGGGATGTAACTGCGTTCGGAGCCATCGATCAATGCCTTGAAACGGCTCTGAGTTTAACCAGTGATTTAACTGGTCAGATAGCTGCTGACACAAATCACCTAACTCAATTTCAGAAACATTAGTAACATCTGCGGTTTCAATTTCCAGACGTAACCCGAAGCCCAACCGTTGATAGAGCGCTAGATAAAGGAGTCGCCACTGTCGGTAAAGCTCTGCTAGCTTCGGTGCTGCGGCTAAACGGCCTATAATTTTTGCCGGATAAGTATCATTTTCATTCCATAACTGAACTGTAACAGCCGCAAAGCCGTTACTTAAATTTCCTTCTCCAAAGCTCAAGACGATTAACTTAGCCATTACGACCCAAATGGTTAGCTTAGTAGATTGGGTTGAGCCTAACGAAACCCAACATTCACCAGTGCTTTGCGTTGGGTTTCGTGCCTCAACCCAACCTGTATAGGAGATTTGTCAATCCATCAGGACTTCACGAAAATCTTAAACCATTAGATAGTGAACATCTCTGTCAAACAAGTTTCATGGAATGCGACCTGAATGTCAAAGCATTCTCCAGGCACTCCTCGAAATCGCCTGAGCTGAATGTAATTGTCGTGATTGCGCGATCGCACTTCTTGCAGCATTTCCCCAGAAGGTGAGAACAAACTCATCCTTAGATCGGTGGGTAGGTAGGTTTCCCCACCCATCGGATGCATCTGCACCAGGATTTCCATTTGCGAACCTACTTCGGGGGTATTCATGGAGCCAAGACTTGGGGTGATTGCTACCATTAATGCAACCGATCGCTCTTTCAAACTCAGCCCCAGATCAATCAGCTTAGCCCGTTTCACGGTTGCCTCGTTCAAACGAGAGTCATTTCTAAGACTGACCGCAAAGTGAGGTTGCCCAGTCCCCAAAAGTGAGTCGAGCGATCGCCACCCTGCATCAAACAAGTTTTCAAACCACTGACTGAGATTGACCCGTTCACTTACCAGAGCATTAACAGGCGCTTCCAGGGTGGTTGCGGGTGCAGTTTGGCGCAAATGTTCCAGGAGTACATCAAGCGATCGCAACTGGCTCACCGGAACTTCCTCTACCCCAGAAATGTCTGTAAAGCCCAAAAGCGTTGCTGTTTGCAGCGACGGGTCAAGCTGAACTGCGACATAGCCAATCCGGTCTGACCAAACTTCGGGGGGAATGTAAACCACCTGCACATCGGGCAATACTGGACGACACTCTAGTTTGCCGCGATCGCCAACCTCCAAGTCTGCCACATCCATCGCCGCCTGCATCAGCGGGTCATAGCTCTGACTCACCTCCCAATTCGTCTCAACGCCCATACAGCGCAAGTAGAAATTTACCGCAGACACCGCCAACGTATTCAAATAAACCTGTTTAGCCTTGACCGGATTACCATGCTGTTTACGAAACCGTTCAGCCAAAGCGTGGTCTGACAGGCTAATAGGCGCAATAAAAGTTGAGAATTCTGATAATTTCATCATAAGTTGTGCGTCAGTTTAGATTACGTCATGAACACAATATTCTTTTAGCCTGGAGGAGAATTTCGTTAAGCATCGATAGTAGAAGCTGCTCACCGTTGGAATCTTTAAGTCAAACTCAGCCGAAATATCCTTCCAGGACTGCCCCAAAATTCGTCGCTGCAACAAAGCTTGAAAAGTAGCCGCCGGATGGTCTTTGATGCATTCCGCCTTCAAAACATCTTCTGGATCTTGCTCAATGCAGGCTTTGAGCTTATCCGTTAGCGTTTCCTGTGGCTCAGGTGAAGTGAGGTGATCCAGGTCAGACAGCGTTACTCGTTTCATATCTTGGCGACCCATCACTCTGGGAATTGCTTCTTTAAAGAAGCGCCGCTCCAACAGCATATTCACCCATGCCATCACGCTTCCTCGCTCTGAATCGTATCGGTCAATATGTTGACAAATAAACAGCATGAGTTCCTGAAGCGCTTCGTCGTAAATGTCCTGGTAAAAGCCAGAAAACTTACCCCGCTGCGGGCGACAAAGCCGACCCGAACGGAGAATCACTTGCACAAGCGATCGCAACGCCATTTGCTGCCCCACTGAAAGTGCAGGATGCTGTTGGGCTGAAACCGCGATTTGCCTTAGCTGCTCATCGAATTCATCTAGTCCTGTCTGATTCATAGGGGAACCCTACAGTTGCAACTGCTGTAAACCTCTACTTATCTCTCAGCATACCGACCCTCAGTTTTATGCAAACTGCACTTGATTTTTGAAATTCTTCAGATCGACCTGTACCATCTTGCACTATTGAAAAGTTTTGTAAAGCCGCTTAAAAGCACCCAAAACGTCTAGGGCAGTTCTACAGATAAACGGTTACTTTCTTGAAGAAATGCGCGATTCAGGATAGTTACAGCGCGGGTAAATCTGCTTACGCACAGAGAAGGAATTTCATCTCTAAACGAACTCCACTGATCGGGGCTTACGTATTTATGCTGGACTTTCTTCAGAGCCTTCCCAAAATCCCGTAATTAACGATCGTCTCAAAGGGGC
>JAAUTN010000192.1 GCA_012031415.1 Leptolyngbyaceae cyanobacterium SM1_4_3 | reverse complement strand
GCAAAAGTCTAGTAAAGAACTTTGAGCGAACGCTATCTCATGCAGAAACTAAAATCAACCTCTGCTTTGTCAGGCTTATGCTGAAGAGGCTTGCAGCCTCTTCCTGAGATCTCAAATGGGTTCTATAGATGCAGGCATTCTGCCTGCATCTATACAAAAAACTAAACCAGTCTCCGTTCAACCGATGCCTTCAATCATAGGGTGGAAGTAAAAAGCAAGTCCTAAAATTGCGTAAGCTGCCAGCAGCAGAGTTCCTTCTAACCAGTTCGATCGCCCATCAGAACTAATCGAATTGGCAATTAACACGGCAACGGCCACAGCCACTAATTCAAATGGATTGAAATCTAGATCCATCGGTTGCCCCATCGCCCAACCTGCCAGCACCAGCACAGGCGCAACAAACAGAGCAATCTGTAGGCTCGAACCCACTGCGACCGAAACAGACAAATCCATTTTATTTTTAATCGCTACCGTCACAGCCGTTGCGTGTTCAGCCGCATTTCCAATAATGGGCAGCACAATTACGCCTGTAAACAGTTCTGTTAGTCCTAAACCGGATGTAGCTTCTTCTAGCGAACTGACCAAAAATTCAGATTCGATCGCCACCAGCACTGTAGCAACCAGCAGCACTGCGACCCAAAGCCATAAGTTTGGCTTCGCTGAATGTCCTGCCTCATCTGTTTCACCCGCCTCAAGCCCTGCTTCTCCCACCTCACATAGATAGCTGTGGGTTTTCATCGAAAACAACAAGGTCAAGCCATAAACCAGAATCAATACAATTGCGACCGCGACGGAGAGCCGCTGCTGCGTTACTTCATCAATGCCACTGGAGGTAAAGTTCACAGCCGTAGGCAACAGCATCGCAATCACCGCCAAATTCATTGACGATGCATTCACTCTGGCTACCACAGGTTGAAAGCTCTGCTCCTTAAACCGCAGTCCACCCAGCAGCATCGCCAGACCCATCACTAACAGCAGGTTGCCAATGATCGACCCGGTAATGCTGGCTTTGACCACGTTCACCAATCCGGCCCGCAGTGCAACCAGCGCGATGATGAGTTCGGTTGCATTGCCAAAGGTGGCATTCAGCAGTCCTCCTAAAGTAGAACCTGCAACTACAGCAATTTCTTCGGTGGCTGCTCCCATCCAGGCAGCCAGAGGCAGAATGGCAATACTAGCTGTAACAAATATGGCAACTGCCCCCCATTCCATATAGTGAGCCAGGATTGAGATCGGCACAAAAACCAGCAAGACAGTAAAAATCAGGTTCTTTGTTGACATCCAGGGTTCTAAGTTGTGGGAAATAAGTGAAGAACTACCGCTTTGACCAAACAGAAACGGCTGTAAACATCACGCAGTTAGCATTAGACCATATTACTTTGAAGAAAATGGAGAATGCCACGCGCATACCTATAGGAGACGTTTGTATAGAAGTCCCCGTACTGCGAGGGCTTCTATACAAAAACAAGGCACGTAGCACAATACCATAGCTACTGCCTTGTGCGCCTATCCAAAAACCAGTTCGGCAAGGCTGAACATTGCCCAACCTAGCTGAGATGTTTCCAACAGGAGTAAAGTCTTCGGATAGACTCTATACCCATTCTTTGTAAAGCTGCACTGAACAAAGGGATTAAACCCATTGTTTCACTAGAAACTAGAGGATTAATTAACTGACAAGTTTAGGACACACGCATTCCTCTGTGGAACAGGAGACTTAAGCCTCTTGTTAACATGACGGTTAGGGTCGTGGATTAAATAAGCTGCAATTTTCGTAGGGTGTGTCAGCGCAGCGTAACGCACCATTCTAAAAGCCTCTGGTGCGTTACGGCTTCGCCTAACACACCCTACTGGTACTGAGATGTTTCCAACAGGAGCAAAGTTTTCGGATAGACTCTATCTCTATTCTTCGTAAAGCTGTATCAAACAAGGGGCTTAAACCCGTTGTTTCACCAGGACTCAGAGGATTGATTGCCTGACAAATTTGGGACTTACGCATTCCTCTGTGGAATAGGGGGCTTAAGTCTCTTGTTAACGTGGCAATTAGGGATGAGGCTAACGTGGTTTGGGGCTAAAAGTTACGAGAATAATTACCGTTTCTGTCGCCCCCCCAACCGCCACCAGAGCGACCTCTATCGTTACTTCTCTCTTCGCGGGGTTTGGCTTTGTTGACGCGGAGGCTGCGCCCCATCCACTCAGCCCCATCTAGCGCTTCAATTGCTGCATCTTCTTCTGCTTCGGCAGACATTTCTACAAATCCAAACCCGCGAGGACGGCCTGTTTCGCGATCGGTTGGCAGGTGAACTCGTTGAACCGTGCCATATTCAGCAAAGACCGTGTTCAGGTCATCCTGAGTAACATCGTAGGAAAGATTACCTACATAAATTGACATGGAATAGCTCCAGAACGTGAGAAAAAAGGTGTAGAGAGGTCTTGATCCGGAGAGTAGCCTGTCAATACTGAAAGCAAACCTGCAACCGAATTCATACTCGGCTAGTAGTTTAGCATAACCCCTTCAATCGGCGATACTTCAAAGGCTTGGATTCATTAAGCTGCTGGATCTGGACTCGTTTCTTCAGATGTAGTCACAGTCTTAGAGAAGAAAAGCTGGCTAATCCAGGAAGTGACGATGTGAGAGAGCAGACCTAAAGGACCTGCAAACAGACAAAAGATAAGAGAGTGAACCGTCCAAACCCCTGTGCGCTGCCCTTCCCAATAGATCCAGCGACCAACAAACAAATCCATCACCAGGAAGTGAACCCAACCTGTTGCAGCGACCTGTTCACCCGAAAATAGTCGAGCAATGTCAGCCAGTTGAGGATTAGAAAAATCTTGAGCAGTTTCAGGAGTAATGCCGCCTGCAAACAGGTAAACATATACGCTAGCCAGAGCCAGAAATGGCAAAAAAGACTGCATGACTTTGCGAGTCACAACCCAGTTTGGCAACAGAATCATCAGTGCCCAAAAGGGCAAAACGAAAAGGTTAGCGGCGTTGAAAAGGAAAGTGAGGGACATGGGGGAGGGATGAGGGATGAGGGGGAGGTGGTAGGTGGGGTAAAACGGTTTTTCTAACTTATCACTTACTATCTATTACCTACTTAACACAATTCAATAGTGAGTACCTGTTTTGCGATGGTGAATGGCGGTTTTAGCTTCGGGGTCTAGTACTTTACCGCGCTCGACTGTGGCATAGACGACCCAGTGATCGCCGCATTCCATACGTCCGCTGACGGAGCATTCTAAGTAGGCAGAAGCCTGATTGAGAATGGGGGAACCGTTTGGCGCTGGTTCTGTGTCTATGTCAAGGAAGCGATCTTCTGCTGGGGCAAAGGGTTTGAGGAAGTGTTTCATTAAGCCGAGGTGATTTCCTTCTGCCAAGATGTTGAGAACAAAGGAATTACCCGGATACAGGAGGGATTCGATCGCCCGCTCTTTTGCAACTGCAATAGTCAAGCCCGGTGGGTTGAAGGTAGCTTGAGAAACCCAGGAGGCTAGCATGGCACTGGCAACATCGCCGTGCTTTGTAGTGACGACGCAAAGCGAACCAACAATGCGCCCGACGGCCTGTTCGAGAGTGGTGGCGGGCTGGCGTGGCTCTCGCACTTTTTTTGCTTTCTTGAGTGCTTGCGCGAAGTCTGTACCCGCTTCTTCGCAGTATTTCAGGGTTAAGTCAGTGGGGGTAAATTTAACGCGGATGGGGTCAAAGCCAAACCGAAACCCTGCATCTTTGAGCTTGTTTTCAAGCAGGTCGATCGCTTCTCCACTCCAGCCAAAAGAGCCAAATACACCAGCCAGTCGGTCTTGCGGCACAGTAGAAAGAATCATGCCCAGAGCCGTTTGAATTTGGGTGGGTGCGTGACCGCCCAATGTGGGAGAACCGATCGCAAACCCGTTGCACTTTTCCAGGGCAGCTTGAATTTCGGTAGGCTCAGCCACTTCACAATTGATCGATTCGATGGCGACTCCTGCTTTGGTCATGCCCCGAGCGATCGCCTGGGCAATAGTCGCGGTGTTTCCATAAGCAGAGGCATACAGCAGCGCGACGGATAGATCTTGCGCTTTTTGCTGCTGGCTCCAGTGCTGATAGGCGTGTGTTAGTTCGGTTAGACCATAGCGCACCAGCGGGCCATGACCTGGAGCGTAGAATTTAACGGTAAAGGGAGCAATTTTTTCGAGGGCGGTCGTTACCTGGCGGGCATTAGGAGCCATGAGACAGTCATAGTAATAGCGACGGTCTTCGCTTAACACCGTCCAGCCTTCGTCAAACACCTGGTCGCCGCAGATGTGTGCGCCAAAAAACTTGTCTGTATATAGAACTTGAGTTTTGCTGTCGTAGGTGCAGAGGCTGTCGGGATAGCGGGGGCTGGGCGTGGGAATAAAGCGCAACTGGTGTCCTTTGCCCAAATCGAGGACTTCATCGGGCGTTCCGCGCATGATGCTGATATTGAGCGGCTCGTCTGGCAGTGCAGTGCGAAGAGCGATCGCCCCCGGATTTGAACAAACAAAAGTGGCTTGAGGAGCCAGTTCTAAAAGTACCTTTAGCGTCGCTGCTCGGTTGGGGTTGACGTGTCCCAAAATTACATAATCTATCTGCTTGGGGTCAACGTGGCGCTGTAGAGCAGTTAGATAAATTTCAGTAAAAGACTCGCCGGGTGGGTCAACGATCGCCACTCGATCTGCCGCAATCAAAAATGAGTTGGCGGTAGTGCCTCGCTCCAACGCATATTCGATCTCGAACCGAAGACGATTCCAACTGCGCGATCGCACAATTGTTGTGTCTGGGGCGATCGGCAAAACCTGCACATCCCTCGGCTTTGACTCTGACATAAGCACCTCATCCGCTAAGCGATTGCAGCCACAGCAAACTAGTGGCGAGATCTATTCCTCCTCACTCTATCGTCAAATGCAGGGAGTAATAAGATACGGCTGATTTGCGCTGCTTTCGTTACCTATTTACAGCGGCTATAGCGCTACGCGCATACCTTTAGGACACGTTTTCATGTGAAAGCTTCTGGGCGGGCTTTCACATGAAAATGTCTTAGGAGATTTCTAGCAAACAAAATACCTGTAGGGGCAGGCTTAGCATCAAAACTGTCGGTCAAATGCAAAGATTCTGGCAAAACCTGCCCCTACCCAGCAGGTTCTGATTCTTGCTTGCTGACTTCTGAAATCTGGAGTTGCTTGACATCTCCATTAGACTTATCTTCTTGGGACTTCTCTTTTGTAGAAGAGTCGATTTCAGATAAAGGATGTTCTGATGAAGAATATTCTGACGAAGGATGGGCATGGTCATCTCTGTGCGTCACGGTTCGCACCGCAATCAAGAATTCTTTAAGCAATACAGCAATGGGGACGGCAACAACAACGCCCAGCAGCCCTCCGATTCTTGCCCCCGCTAAGATGGCGATAAACACCCAGAATGGATTTAAGCCTGTAACGGTGCCTAAAACTCTGGGTGCAATAAAGTTTTCGACGATTTGCTGAACAATCAGCGCAACAGACAGAAGCTGGAGTGCTAGCCCAATGTTTTGCAGCGCAACAAGCAGCGTCACCAAGACAATTCCCACCGTTCCCCCGAATGGCACTAGCGCCATCAGCCCAATGGTTAAGCCAAATAGCAATCCAAAGGGAACCTTGAGCAGCAAGAACGCCGAGGTCAGTCCCAACCCCATACAGGTTGCTGAAATAATTTGCCCAAAGAAATAGTTTTGGAAGCTGAGTCTTAGGGTCTTGGAGAAGGGTTGCTGAAAGCGAGTTGGCAACCAGCCAATTAAACTGCTCCAAATTGCCTGACTATTTTGCAGCAGGTAAAACGTTAAAACCACTGTCAGCAAAATGTCTAACAGCCTAACAACCGTAAACACAGTCAGGTTCAGCGCCAGGTTCAGGGTTTGTCCGGCGATGCCCTGTAGCTCTCCGGTTAGCCGAGCGTTTAGCTGAGCCGCCAACCCATCCAGACTGATTGGCAAGCCCATTGCGCTGATACGCTCATCTAACATGACGAGTTGCCGTCGTCCAGAGTCGATCCATTCGGGTAGCCGTGCTACCAACTGCTGGGCTTGAGTGAAGGCAAGGGGCACCAGGGTCACACCCAACGCCATCACAATCAAGATTGCCGCCAGGAAAACCAGGATAGCTGCTTGCCCGCGTTTGATTCTGCCCTTTTCTAGCCAGCGAACGGGATAGTTCAACAAGAAGGCAGACAGAGCCGCTGTCAGTATGACGATGAATAAAGAACGAAAATAGCCGAAGATTTCAGAAAAGGCCCAGGCGTTTAAAACGGTCAAAGGGGCAGCCAGGGCGATCGCCAATAGCCGCGATAAGGGAGTGAGCGCTTCCCACCACCTGACCAGCCTACTCTTAGATGTGGATGACCCAGAACCAATCATGAAATTTGATCTTGGAGTGTCCTATTGGTTATTATGCGGGACTCCAGCACCAGGTGCGTGTATCTGAAGAGGAATGACTAATTTCTGACCCACTGGTACACCTCGATTCTGATGCAGGCGGAGTGAAGTAGCGTAGTTATAGAAATGCCTGCATCTGTGTAGGAATATCTCGAAAGCGTCTTGTTCTATTTCAGTGAGGTTTCAGTGAGGGCTGTTTCAGGTATGGTGCTTCTAATGGGATAAAGCTAGGGTCTGACTCTATGTTTCCTCAAAATAGTGAGGTCTTGCGATGTCTCTTACCTCGAATCAGCAAACTCAATCTGAAGAAATTAGCGTCCTCAAGGTTCTCTCTTCTCTGAGCTACCAGGCTGGAGAGCTTGACATCTATTTGAATGCGATCGCCCAGGGAGTCAGTCAATTAATCAATACAGACTGGTCAATCGTGACGGTGTGTGATGCCGGAGAAGGCAAAGTTTTAGGCAGCAGCATCAATTTGCCGGAAGATGAAACCCTGACCTTTGCCACTCACGGCACCATTCTCGACAATGTGTTGGAAACTGGACAGCCGTTTGTGGTCGAAGACACAACCCTGCATCCTGAGTATGGAGAAATGGAGCCAGGATACTGCGCTTATCTGGGCATTCCTCTGCGAACTTCCTCAGGGGACGTACTCGGCACGATCTGTTCGTTTCAGCGGCAACCTCGCCGATTCACCCCAGAAGAAATCCGCCTGGTTGAAATCTTTTCAGAACGGGCAGCAACGGCTGTCGATAACTATCAGCTCTATCAGCAGCAGCAGCGCTTTAATGAAACGCTCGAAGCTGCGGTGGTGCAACGCACCGTCCAGTTGCGAGCAGCGCAAGCAAAGCTGATGGAACTGAACAGTCAGCTTGAGCAAAAAGTTGAACGGCGCACGGCTGAACTTCAGCAGATCAATACACAGCTACAGTCTGAAATTTTTCAGCATCAGCAGACTGAAGCCGCGCTCCGTATCAGTGAAGAACAACTCCGACAGATTGCTGAAAATATGCGTCAGGTGCTGTGGATGTATTCATTGGATGGGCAGCCCATCTACATCAGTTCTGCCTTTGAAGCAATTTGGCAGCGATCGCGCCAGGATTGGTTAACCGACCGTACCCTCTGGCACTCTTCAATCCATCCTGACGACCAAGAGCGGATGCTGGCAGCATTCCAACAGGCGGCTTCTACCGGATATCGAGAGGAATATCGGATTATTCGCCCCAACGGTTCAGTCCGGCTAATTCATGATCAGGCATTTCCTATTCTCGATGTTTCGGGCAAAGTCTATCGGCTAGCAGGAATTGCAGAAGACATTACCGAGAGACGACAAACAGAACAAGAGAAAATGCAGGCGATCGCCTCTCTCGCTGAGGTCGGAGAACTGGCCGCGATGATTGTCCATGAAATTCGCAATCCCCTCACAACGATATGGATGGGGCTAAGTGCCTTTCAGCGATTAAAATTATCTGCGCCATTTCAGGAACGGCTCAGACTGTCCATTGAGGAAGGAGAACGGATCAAAAATCTGCTGAGTGAAATTTTGCTTTACGCCAAACCTCATCTAATCCAACAAGAAGCAATCGAGCTAAATCTTTTGCTGCGAGAGTTGACTCACTCCAGCCAAGCGTTACCCTTCGCCAAAAACCGTTTCCTGAAGTTTCAACCGTTAGCTGAGCCAGTGTATGTGTGGGGCGATCGCAATAAGCTCAGGCAAGTGTTGATTAATCTGATCAATAACGCCTGTGATGCCATTTCAGAGGGAGAAACCGTGACACTTCGCTTGCAACCCTCTCATCAAAGCGTTTGCGTTCAAGTTCATAATAGTGGCGAACCCATTCCGCCCGATCACCTCCCTAATCTAACCAAACCTTTTTATACAACCAAAGCATCAGGAACAGGGCTGGGATTGGCGATCGTCAAGCGCATTGTCGAAGCGCATCAGGGACAACTGGTTATCACTTCCTCGGCAACAGAGGGAACGCTGGCTAGTGTTCATCTTTCTACGGTTCCCGAACCTGATGGTGATGATTAAATAGCCAGGAAAATGGACTTAGAAGAAGCGGGTGATGAGACTCGAACTCACGACATCAAGCTTGGGAAGCTTGCGTTCTACCACTGAACTACACCCGCAGTTCAGAATACTATAGCAGAACTGTCCAGCAGGCTAACCGGATGGGTGAAGTGAAAGGGGGGGCGATCGCCATAAAATGGAAGTTAAAACTACACCAACACCAAGCGTATTTTTATGGCACTCGGAATTGGCATTGGTAGCATCTTTGATGGCGTTGGCAACCTGATTGATTTGGTTGGACTTGATGATCTAATCGGCAACATCGACGACATCAATTTGAATGACTTAGGCAATCTGTTTGATGACTTAGGCGGTGAAATTGGCGATCTGTTTGATGACCTGATTGACGACATTGATAGCACTATTGACGGCAACAACGGCAACAATCGCATCAGAGGTAATCGTCGAGACAACCTTCTGATTGGGCGAGATGGCAACGATGCCTTACTCGGTCTAGCAGGTAATGATCTGCTCGTGGGTGGCGACGGCAACGATCGGATGGACGGTGGTAGAGGCAATGATATTCTGGTGGGCGGCGGTGGTAGCGACACCTACGTGGGCAGCAGTGGCAATGATGTCTTTGTCTTAGAAACTGGAAGAGGACGAGATTTAGTCAGAGACTACAGAGATGGAACAGACAAAATTGCGCTCCTCAGTGATGTAGAGTTTAGCGACTTAAAAATTAGTCAGAAGGGCCGTAATACCCTAGTTAGCCAGGGCCGTGACTTACTCGCAGTCATGCCCAGTGTGAGAGCTAGCAGCATTACTGCAAACGATTTCGTAAACTTCAACCTTGCCAACTTCAACCTTGCCACAATCTCTCATTCGGTTGATGCCTCTTTTTGAGTAGTTTGGTGAGCTAGTAGATGGAGTCGATTTGAAAGCAACCTAAAGCAATGCGTAAGTTAAACATAGGTCTCACTGACGAACAGCGCCAGGGCGTAATTAGCCTGCTCAACCGGGATTTGGCAGATTCTTACCTATTGGTAATCAAGACGAAGAAATACCATTGGGATGTGGTTGGGCCTCAGTTCCGCTCTCTCCATCAACTGCTAGAGGAGCAATACGAAGTTTTGACTGAGAACATTGATTCTATTGCTGAGCGAACCCGTGCTTTGGGCGGCTATCCCATTGGTACCGCAAGAGAGTTTTTGGAATACACTTCCATCAACGAACACGTAGGCGACCTGCCTCAAGCGACTGAGATGGTGGCTCGATTGATGGATAACCACGAGCAAATCATTCGCAATCTGCGTGAACATATCGACCAGTGTTCTGAAGAGTTTCATGATGAGGGCACGGCTGATTTCCTCACCGGGCTAATGGAAGGACATGAAGAGATGGCCTGGATGCTGCGCTCCTTTATTGAAGGTGAGGCAATTGAGCCTTCTGGCGATCGCGTTGGTGTAGAAACCGTCGGCATGAAGTAGGGCAGTTCTTTAGTTTAGCGGACTTCTCTCTAACTCAATCTTCTTAACATAGTAGCTAGCAGCCTCCTTGAGGGGGCTGCTTTTTCTATCGAATCTATTGCCCGACTTAAACACCAGCTATTACTGCTCAGCGAAGCTTTGAGCTTGCTCTAGCAACTGCTCGGCGTTCTGTGCCCACTGGGGTTGCCCTTGAGCGGTGAAAAGGTCTTTAGCGTATTGCAAAACTCGCTCGGCACTGGCATATTGTCGCTGTTGAATGAACACCAGTCCGGCTCCGTAATAGGCGTTGGGATAATTAGAGTTGGCTTCGGCGGCGCGGCGAAAGGACTCTAGCGCATTGTCAAAATCGCCTTGAGAAAACTGAACGGAACCCAGATTGTAGTGTGCTTCTGGATAGTTGGGGCTAACGCGAATGGCTTGACTAAATGCAGTAGCGGCTTGCTCAAACTGTTCTTGCTGAAGGTAAACCAGTCCTAAATGATAGTGCGGCTCTGGCGCAGAGGGGCTGAGTGCGATCGCACGTTGAAAGGCGGCGATCGCCCCATTCCAGTCCTGCTGCTGTTCTCGCACCAGTCCCAGGTTGTAATGCGCTAAACCCAGGTTTGGATCAAGGGCGATCGCCCGCTCTAGATAATCGTCAGCCTGATCAAAGTTGTTTCCTTCTAGCAAGGCTGCTCCCAGGTTGGCAAAGGCAAGGGCAAATCTTGGCTCTGCCTGGGTTGCCTGATAAAAAGCGGTAGCAGCCTCCTGAAGCTGTCCCTGCTGGCGCAAAGCCAGTCCCAGGTTGTAGTGAGCGGGTGCAAGTCCAGGGTTCAGTTCGGCGGCTTGACGAAAGGCGGCGATTGCCTCATTGATTTGCCCCTGCTGCACAAACTGCAAGCCTTGATTTAAGCGCTCCTCTGCGGTTTGAGATACCGTTTGTGCCTGAGCCAGAGGAATCGCAGGCAGACTGGCACTAACCACAATTGGCAGAAAAGAGAGATTGACCCACAGGAATCGGGCGACGGTGCTACCTGTAACCACTGACCATGCTCCTTGGCGATCGCCGCTATTGTACTGCGTCTAATGGGGCGCTTGACAACTTGGCAAGACAATCCGCTTGCAAAACCACCAGACCCCCCACTTCTAACACCGAACATGGCTCTACGCCTCTAGCTAGCGCAGGCACGTTGTCTTGCTGCATTGTTGCAACGACTTCTGCCACCACCTCTTCGTGCTGCCTTACCCAGCGTTCACCCGCTACATAGTCTGCGGTCAGTGCGTCATGATCAAGCACCCAAAAGTCAATGCCGTACTGCTGAATAAACTCCTGCACAGCGGATAAATTTGGGCTGTACTGCGCCCGAATCAAATCAACCACCCGTTTGCGAAACAGGTTGTAATAGCCAAGCTGATAGGGAATCGCATATTCTCGACCGACCAGGATCGATCGCTGGGCAAACGATGGAATGTTATTAACTTCCATAGACAGAGAGGCAATCAGCGTATCTTTGGGCTGCTGCTGAAAGAACTCATACAGGGCTGGAACGTCGCCTTCCTTGTAGTTGGGGTCAGGAAATTCCTCAACTAGACTGGGATAAAAAATTAGTGAACCACTCAGCAGCGCAGTGAGTCCCATTGCTAAAGGCTTTTTGTAGGCAACCCGATCGCCCTGCCGATTTGCCCAGCGGAAGAGGGCATCCAAAATGGCGGTGATGGCGATCGCCGCTGCAACTGCCATGACAAAGCGAAAGCTGTGCTGAGTATAGCGACTGGGTAGCTGAAGCTTAAACAACAGCAGATGGGCGATCGCAAACAACCCTACCGATGCTCCAATAATTTGCGGCAGTAGCTTCACCTGACCTGTCACCTGCCGCAGCAGCGGAAAGCGATCGGGGAAACGCCAGATAATCGGCAACAGCAAGCCACTCAGCATTAATCGGGGCACCCACAGCGCCGGAAAAATGCCGCTGCGCTCTGCGACCAGCCAAAACTCAAACGGATCGTTGATAAAAAAACGCGATCGCCCATTCTCGCCAAAGTCAGCCAGTTCTCGCGCTTCGGCAAGCGTAATCGTTGGGCCAAATTCTGAAGATTGCAGCGCAAACGGCAATAGCACCAGCACCGTCACAGCCAAACCCGCCAAACCAAATAGATACTCCGATCGCTCCTTAGAAAAGCCTGGTTTTCCCTGACTCCACTGAAGCGGCTGGAAACAAAGAATTCCGGCTGAAATCAAAACACACTGCGGGTAAAACAAGCCTTGAAGGGCGATCGCCCCCAGCATAGGAAAGAGCGATCTCGAAGAGATACCCGCAAGGGGTCGCCGCAGCAAAAAGTACAGAAACGCCGCAAACAGAGGATACAAAAACGCTCTAGGGGTAGCAGAAGCCAGATCGTCTTTCATCCACACATTCTGATTGAGCAACAGCGTGGTTAAAAAGCCCGTCACCGGAATCGGCAAGATCTGCATACTGATGCCAAACATAAAGCCAGTGGTGATTAGGCTAAGGGCGATCGGCAGCAGCTTATTAAAAACCATCGGGTCAATGCCCAGCAAAGCTCCCAGGCGATACAAACTGGTGTAGCCAACGGGCACAGCAGACTGAAAATAATCAGCAATTAAGTCTCCCGGAAACAGCCCCGCATCGGTAAACCGCTGCATCCAGAAAACGTGCTGACGCGCATCATCCTGCACCACATACTCACTGCCAAACGCCTGCTGAAGCCCCAAAATGCCATAAACTGCCGCAAAAGCTACACTCAAGCCAAACCAAAACTTTAGCTGAGCCTCAGATTTGTGAGCCGTTTCAGGCCTAAACGAACGATGTAGACGAGCCATTAGAATAGCAGCGTTAGAAAAGTTGCAGATTAACACATCCCGATTGTAGGTTGAACGTCTGCCCATCCCCATAACTGAATCAACCTGAAATATTGTAAGCTTCTGTGAATGGTTGAACCTGCCGAAAAACTGCTTTGAGTATGAACAGTAAATCGATATGGCGTTTAAGGAAACATTTAAACTGGCTGCACGTCTTCATCGCAATTGTGTTGGCTCTCGGCATCTTTTTCGCTTCGTTCATCTTGACCGCAAAGTTATTGGCACGACGAAACGCTC